>VGOC01000013.1 GCA_016865865.1 Chloroflexota bacterium
CGCAGGCAGTTAGCCATCCAGCTAACCTTGCCTTGGAAATTTGCTGATTTTTCGCCGATTTGAGCATCTTGCGCTCTATTTGCGCAAAACTTACGTTAAGGGGTTTTTTCAGTGAACTCACTCATTAAATAAAAATACCAACGCTCTTCGGTAGTCTGGCAATCATCATCATTTTATGAAAATGATCTTAGATCCATGACTTTGCGTCGCCAACTTTCGTTGGCTTTACCTGTTCGGTTGTCTGGCAATCCTGGCCATTCTGGGAATGGCTTTAGATCCATGACTCTGCGCCCCAAACTTTCGTTTGGTTTGCCTTTTCGGTGGTCTTCTTATCATCGCTTTCAACTTACGAAAGCCTTAGATTCAAGACGCTGCTATAGAAGTTTTCACTTATATAGCCTTTTCGGAGCGCGGCAAAATTATTATCGCGCCCAATCACTATCGTGTCAAATTAATTATAGATTTCACAAAGAACCGCTAATACTGCTGGTAATGTCGAATCGCCTCTTTGATCTCCTGGGCGCCGCCTTTGGGCAGGCCATTGATGAATACCGGCTGGGAACCGCCCGCTGTTTCGATGGTGATATTCGCCCAGAGTACTCCCGAGTTGATCTTCACCGAGGCGATCTGATCGTAGTTGATGATCTCCTCATCTGAGCCGAATATCCTGCGCTTCAAAAAATGGACGCCATCGGGGGCGACAGTCACCCGATCCGGAAACCAGAAGTTCCCTTTTGTCAGCCTGCTGGAATAATATACTTTGTCCATATTTCTTCTCCTATGCTGTACATTGTAAACTAACCCAAAACCTTTTTGATCCTTTTCAACAATGTGTTGATTTTAAAGGGCTTGACGATATATTCATCACAACCAGCGATGCGGCCTTCTATTATATCTCGCTCCATGCCTTTGGCGGTCACCATTATGACATAGGCGCCCCTCGTGGCCTCATTGCTCCTCAGGTATTTGCAAATCTCGTAACCATCGAACTTTCCCGGCAACATGATATCGAGAAGAACCAGGTCCGGCGTTTCTTTGACAGCCAGTTCCAGAGCATCGTCCCCTGTAGTGGCCGTCAATAGACGATAGTCGTCGAAATCGAGAGTCAGCCTCAAGATATCGAGGATATCGGGTTCGTCTTCAACGATCAGGATTTTCTTCATCGCTTCTCCTTAGAGACTGTTTAAAAGTCGCCAGAAACCACAGATAAACACAGATAAACACAGATTTTCTTGATGAACTGCCGTCTTTTATCGCCGAAATCCCTTTTGTCTGTGTTCATCTGTGGCCGATTTGTGTTTTAAAACACTCTCTTACAGAAAAATTTCCTCCACAATTGTACACCATAGAGAGGGGATAGTATGATAGAATTGCCTTCGTAACATCAGACAGCACTTGAACAATTAATCATCCGATCGTGGCCCCTGATCCCCCGGATGGGAAGGTTCGAAGGCGAAGCCGGTGCGCTTAGCAAGCCAGTCCGGCGCTGACCCGCAACTGTGAGGAGAGTCATTAATCCAAAGTCTGACAGTTAATAGCCGACGCTACAAGACTATCAGACTTCGGACTATTAGACTCCCCAAGCCAGGCCGCCCGCCACGATCGTGATTTCCACTAACCCTCGCGGATAGGAGGTGGGAATGCCGAAAGAAATCTATTAGCATAAACCATTCTACTACCTCCCCTGTCCCTGCGGCAGGGGTTTTTGATTCTGCTCACGAGTCAAGAAAAAACTAATACAGAGAAGGCGGGGCAGCACACATGGGGGCATGCTCCGAACGCCCCCATGTGTGCTGCCCCGAATCCCTTGCTCGAAGATTTGTTTGTTCGAAGGAGTTACACGACATGTCGAAAAAAATACTCATTCCAATTTCCATACTAGCGATCATCGCCTTGCCCATCCTGGGGGCATGCGCGCCGCAAGCAGC
Organism: Chloroflexota bacterium; assembly: GCA_016865865.1. Lineage (GTDB taxonomy): Bacteria > Chloroflexota > Anaerolineae > Anaerolineales > UBA11858 > NIOZ-UU35. The sequence goes on from VGOC01000013.1 coordinate 1,929, forward strand.
GCCGATCGAAGATGCTGCCCCAGAAGTGCTCGAATTAGAAGACGGGCTTGGACGAATAGTCTCCATCGAGCTTCCCGTCGAAAGGATCATCTCGCTTGCGCCCTCCAACACCGAGATTCTCTTCGCCGTCGGGGCAGGGGAACAGGTCATCGGGCGGGATAGCGTCTCGAATTACCCGGAACAGGCCATGCAAGTCACCGACATCGGCGGCGGCTGGGGCGACCTGAACACCGAGACCATCCTGACGATGGACTCTGATCTGGTGCTGGCCGCCGAGTTGACCGCCCCCGAGCAAATCCAAACCCTGGAAGACCTGGGGTTGACCGTCTACGCGCTGGCCAACCCCGTTGATCAGGAAGGCTTGTTCGAGAACCTGCGCATCGTCGCCCAAATCACCGGCCACGAAGATGAAGCAGAAACGCTGATCGCAGAACTTCGCGGCCGCGTCGATGTCGTGCTGGCAAAAGTCGCCACCGTCGAGGAACGCCCCCTGGTGTTCTACGAGCTGGACGCCACCGATCCAAACGCCCCGTGGACAGCAGGGCCGGGCACCTTCCATGACGCCCTGATCAACCTGGCCGGCGGCGCCAACGTCGGCAGCGTTCTCGAGGGCGCCTGGGTACAGATCAACCTGGAAGAACTCATTGCCCAAGACCCAGAGATCATCCTGCTGGGCGATAATTTCTACGGCGGCGTGACCCCTGAAGATGTGGCCTCCCGCGCCGGCTGGGATAGCCTCTCGGCGGTGCAGAAGGGACAGATCTACATATTCAACGATGATCTTATCAGCCGCCCCGGCCCGCGCCTGGTAGATGGGCTGGAAGAGCTAGCTAAATTCCTGCACCCTGAGTTGTTCGAGGAGTAATACTCAGGCGGTCACCCTCTTATATGTTGTTGGCTAGAAACCCAAGCCAGATTTCACCGCAAAGACGCAAAAGTCGCAAAGATTATGCTTATTCGCCGGACGGGCTTTTGATCTTTTTTGTGATCTACTGATACTCAAGCTGATGGCACAACTATTGAACAAACACAAGGATTACCCATGACTCTGCAAGATTTGATCTCGAAAATCCAACCTCTCGACGAAGCCGCTATGCAAACTGCCCGCGCACGCCAGGACGACCTGACCAAGCCGCGCGGCAGCCTGGGACAGCTCGAATCGCTCTCCGTGCAAATCGCCGGGATCACCGGCCAGGCGCGCCAGAAGATCGAGCACAAAGTCGTCATCACCATGGCGGGGGATCACGGCGTGGTGGCCGAGGGCGTCAGCGCCTATCCCTCCGAGGTTACCCCGCAGATGGTGATGAATTTCGTCTCCGGCGGCGCAGCCATCAATGTGCTGGCGCGGCATGTCGGTGCGCGCGTAGTCATCGTGGATATGGGCGTCGCCAGCGAGATCGAACATCCCGCGGTGGTGAACAAGAAAATTGCCCTGGGAACGAATAACATCGCCCAAGGTCCCGCCATGTCCCACCAGCAGGCCATCCAGTCCATCGAGGCCGGGATTTCGGTAGTCGAGGCAGAAATCGAAAAAGGCCTCGACATCGTGGCGACTGGCGATATGGGCATCGGCAACACCTCCCCCTCGGCGGCCATCGCCGCAGCCATCACCGGGCGATCTGTCCAAGAGATCACCGGGCGCGGCGCCGGCATTGATGACGCTGGCTTGCAGCGTAAAATCAACGCCATACAAAAAGCGTTGGAGGTCAACCGACCCAACCCCAAAGATGGCCTGGATGTTCTCGCCAAAGTCGGGGGCTTCGAAATCGGCGGGCTGACAGGCGCAATACTGGCCGCCGCAGCGCGCCGCAAGCCGGTAGTCGTTGACGGCTTCATCTCCACCGCCGCGGCGATGATCGCCGTCAGTCTGGCACCGGCTGCCCGCCCTTACCTGATCGCCGCCCACCGCTCGCAGGAACTCGGCCACCAGATCATGTTAGAATGGCTGGACCTGCAACCGCTGCTTGACCTGGATATGCGCCTGGGCGAAGGCACAGGCGCGGCCTTAGCTCTCTCGCTCGCCGAAGCCGCCTGCAAGATCCTCGACGAAATGGCGACTTTCTCCGAGGCCGGCGTTTCGGATAAGGAGTAAACTCAAGACCCTAAAGGTCTTCAAGACCTTTAGGGTCTCACGCTCACGCTGAAATGATTCCTTTCCTCGCCGCCCTGCAATTCCTCACCCTCAGCCCCCCGCTGGTCAGGCGCGCCTTCACCGAAAAAGAACTCGGTCAGGCGGCTGGTTTCTACCCGCTGGTCGGCGTCCTGATCGGGGCGCTGCTCTACGGCGCTAATTACGGCCTTGCCCTGATCGCCCCCGATGCGCTGCGCGCCGCCCTGCTGCTGGCTTTGTGGATATTGCTGACCGGCGCGCTGCATCTGGATGGATTGCTGGATACCTTCGATGGGATATTCGGTGGACACACGCCGGAACGTCGTTTGGAGATCATGCGCGATGAACGGGTGGGCGCATTCGGACTCAGCGCAGGCGTGATCCTGCTCCTGATGAAATTCTCCGCCCTGAGTGGATTCCTGCAATCCGCCCCGGCGTTGATCCTGATCCCCGCGGCGAGTCGCTGGGGGATGACCCTGGCCGTGTTCGCCTTCCCCTACGCCCGCCCCGAGGGATTGGGCAGCGCCGTCAAAGCGCACACCACCTGGAGACAGGTCGCCTTCGCCACCCTGACCGTTCTGATCACAGCCTGGGTTTGCGCCGGATGGATCGGTTTGATCGCCCTCGGGGGCACGCCGCTGCTCGTTTGGGCAGGTTCAACTTTCGTCCTGGCCCGCATCCCCGGCCTGACCGGCGATATCTACGGCGCCATCAACGAACTGGCGGAGTTAGTAGCAGTCGTCTTCTTCGCGATCAGTATTTGACTACAGAAGTAACTGCTCAGCCATCGAACGGATTAGCCCGAAAAAAGGGTGTGCGAAGGGGGCGTAGCCCCCTTCGCACACCCTTTTTTCGAGAACTTCCCCGTATGGCTGAGTAGTTACTTACAGAAAACACCATGGGAAAACTGACTTTACTCATCGGCGGCGCACGCAGTGGAAAATCAACCTGCGCCGAAAAACTGGCTTCCGAGCGCGGCAATGACATCCTTTACATTGCCACCGCACAGGCGCTCGACCCGGAAATGGCGGCGCGCATCGAAAAGCACAAAGGTCGGCGGCCGCAAAACTGGCGAGCGCTGGAGATTCCACACGGCATCGCCGATGCCCTGCGTGATAACACGCCGCCCGCCGACCTGATCCTGCTCGATTGCCTGACCATGTTGGTCAGCAACCTGGTGCTGACCGTCACCGACGAAGAATTCGAACCGGATAAGGGGCGCGCCGAAGAAATCGTGGCTGACGAAATCGAGTCGCTGTTGGCAATCATCAAGAAAAGCCGCGTCGATTGGATTATCGTCTCGAACGAAGTCGGCATGGGTCTTGTGCCGGCCTACCCCCTCGGGCGCGTCTACCGCGATCTGCTGGGATGGGCCAATCGCAAAGTCGCCGCGGCGGCCGACGAGGTGTATCTATTGGTGGCAGGGTTGATGCTGCCGCTTCACCAACTGGCCTCCTCGTCGCATTCTTTCGTTTGAACCTCCCCATATCTCTCTGCCAGGAATGGGCACAGACGAGCATAGAGTATTTCTGCGACTTTTTGCGCGCCTACGGGGGTGAAATGATACACATCGTAAAAATACTGCGAGCTTTTTTGTAATTCATCCGCAAGATCAACGACCAAAACCCCATTCTCGTCCCCGACGTTTCTAGTCACCCCATTATACAGTTCCAGTATCTCCCATTGGGTTTGTCCATCTAACTCTCCCACCTCGATGCGCGCCAGATCAACCCCGGTGATGTCATCAACGCCATATCCATAGAGAGCCGGTTGGGTGATCAATACAGGCTCGATGCCACTTTCCCTGGATATTTCTATGAGCCTCCTCAACCTGTCCTCATAATGAGTGAGATAGTCCTGGCGATGACGTTGTAGAACTTCTTCCCTTTCCTGCCTGGACACTTCCACGGATGGATATTCAGATATCTCCTTGCCTGAGTGACCGATATCACGCTCTTGGGTGGCGATGAACCTGGCGAGATTGAACAAAAGCGCCACAACCTCGCTGCGCACGGCAGCAGATTTCACCAGACCAAGGACGCTGGTTGTATTCACTTGGGCTCTGCGATCATCTTCCCCCATCTCCTCTAACCCCATATCGTTAGCCCCCACAAGGAACAGGACCACGTCTGGGCGCAGTCGAACCACATAATCTTCCATCAAGACGATATGCCCATACGTCGAATGTCCATCCAGGCCAGCGTTGTTGATCCACATTTTCGAGAAATGATCCTTGAGCCTCAGCCCAAGTTTGTCCACCCAGGTTTGACCTTCCGAAAGATAAAAACATTCTGTCGTGCTGCCCCCAACAGCCAGGATCGTCAGATATTCCTGGAAATCTGCTGGCGGCTCCTCGCCTCGGAAACCCAGGGAATTTTTCTCGTGAAGTATAAACTCGTCCAGTCCTTCGATTGTTGTGTTGTGTATTTCATACTGGCGATGTACGGGCATAACGATCTTGTCCCCCTTGATCCGAAAGCCAAAAGGGTTGCCAAGCACCCTGAGCAGGATTTCCAGCGCCGCGAAGGCAAAACAGAATCCCAGCGCCATCACGAGAAGATTCTTGGCGAGGTCTACCCTTTTATTTTTCATCGAATGATCCATGCAGCGGTTGCAGAATATCTTCCATCGAGGAGCATTCAGCAATTCTATCTGGCAGCCATCCGGCTGTCAATTACGTACCGCTGAAAGCGCGGAGTTGGCTGAAGCCAATTGATGTGCGCGATAACAGGTATCTCGTGGTATAAACGACTCTTGATACTGTTGTTAGTCGCCACTTTCACAGCGAGATTCCAAAGCCACATACATTAAATGTAACTGCTCAGCCATCGAACGGATTAGTCCGAAAAAAGGGTGTGCGAAGGGGGCTACGCCCCCTTCGCACACCCTTTTTTCGGGAACTTCCCCGTATGGCTGAGGAGTTACCATATACTCCCCGCGCGTGAAGGGTGAGTCATTGCTATACTTATCACATGCGCATTGACTATATTGTCTGTCCTGCTGATATTGAAGACAAACTTGTTACCAAACATCATGTTACTGCCTTGGAAGCGAAGCAGACCATTCTCAACAATCCACGAATACATTTCGCCGAACAAGGTTATACTGAGGGTGAAAATGTCTACGCAGCATTTGGTCAATCATTTGGCGGAAGATATTTGTCAGTATTCTTTGTCTACAAACCAGCCAGCCACACAGCCATATTATCAGCGCTCGTGATATAAGCAAGAAGGAACGAAAGTCCTATGGCCGCAAATAAAAGCAGCATTTCGCAAGCAAGCAATCTGGAAGAGATGGGGGAATTTTGGGATACACACGATTTCACCGAATATGATAGTGACGTGCCCGACGTCGGATTCGAAATAATGTGCGCAGTCCCAATCGAGGTAGAACTACTCAACTCCCTCGAAAAACAAGCAAACCTTCGGGGCATCAAAGTGGAGACGCTTGTAAATCTTTGGTTGCAACAGAAGCTCGTAGAACAGCACTGATTCGTGAAGAAATTTATTGCATAACGAGATGGCGGTTAACACCGGCTGTCGCGCACAGCGGCTTTCGCCGCTCAAAAACCGGCGCGATTTGCCAGAAGATGTTTCCGCCATAATATGCGCAAACCAAACCATGAACTATTGATCATATTCGCCGCCATGCTCTGGGGTACCACCGGCACCGCCCAGGCATATGCCCCTCCGGGCGCGGACCCCAGGTCGGTTGGCGCCATCAGGTTGGCCATCGGCGGTCTCGCCTTGCTGACGATCACCCTGGGGCGCGGTTTCTCGCTTCGCAGGATCGAATGGAAATCGGCGCCGATGCTGATCGCTGGCATCTGCATGGCGGCATACAACCTCTTCTTCTTTGCAGGCGTGGCCAGGGCGGGGGTAGCTGTCGGCACGATTGTGACCATCGGAAGCTCTCCCATCCTGGCTGGCCTGCTGGGTTGGCTCCTCCGCAAGGAGCGCCCCGGGTGGCGCTGGTATCTGGCCACCATCCTGGCCGTTGCCGGCGGCGTTCTGCTGATCCTTCCGGGAGAAAAGATCCATATAGACCCGCAAGGCATCGCCCTGGCGTTGATCTCTGGGTTTTCCTATGCAGTCTTCTCTGTTACCAGCAAGGGCATGCTCGAGAAAACCCCTCCCGATGCCGCTATGGCAATCGTCTTCTCGCTGGGAGCAATCTTGCTCTCACCCATCCTTTTTCGCGCCGACTTGTCCTGGTTATCGCAGCCAAACGGCTGGATGTCAGCTCTATTCCTGGGCCTGGTCTCTACCGCGCTGGCCTATATCCTTTTCGCTCGAGGCCTGGTCTCTGTGCCGGTGGCCAAAGCGGTCACCCTCACGCTAGCAGAACCGCTGACCGCCTCTCTCTTGGGAGTCATCCTCCTCGACGAAGATCTGCCAAGGACCGCCGCTTCAGGCATCGGTCTGATCTTTGCGGGCCTGGTCGTGCTATCAACGGGAAAGTTGACTCCCCGATGAATAGAATGCTACAATGCTGTCAGGAACCAACCATGCCAAAACCCGGACTGCTACCCAAACAACTTCTCGACGTCCTAAAGAACCGAGAGATTTTCCCCATCGGCGCCTTGGCATACTATGGGCCTGACGATCAGACCTGCACGCGCATCATCGCCTGTGTAATCATTGCGCCCGACGCCATCCCTCGATTCCAGCATTGGCAGGGTGACGAGGTGTGCGCCGATCCGCTGGCGGCCACAGAGATCGGACGATTCTTCAAACTGAACGGCGTCCAGGACGTGATCATGACCGAGGGGATGATCGGCTGCCCGCACGATGAGGGGTACGACTACCCCGAAGGCGAAGTATGCCCGCTGTGTCCTTTTTGGCGCAGCTAAGGCTTCCCATGTTACAATTTCCCCTCATGAAAAACATCATCCCTTCCGTCAAAGGAACACGCGATTTCTACCCCCGCGAGATGGCCATCCGCACCTGGCTATACGACAAAATCCGCCAGGTTTCGGAGTCCTACGGCTATCAGGAATACGAAGGTCCGCTCCTGGAGACCGTCGAACTCTACGCGGCAAAATCCGGGGAAGAGCTGGTCAAAGAACAATCCTTCGTCTTCCCCGATCGCAGCGGCAATCTGATCACCCTGCGCCCCGAGCTGACCCCCACCCTGGTGCGCATGGTCGCCCAACGCCAGGGTCAACTGGCTTTCCCGCTGCGCTGGTGGTCTTTCGGCCCTTTCTGGCGTTACGAACGCCCGCAGAAAGGCCGCTCGCGCGAGTTCTTCCAATGGAATATTGACTTGATCGGCGAAGCCTCCCCCGAAGCTGACGCCGAGATAGTTGCCGTCATGGCTTCGTTTTTCGAAGCCACAGGATTGACCCCCACAGAAGTCGCCATCCTGGTCAACAACCGCCGCTTGATGGATCGAGAATTGGGGAAAATCGGCCTGACAGAGGCGCAGCGTCCCGAGGCGTTTCGTCTGATAGACAGGCGGGACAAGCTGACTCCCGAGGAGTGGTGTGACTACGCCCTGGAGCTTGGTCTCTCCCCGAGGCAGTTCGACCAATTGCTGGCCCTTTTGGAGAATCTCGAACTCTGGAAAGGTTCCGAGGAGTTAGCGCGCTTTTTCGAGGTCATCGCCGCCCTTGGCGTAGACGACTACGTCAAGTACGACCCGCAGATCATCCGCGGCCTGGATTATTACACCGGCACGGTCTACGAAGGCCGCGCCACAACGCCCAGGCTCCGCCGCGCCCTGTCGGGCGGCGGTCGCTACGACAACCTGCTGGCCGACGTGGGCGGCGATCCACTCCCCGGCACAGGGTACGCCATGGGCGATGTGGTCATCACCCTCCTCCTAGAAGATACCGATAACCTGCCCAAAGACCTGGATGTATCCCCCGCGCCGGTGCTGGTGACGGTCTTCGACGAGAGTTTGCTGCTGGCCTCCTACAAACTGGCCGCCGACCTGCGAGCCGCTGGCCTGAACGCCTCCTGCTATCCCGCGCCGGCCAAATTGAGCAAGCAATTCAAATACGCCGACCGCATCGGGGCGCGCCTGGCCCTGGTGCTGGGGCCGGACGAAAAGTCCCAGGGGCAGGTGACGGTCAAGAACCTGCTGGCTGGCGATCAAAGCATCATCCCGCAGGAGGAAGCTCCCGCCTTGATCGGTAAAATCCTTGCTTGCAAAAAACCTTCGTGATAGAATATCTCCCAAATGGCGGATGTAGCTCAATGGCAGAGCGTCGCACTGTGGATGCGAATGTTGCGGGTTCGACCCCCGTCGTCCGCCCAGGAGATATATACTTCCCCTCCGGTTTCATGGCTCTGGGGTAAATCACATCAGCTTGCAAATCTTCTTTGGCAAATGCGCCTGCCGTTGGATTTGACACATCCATGGCTTCTAAATCATAGCTATCTCCGCCCTATCGAAGAGCTTCTCTAGAGTATTACCGTCAAAGATTTGCCTCATGTGCGAAAGTCTTCGAACCGCACAGTGCGCGGAGATCGCAGAGTTTTGCATGATATTCTCTCAGCGACCTCCGCGCCTTCCCTGAGTTTATCCAAGGGAAGGGTTCTCTGCGGTTATGGTTTCGGTTGTAGCATGAATGCCGCGCTACGGATGAAGAATTAATACCGCCTCACGCGAAAAGGTGAGTTGTTTCGTTTCGCCAACCCTGGGGAGTTCGAGATAGGGATTGTTGAAGGTATCAACGTATAATGTTTTCTCCCCGGTCCTCACCTGGACGCGCACGATAGAGCCAAGGAAGGTGACCTCCTCGACTGTACAAGCCAGGTTATTGACCTTCTTCTGCCCATCGGCAAAGCTCAACCGCTCAGGCCGGATAGCGATCATTACCCGATCGCCGTTCTTGTAGGCACCCAACGTTTGCGCAGTCTGTATATCCTGTCCTTCGATGGATAGAACGTTGCGCTGGTTATCGAGCACTTTGGCGTTGTAAGCATTCAACGTCCCTACGAAGTTGGCTACGAATTCCGTCTTCGGGAAGTTGTAGATTTCGAATGGAGGCCCGACCTGCTCGATCCGTCCCTGGTGCATTACCACCACCCGATCCGAGAGAGAGAGGGCCTCTTCCTGGTCATGGGTTACGTAGATGGCCGTTATGCCAAGTTTTTGCTGGATGGCGCGGATTTCCCCGCGTAACACCACGCGGATTTTTGCATCCAGCGCGGAAAGCGGCTCATCGAGCAGGAGAACCTCTGGGTTCAAGGCCAGGGCTCGCGCCAGGGCGACGCGCTGTTGCTGCCCACCAGATAGTTGGTGAGGATAGCGATTAGCCAGACCCGGCATAGCGATCAACTCGAGCAATTCATCCACCCGCGCCTGGATCTCTTCCTGAGGTCGCTTATTCACCTTCATGCCGAAACCGATGTTCCCGCCGACGGTCATGTTGGGGAAGAGGGCGTAAGCCTGAAAGACCATGCCGACGTTACGCTGATTGGGGGGCTTGTTGGTGATATCCTCGCCCTTCACAATGATTTTACCCTGGGTTGTCGTTTCGAATCCCGCAACCAAACGCAGGGTGGTCGTTTTTCCGCAACCGCTTGGGCCGAGAAAGGAAACCAGTTCGCCGCGTTCGACTTGCAAGTCGAAATCTTGTACAGCTACTGTCGAAGCAAAACTCTTGCTTATGTTATTGATTTCGAGAAAAGCCATGGAATACCTCGTTGTCTGAATCAGTGCGCACCAGCGACCTGTTCTTGCCCAGGCGCACCGCGTCCGATCCATTGGAACAAACCGATGGAAGCCCAGGTGAGCAGAAAGCTAATCACGGCCATAGCCTGGGGGGTGTACGCCCGCATCGCCCCGATCTCTTCCATATAGGGGCCGAAAGCTGGCCAGGATAGCAGGGATGCAAAAGTGAATTCACCCATCACGATGGCGAAAGTCAAGAATATCCCACTCAAGATCGCCACACGTAGATTTGGAAAGATCACCTTCGCCAATATCGTCCCCCAACCGGCGCCCATGCTGAGAGCCGCCTCGGTCAACGTTCGCACATCCATCGCCCGCAGACCCGTATCAACGGCGCGGAACATGTAGGGAAACGATAGAACGACATACCCGGCAATCAGCAGCACCGGGCTGCCAATCAGCAAGATGGGCGGTTGGGCGTACAGGCGGATCAGGCCAAACGTCAATACCACTGCGGGCACCACGAAAGGCATCAGGGTGATGAACTCGATGACTGGCCGGACACGGGGCAGACGCCAGTGTACCCAATAAGCGGTTGGCACCACCAGCAGCAGACTGACGCTGATCGTCAGGAGCGCCCAAAGCAGCGAATAACCGAAGTGGGAGAAAAATGCCGGATCAGTAAACGCCACTCGATAGGCCTCGAAGCTGTAGGTCCCTTTGATCATGCGCAGGCTGAACTCGAAAACCGAAAATAAAGGCAGAAAGAAATAGATAAGCCCAATGACCAGGATAAACCATGCCCAGATGTTAGGTTTCTTCATCGCACCCACCTCGATGTCTTGCGTTGCATATAGGCGTAACCGAACATGCAAACGCTCATGATAATGATCATGCCCAACGCCAGCGCATTCCCCAGGCCTGGGTTGTAGAGCACATCACCCTGTATCTGAGCGCCGATCAAGATCGTCACCAGGTTGATGAAGCTACCAGAGAATGCGTAAGCCGTAGCATAAGCGCCAAAGGCATTGCCGAAGAGAAGGATCATCGTACCCAGGATCGAGGGCAGCAAAATCGGAAAGGCCACATACCGCCAATATTGCCAGGCTGAGCCGCCCAGGTTTTCGCATGCCTCACGCCATTCTCTGCGTAATCCATCCAAAGCAGGCGCCATGATCAACACCATCAAGGGGAATTGAAAATACATATAAACGATGCTCAAGCCCCAAATGGTGTAGATGCTGAATCCCATTTGCCGAACATTGATTTCGAAAATCGCTTCGATCCAGCGCGTGATCAGGCCTGCGTTGCCCATCGTGGCGATAAAGGCAAACGCCAGCGGCACGCCGGCAAAATTCGAAGCGACGCCCGAGAAAGTCACCATGAAAGTCCGCATGCCGCGCGGCATACCCCCCAAAATGACTGCATAGGCCAACAAGAAGCCAAAGAAGCCGCCGCCAATCGCCGTGATGACGCTGATGCTCAGGCTGGCTTGATAGGCGTTGATAATATCACTCTCGGTCAGGATGGCGATGATATTCTTGAAGGTGAAGCTGCCGTCTACGCCTTGAAAACTACGCACGACGATCGAAAATGATGGCAAAAACAGGAAGGCCAGGGCAAACAGGAAGAATGGCGCTACCCCTAACCAGGCCCAGTTGAAATCGAAACGGGGGGAGCGCGCAGGCTGCGCGCTCCCCTTCTTGGATTCTCGTTTGGTTAGTATTTTTTCTTCGAGCACAGGATTATTCCCCATAGACAACTTTGCGCCAGTTCTCGGTGATATAAGCCTTGGAAGAGGTAAGCTGTTCAACTGAGGGGAAGAACGCCTTTTCGTAGGCTTCGGCGGGGGGCAGCTTGGCTGCTAAATCAGCCGGGATGACGCCACGCTTAGCCATATCATTGAAGCGGATGGGGTGTGCATAGCCCTTGAGATACAGGAGCTGACCTTCATCCGACATGACGAACTCCCACCACAGACGGGCAGCATAGGGATGCGGCGCATAGGCGCTGATGCCGCCGGCATAGGGGCCAGCGAGGACGCCGGTCGTGGGTACCTTGATATCCAGATCCGGGTTCCCGGCCAGGGCATCGCGATTGGCCAACGCCAGGTAGTCCCATTCGATAACGATCGGCGTCTCACCCTGGGCGATCTTACCCTGATCGGCGATCACGGGGATGAAATTGCCGGCTTCGTTCATTTCCTTCCAGAATTGCAAACCAGCTTCGGGCGCCTTCTCGAAATCTCCGCCGGTGCGAGACAGCCCGGCCGCCAGCACAGTCTGAACGGACTGGTTCGATTTCAGCACATCGCCAGCCATCGCAACCATGCCCTTATACTCAGGCTTGAGCAAATCTTCCCAATCCTGAGGCGTGTTGGCAATGGCAGGTTTGATGACCTCGAAGACCAGCACACCGTAATACTCTGCCCACCAGTAGCCATCCGGGTCCTTCATGGGGATAGTATCCCAATCTGCGACTTTATACTTGGCGACTAACCCGTCGGCCATCGCGGTGGCTGTATGCCCAACGCCGATGTCAATTACGTCGGGAGCCTGAGGGCCTTTGCTTTCCTTATTGGCCCGGATAGCCTCCAACTCATCGGACGAACCGGCATCTGGATTTAGCTCGTTGATGGTCATGTTATATTTCGTTTTGTAGGTCTCGATGATTTCGCCATAGTTGGCCCAGTCGTGGGGCAAAGCGATGGTGGTCAATTGGCCTTCAGACTGGGCGGCAGGGATCAATTGATCCAGAGGAATGGAGTTGCCGCTGGTGAGGTCTGGCAATCCGGCAGTGGTTTCAGCAACTTTGGGCGCACATGCCGCCAGGGTCGCGGTTGCACCTGCAAGGGCGCCTACTTTGAGGAAATCTCGGCGAGAAATCTTTCTCGATAAGGGACGATCATTCGATGACATTTTAGCCTCCTGAAAAAAGATGGGTACATGATCGGAAGTCATTCATTGAAGTGTCCTGACATAGAGTCAATTTGTCCTGTTCACCTCCATTTCTGAGATTTGTTCGGTAATTATATCCTTGGGCATCCATACCGAATCTGATACGAAAGATATGAAGAATGGATGGCCACTCCATGGGTTGACGAGGGCGAAACATACCCCTCCCATTCCCAGCAATCGGGAGCTTCCCCAGCGAGTGGTATACTAGTCCTTAATCAGTATACCATAATCTTTTTTTCGTCAAGTTGTTTTTTCGTCTGCTTTCGCGCCTTTCGTGATTTTTGTGGACAATTTTCTCTTTCACATTCATGAGTAAAAGAACCCCTTCACCAACCAGGCGATTTCGTCTACGATTCTCCTGGCGGAATTTCTTCTTTCTGACGATTGGCAGCCTGTTACTGGCGGTGAACGTTGATCTCTTCCTATCTCCCGCCAGGATCGCTCCCGGCGGGGTTTCGGGCACAGCCATCATCATCCATGCTTTTACAGATTGGCCGATTGGTCTGCTGATGCTGGCGCTGAATATCCCTATGCTGATCGTCGGTTTCTGGCACCTGGGACGGTTCAACTTCCTCTTCCGCACTCTCTACGTCGTGGTGCTTTACAGCATTGGCGTAGATGTGCTCGCGCGCTGGATTCCCCCTCGAGGCATCACAGACGACCTGTTATTGAATGCCTTGTACGCCGGGATTCTGGGCGGAATCGGCACAGGCCTAGTTTATCGGGGACGCGGCACCTCCGGGGGAACCGGCGTCCTGGGGCGCGTGCTGCAATTGAAGACTGGCATCCCCATCAGCCAGGTGTACCTGCTCACCGATGGAGGCGTGGTCTTGATCGCCGGCCTGGTGTTTGGTTGGGATCGCGCTTTATACGCGATGATGACCCTGTTCATCTGGGGCATGGCCGCCGATCAGATTCTCGAAGGCCCCAGCGTGGTGCGCACCGTCTTCATCATCACCGACCAGCCTGAAAGCGTGACTGGCGCAGTGTTCGAACACCTGGGGTTGGGCGTGACCGCCTGGCCTGCGCGCGGCATGTTCACCGAGAGCGAGCATACCGTCCTGTTTTGCACGATCAACCGCCCCGATGTCAACGCCCTGAGAGAAGTAGTCATCAACAGAGACCCCAATGCTTTTGTGGTCATCGGCCACGGCCACCAGACCATCGGCGGCGTTCTGCCCCGCCAGGCGCGTTCCGTAGAGTTGCCAGCCAGGGATGCAATGACAGAGTTCACTGAAAAAGCTCATGAATGAAGGGGCCGGGGCGGCATGACAGAAATCGAAGAGAACGGCGATGAAGGAAACTGAAGCCTCGATCATAAAGACGATCATCGAAAAACGTTACTCGATTGGGGAGTTCACCAGTTTCGAAAAGCTCCATCGGGGGTATGTCAACGAAAGCTATATCATCGAAACGCTGGCCAACGGTGAAAGACATAAATTCTTCCTGCGCAAGTACCGGGCGGGCATCAAAGCAGAGGAAATCCGCTTCGAACATTCGATCATCGCACATCTCACCGAAAAGAAATTTACGCTCGCAGCAAGGGTGATCAACGCCCGCGACGGAAATACCTGCATCGAATATCCTGAAGAGAAACGCGCTCAGGTAGCCCGCTACGCCCTGTATGATTTCCTCAGCGGGGACGATTGCTATACCTGGGTGAATCCGCGCTGCACCAATACTCACCTGAAGAACGCCGCCGTCGTTTTAGCCAGGTATCACGACGCGGTTTCTGATTTGATCCCAGCAGGCCGGCGACGCGAACCCGTCATCCTCGACCTGCTTCCAATGATTGCTCGAATTCTAAATCGCCGCTTGCGAGAAACTGGGGACAACGTATTCCATACCTATCTCGATGAGCACCGCAACCTGATCTCGAGAGACATCGAGGAGACGCTGAATGCGATGCGCACAGAGGCATACCAACATCTGCCTAAACTGGCGATTCATTGCGACTTCCATCCGGGCAATTTGAAATTCCAGGGCGACGAGGTGGCAGGGCTGTTCGATTTCGATTGGTCGAAACTCGATGTGCGCGCCTTCGATGTCGCCCTGGCCCTGTTCTATTTTTGTACAGCCTGGGAGAGAGATGGCTGCCAGGATGGGGAATTTCTCCTGCGCCAGGCTGCTGTATTCTTGCACGCCTATCAAGAATCGCTGCGAGAATCCTCCGAGGTAGGGCCTCTGAACGCAGGTGAAATGGACTTCCTCCCTACCCTGATCCGCGCCAGCAACCTGTATGTCCTCTACTGGGCTGTCATGGATTTCTACGCCAAGGAGGTAGACCCTCAGGAATACCTGGGATACCTGCGCCACAACGTCTGCCTGATGCGCTGGCTTGGCGATGGGGAGAATTGGAAAAAGCTAGAAAGTATGCTCGTTCAAGTTGAGTCCCGTCCCAACTGCCTAATCCTTCCGGATCATCAGATAAAATCCGGTAACAATAGCCGTAATCTGTTCTGTCGCCCTGATAATCAGTTTGGCTCCGCCACTCGTCCCCGGACTCGTTGATATTTTCCACAAGGCCAGGAGAATTCTTTTCACGATCATAGCCAATCCTTTCGTTCGTACACAAAGCGGCCACGGGAGCGGCGTTGTAACATACTGCTACAAACCGTATTGTTGATAATCGGTACTTCACAAAAAAGGATCCAAGACCCGTCCGCGGGTCGCCCGGGGCTCCTGATCGCTTCGTGACTACTGATCATGTCCGCTAGCAAAACCGGCAATCCTCGATGGATTGCCGGCGCAATGTTCCCCTCGATACCCACCGGGGATGCCGCCATCAGGAGTCCATCAGGCCGGCGGGGGGCAGTTGTTCTCCCTGGCTGCTCAACACGCCAATGCCATGCTTTTCCGCAGCCTGCCGGGCGGCAGCGTCCACGCGCATCCCGTAGACATATACCAGAAACGGCCCTTCCACCCCCTCCTCCCGCAATCGCGCCCGGAAATCGGCGGAGCGCATCCGATGCGCCCAGGCCTCCACCGCCCGCCTCCCCAGGCGCACCTTGGCCTCGACCACCGCCTACAGGCGATTCCCTTCCGCGTCCCGAAGCGGCAGGACGACATCCACTTCCCCGTTCATGCGCAGATTGAAGCCTTCGCTCACTGCCTGGTATCCTCTCCCTTCCAGGACAACCTGCATAACTCCCCCGGCCTCTTCTTCCTCGGTAGAGCCGACCAGGTTGCTCAACTGACGCAATTCGGTTGTGAAGCTCTTCTGAGCTTCGGCCAATTCTTCGATGCGCTTGACGGTGTGCTGTTGAACTACGACCAGATCCTGGACGCGCTGCTCGGTGCGCGCCTGCGCTGCTGCTAACTCGCGCTGCGCTTCGGCTAATTCCTTCACCACTTGCGGCAGAGTCAGAATTTCCTCCGTCAACACCAATCGACGCAGTTCTGCCCGCCATTCCGGGTGCTTGTAGACCAACTCAACCAAGGAGTGAAAATTAGACGCCGTGAATGCCATTGTAACTTCTCCGATAATGCAATTATACCATTCTTACACAAAATTGTTTTTGTCAACGGAAGTGTGAACATTACCAACTACATGAGCCAAATGCGTTTGGCGAACTCATTGGGTGACAGGCTGGGGATACCAATTCCTTTACCTGAGCAGCTAACGATTAAGGATTGATGTGGCGATCAGAGCCAATGCCGAAGCTGGAGCCTATGCGCCGCCATATCAATCCAGTTGGACTAAGCCGCACGCACCAAGGCTGTGGTTCAGCAGCCCATCAATTGGATCAGTATGGTGCCCATAAGTTCTCCTCAAGCGCGAAAATGAATCAGGCTGCTATGCCAGAGTGTTGTCAGGTCCTCCGCGACGAGGCTGTATCCGACCGCGCCGACCATCCGGCGCATTCTGGCAGGATCGTTATCTACAAAGCCAGCGGTTTTCTGGGCCATGATTTTGGTCATATCGGAATACTGGATCACCACATTGGCCCCCGGCCTGAGAACCGCTTTCATGTTTTCCAGGTAGGCCTCGATCAAATGGAGTTCCAGATGGACAAAAGTGCCGAAGGAAAACAAGAAATCAATGGACTTTTCTGGCACGGAGGGGAAATCTGCCCCGTTGTTCTTGATGAAGACCATCTCAGGCAAGTCGAAGTTCTTCTTTAACTCGGTGAGGATCTCGGCGTGGTAATCTACAAGGTAAAGTTTCTTGAAACCCAATAAATATCGCGTCCAACGTCCGCCGCCCGGGCCGATTTCGAGGGCCTGCTGGTTTTCATCCACGAAGGGCAAGACATATTGTTCTTTAATGAACTTCAGCGGTGGAGCGACATCCGGGTCGCCCCAATGCAGACCGTAAATATTTTTATGTTTGATCTCGTCCCGGATCGCCCGAAAAATCCTCGCCGGCAGGCTATCCATCACCTGCTGTTTTCTGAACATCCGCAGGTGGAAAGATGAATTGAGCTCAGGCATTTGTACTCCTAAGGCAGCAAGGTTGTCCGGATTAACGGTAAATCTTGCACATGTTCTCGCACCCAGAGGGCAACTTGTTGGCGAGCCACCGAGAAAATGCGCTCAATACCGCGTAAACTGACCCGCCCAGCATATTCAGTAGTTCACGAAAACGATCAGGAGCCCGTCCCCGGGCGACCCGCGGACGGGTCTTGGGTCCTTTTTCGTGAAGTACTGATTATAGCATTAAGCTTCCCGCCTGCAATGTGCTGCAAGAAGCAAGAAGTTCGACTTCTGGCAGAATTCGTTTATTGACAACCTCATCCGTGTGTGATAACCTTTGTCCGGAATTGGTGTACACCAATTCCGGCATTTGATTCTGCCCTACCCCGCTAGGGAGATTATGAAAAAGCCACCGGAGCGCGACGAAACCTCCATACCCATTTATGTGCAAATCGCCGAAAATCTCTTGAGCCAGATCGAAGCGGGTGAATTGAGCCCCGGAGATCGTTTGCCCCCGGAACGAGAACTGAGTCAAAAACTCGGCGTAAATCGGCTAACTGTACGGCGCGCTCTCCAAAAGCTCGAATTGCAGGGATTGTTGACCCGTCGCCAGGGGGCGGGCACTTTCATCGCCGAGCCGAAGATCGAACAGCGGGCCGAAGTCATCATTTCCTTCACGAAAGGAATGCAACGCCGCGGCTTTATTCCCGGCGCCGAAATCGTCAGATTCGAAAAACAGAATGCGGAGAAAGCTGTAGCCGAGGTGCTCAGGCTTTCGGCATCAGAGTCAGTTTATTGCATCTTTCGTTTGAGACTCATCAACCAAGAGCCGGTGCTGCTCGAAAGACTCGCCATACCGGCCGAACGATTTCCCCATTTCGAACGCTACGATCTCACCAGGCGTTCGTTGTATGAGGTCATGGAAACAGAATACGGGATCACGGTCACGCGCGCCCGGCAGAGCTTGGAGCCGGTGATTGCCTTAGCGTATGAAGCCGAGTTGCTGCATGTTCTGCCAGGGGCAGCCCTCATGCTGCAACGGCGGTTATCTTTCGATCAAAATGGGCAGCCAATCGAATACGGTAAAGACCTATACCGGGGCGACCGTTTCAGGTTCGTCACCGAGATTGCCCCGTTAGAAATATGAAAAGGGTGTGTTTCAAACGAGTTGGAAATCATTCCGTGCTCAGTGACAAGTGACTGGTGACCAGGCCTAATCGCCAGTCACCTGTCACTCGATTTACAAACTACCAGGAGAACAACTTATGACCTCGAAAACCCTCAAACCTTACCTCAAGTATCTCAGCGACGTCCAGATCGAGGAGATCCACGAGGGATCGCTGCGGCTGCTGGAAAACACCGGCGTCATGGTGGATCACCAGGAGGGATTGAAATTCCTCGAGAAGCATGGCGCAAAGGTGGATCACCAGACCAAACGAGTCAGGATCCCGCGCCAGCTCGTCAGCCAGGCCCTGGCGACCGTCCCGGATCGCTTCACCCTGGCGGCGCGCAACCCGGAAAAGGATTGCCCCCTCGTTCCAGGCGGTCGCCCCTACTCCCGCAATGGAGGCGGCGCGGACTTCACCATAGACCTGGAGACCGGCGAGTTCCGCCCGCTGCTGCAAGCCGACGTGAAAGAATATTACAGACTGATGGATGCCCTCGACGGCATCAGCTTCATCGCCCCGGTCTTCGGGCAGGATATGCCCGTGCTGGGCCGCGATATCTTGATGCTACGCGAGGCCTTCGGAAACACTGATAAAAATATCCATCTGCGCGCCTTCACCGGCGAATCTCTCAAGCTGATGTTCGAGATGGCCGCGCTGGTCGCCGGCAGCAAAAAGGAACTCAAAGCGCGCCCCATCGTCAGCCTGCTGGAAGCGCCCATCAGCCCGCTCAAATTCCTGGATGTGATCGTGGACGCGCTGTGGCTGTGCGGAGAATACGGCATCCCGCTGGACGTGTGCGTGATGCCCATCGCCGGGGGCACCGGCCCCATGACCATGGCGGGCAACGTGCAGCTCTTCAACACCGAATTTCTGGCCGGCGTGGTCATCTCGCAACTGGCTCATCCCGGCGCGCCGCTGCAATACGCCGCCCGCCCGATGGCAATGGATATGCGCACCGGTTTCAGCCTGGCGGGATCGGTCGAGTTGGGCATCATGGCAACCGCGGGCGCGCAGATGGCCCACTTCTATCATGTGCCGGTCAGCCTGCACGGCCCCTGGAGCGACTCGATGACCCATGATGGACAATCCGTCCTCGAGCGAATGTACATGAACCTGATGGCCGCCCTGGCCGGGGCGAATGTTCTGGTCGGCGCGGGCATGATGCAGCAAAGCCTGGTGATCAGCCACGAACAACTTGTCATAGACGACGAAATCAACCGCATCGCTTTTCGAGTCGTAGAAGGCTTCGAGGTAGACGAGGAACGTCTGGCAGCCGAAGTCATTGACCGCGTCGGGCCGGGCGGCAATTTCGTCGCCGACATGCACACCTATAAATTCCTCAGGAGCGAGCGCTACGAGACCGATTTGTTGTACCGCAATTCCAGGGTGGCCTGGGAAGAGGGCGGCGCTACCACCTTGCTAGATCGCGCCAAAGACAAAGCCCGGACGATCCTGAAAGAACATCAACCCAACCCCCTGCCTGAAGACCTGAGCAAGGAATTAGACAAGTTCGTGAGCAAAGCCCTGAAATCACTCGAGAAATAAGGATACCAAAATGTCGAACATCTTAGAACGAATGCAAAAAGACCTCTATGCAGGCAAAGTCGCCGAGGTGGAAGCCGCTACCAGACAGGCCCTCGACCAGGGGCTGGGCGCGCAAGAAATTCTGAACAAGGGTTTGATCGGTGGAATGGAAGTCGTCGGCCGCGATTTCAAAGCCGGCGATCTATTCATCCCCGAAGTGTTGATGTGCGCCAAAGCCATGCATTCCGGCCTCGAGGTGCTTCGCCCGCTGCTGGCTGAGGCGGGAGCAGCATCCATGGGCAAGATCGTGATTGGCACAGTCGCAGGCGACCTGCATGACATCGGCAAGAACCTGGTCAGCATGATGTTGCAAGGCGCGGGCTTCGAGATCATTGATCTTGGCGCCGACGTCAAGCCCGAACGATTCGTTCAAGCCGTGCGCGACGAAAGCCCGGATATGATCGGCATGTCGGCCATGCTAACCACAACCATGCCCTCCATGAAATCCACGATCACAGCCCTGAAGGAAGCCGGCATACGCGATAAAGTCAAAGTCATCATCGGCGGCGCGCCGGTCACCTCCAAATTCGCCCAGGATATCGGCGCCGACAGCTACGCCCCCGACGCTGGCGCGGCAGTGGACACAGTGCGGACGCTTCTGGCGTAATCCACCCCCTGGCCAGCGGCTATCCCCCCATTTTCGTCATCGAACGCCTGAATACCCGGCATTCCCGCAGCGAAAATGGGGGGATTCTGGGGGTCTGATTTCTATGTCTCCCTATAACTTTTCTAAGATTATCAACCCTCAACCCGGCTGGTATCGCGGAGATTTCCACGTTCACAGCAACGCCTCAGCGGATGGGGATTATCCCCCCACCCTGGTCGCAGAGATCGCCAGAGCCGAAGGGTTGGATTTCATTGCCCTCACAGACCACAACACCATCGAGGGCTATAAAGACATCAGCGAAGGGCTGGATTTCCTGGTCATCCCCGGGCTGGAGGTGACCCTGGATCGGGGGCATATCAACGTCTTTTGTCTGGAGGGGTGGCGCGATTGGATGGAGGGGATCTGCGGCGATCGAACGACCACGCCGCTGCCAGATCGCTATCGCTCGGCAGATGAGCTGACTACGCAGATTACCAAACAGGGATTGCTGACCTCGATCAACCACCCCTTGCTCCCCCCCTGGGCCTGGCTGTACAACGAGACAGATTTGCGCAATATCCATTGCGTGGAATTATGGAACGATCTGTACTGGCCCGATCACGTTCACGGGAATCCCAAAGCGGTAGCCCTGTGGACGAAATGGCTCGATGCCGGACTTCGGATTACCGCCATAGGCGGCAGCGATTATCACTATCCCCCCAGGCCAGAAGAGAACAAATACGGCGAGCGTCTCGGCATGCCCACAACCTATGTCTATGCCGAACAGCTCTCTGGAGAAGGCATCCTCCATGGATTGATGAAACACAGGGCTTATGTGACGCGCGGTCCTCAGATTATCTTTCGAGCCGAGATGAACGGCGTAGAGTATCGCATCGGCGACGACCTGGGAGTACAGGAAGGCGAAATCCGGTTTGCCGCGGCCATCCTTCACAAGCCCGTGACCATGCAGGTGTACCTGATAAAAAACGGGCAGGTGATCGCCTCGCAGCGCATCCAGGGCAAGGAAGCCAGCCTGGAATTCCACGACCTGGTCGCCTCGCCATCTCCCGGCTGGTACCGGCTGGATATCAACGATCAGGAAGGACAGCCCCTGGCCATCACCAATCCTATATTCCTTGGCCCACGCCATGGGCCCGAGGCGTATAGGTATGGAGATTTTATCGAAGGCTGAGTCCACAGTAGGCTCCCCGGGTAATTTTAGTGATGGAATCGTATGACAGCGCAAGGTCACACAAAAATGATCTCCAGCCCCGTCCTCGGGGCGCCCGAAGACGGGGCTAACGATCATTTGGCTGTTCGTCGCTTTTTCATTCAAGCGCGAAACAAAAAACCTGCGGGCAAGCGTACCACGCTGCTCGCAGGTTTTTTATACAATCAACTAAAAGAGAGACTTACTCGACCGGGATCTCCTGGTAGACCTTATCAACATCAATGCCCTGCTTGCGGCGATAGGCGCTGAAGCCATAGTAGATCGCTGCGGCAAGCGCATACATGATGATCATGAAGAGCATCGAGGTGCTGTTCTGCCAGCCGATGCCGTAGAGATAGCCCGGATCCCAGAACCAGGCCACCAACAGCCAATCCAGGAAGGCAAAGAAGATCAACCCTGCCGCGGCAATCAACGGGACGCGCTCGCCAGCGAGCATCTTGCGGCCAACGAAGACCACCAGATAAACCAGCAAGGCGATGTTGACCAGGCTCAACAGGGTAATCAGCGCGATCATGGCCTGGGTCAATCCAGTCTGATCGCCCCATTGGGCAAAGACAGCCTGAGCGTAGCCGAAGGTCAAGTAAACAAGATAACCCGCGCCGACGACGAAGAGCAGCATCACGATCCAGTTCAGCCAGGTGGGAAAGGCATACTTGGCAATCGGCGACCCTTCGAAAACACTCTTCTGACGCCATGGGAACAGAATGGCAGCCAGTGTCGTGCCAAAGAAAGTGACCGCGATGACAAGCGTGGCGTCGAGCACGATGGATCGGAAGCTGACAACGTTATAGGCATATAGGGCCGAAACAATCACCGACGGGATGACCATCAACAGCAGTGCGTTGATCGGGGTGCGGGAGCGCGGTTCCACGTTGGAGACCCACTCAGGCAGCATGCGATCGAAAGCGGCGGCGAAGATCACCCGCGTCGAGGAGAGAAATACCGTCCCCGACCATCCGAACCACCACATCCCGACCAGGAAAACAACCAGAAGTTGCACAGCGCGGCTCGAGGTCAGGAATGTGGCGAACTGTACTGGATACGGCCAGATGGGGATTGCTACATCGGTGCCATAGAAGACATTGCTCCAGAAGGCGCCATTGGCATAGTGGTAAAAATCCCAGCCGATCGTCTTGCTGATCAGGCCGAAGAAAATGAGCGCCAAAGCAGCAGTGACGATGATAGCCAAAGCCATGCCCCAGAAGTTGCGCTTGTAATCCGATGCGCCGCGCACTTCGCCGTACAGCGTGGAACCCCAGTTAGGCCACAGGTTGAAGAAGACGATCATGGGGATCAAAGCCATGCTGGCGCCTAGAGCGACCGTCCCCAGCGGCCCAAAAGTTGTCCCGGCTGCTTCTCCAGCCGCGATCGTGGCAGCGTAGTAATCAGCTTGTGGCAAGCCATACAGGGCGGGTAGCTGGGCGTTCAATCCGGCGATGAAGGCTGCCTTATCGCCGAACAAGAGCAAGCCGAAGACCAACGCCAGGCCGACCATACCCATATAGAAGCACACCTTCTGTACGCGCGCATACCACTTCATACCAACCGCGATGTAGACGAAAACGACGGCGCACACAAGCAACATGCCAACCAGCAACCCCTCGCTCGTACCGGTAAACCACAGGGCTGTCTCCGGAGATCCAAGCAGGGCGGCCATCGGGGTGAGGAATTCATAGGCCAACATCTGACCATAGAGCGGAACCCACAGCCAGAGGATGAACCACCAACCGGTGACGGCCAGGATGAAGCCAGTGGCGCGACCTAGAATGCGGCTCTGCCAGACATAGTCGCCGCCAGCGCGCGGCATCGCTGAGATCAAACTGGCATAGACGACCACTTCGAAGATCGTGAACGCCCCGCCAACAACGACCGCTGTTCCCAGACTGCCCCCGAAATACCAACAGTACGAGAAGATGAATAAGCCTAGAGTGATCAGGTTAATAGAAAACGTAGCGTAGATGAAGGCATCGAACACCGACCAGGATCGAACCAGGCCGCTTGCCTTACGGACAAAGAGGGTTACCTCACTCATCGAACACTCCTTCTACAATAGTAGCTCACGAAACGGATCCAACGCCCGTCCTCGGGCGACCCGGTGACGGGTCTTGGATCATGATTACGTGAAGCATTGATGATGACTTGGTCTACTGATTCCTGTTGCAGACCATGCCTCTCCGATTATCGTGTGTATCTTTTCCAGCGCCTCCTTTCCTGCAGGTTTCGTCTTCTGCCTGCAATTCTCTCAACCAGTCGTCAAGATGTAATTTCCCACTTTATTGGGCTTCAAATCAATCAAGGCGCCCTGCAGGATGCCCTGTTCGTACATGGAGCCAGGATTGATGCAGAGCGTCTTGCGATATTTACGTGTGCCCTTCCCCTCGTGGATGTGGCCAAACAAACCCAGCATGGGTTGGTACTTTTCGACGACTTCGAGCACCGCTTTGCTGCCGACCGAAATCAACGATTGGCCCGCATAGGCCAGGCGCAAATCCTTGGTCAGTTCCGGCGCTTCATCCAGGCCGCTGCCGTAGGGCGGGGCATGAAGATTGAACACCGCGCTCCGCGGATTTTGCAACTGGCTGGCAATCGCTTCGATCCGCGCCAACAAAGCCTGATCGTCCTCTTCCCTATGGGTATCCCAGGGAGTGGGGTTGGTCCAGCCAGTGTTGATCATCTCGTGATGATCATCGAGTTGGATCAACCGTCCCTCGACATTTTCTACGCTTTTGGATGTAGCGATGACATCGTCAATTGCGAACATATCATCGTTCCCCGGACAGACGAAACAACGTATTCCAGTCCCGTTCAGCTTTTCATCGGCGTATTCCAACCAGCGTCGGATAGTCTTCAAGACCTCATCGAGGAAGATATCATCGGAGCGCCCCGGGGTCGAGGATATTTCCGCTACTTCATCAGGATCAGTCACATAAGGGTAGTAACCCCGGTTTTGGATGGTCTTGACCATTTCAGCGACTTTTTCTCCCCCCTCCAGAATGGATTCCTGATCCAGGAGGGTGACTTTATACCTCTCCCCCCCTTGTGCAATGATGGGAACAACCGCCTTGCCGGTCATGTCCCCACCGAGGATGAGCGTATCCGCCTCATAGAACTTCCCGGCGTTGATGAATTTCTTCCAGCAGATTTCCGACCCATGCACATCGGAGGCAAAAAAAATTTGCATGATTTGTCCTTTCTGGATCATCCAGAACCTATCGAATCCAACACTGCTGATAGGATAGAGATGCGTTAATGGCCTACCAACCTTCTGGCAACTTTGAGTCTCCGGGGACCATCGCAGGGAATTCGTCTCTGATCCTCGATTCTACCTCAGGAGAGAAGATTGCCTGATTATGCCGGCTCAAGATATTTCGCAGCACATCCATGGCGCGGGCCTGGGCGTCGAGCGAACCGGCCTGTTCCCACAGGGCGCGCGTATCACGTTCCGCGACCTTCGGAATCAGAGCCGCCCTTCGCATCCATTCCACGGTGTGATCGTGCATCATAAAGGTGCCGCCTGGGCCGATCTCCCCGATGACATCGAGCGCCAGGTTTTCTTCGCTGAATTCGAGGCCGCGTTGGATGCGTTTCAACATCTGGGCGATTTCATCGTCAATGACCAGCTTGGCGTAATCGAAGGCTTTCAAGGCGTCGAGCAGTCCGCCCATATTGAGCATATCCGCCCCGGCCAGCAGGCCGGCCACCGTGGACATTCCCGTCTCGAAGCCGGACTGAGCATCGTTGATCTTGGCGTTGGTCAAACCGATGTAGCCGCCGCAAGGCACATCGTAGAAATGGGCCATCTGGGCGAAGGCCATGTGCAACATGCCGCACTCGATTCCGCCGGAGACGTACGCGCCGGTGCGCATATCGGCCACGGTGGGCAATGTGCTATAGATCAAGGGCGTCTCTGGCCTGACCATTTGCATCAGCGCAGCCGCGGCCAGGAATTCAGCGTTGCCCTGGGCGAGCGTTCCAGCCAGGGTCATGGGCGAAGTCAACCCGGCGTTTGGCACGATGCTGGGGTACACCGGCAAGCCCTGCTCGACGAAGAAGATCAACATCTCGGTCGAGTCATAATCCATGGTCAGCGGGGAGACCACCGGGCAGAAGTGATGCGTTATGAAAGGTCGCTCACGGTAGGCCGCCTCACTACCTGCAATCAGATAGCCCAGGCGGAGGACTCGTTCGGCATCCCCGGTATCCTTCGCCGTACTTCGCACCGGTTTGAGACAGTTCTTCAAAGCCGGGTAGAGGCGCGCCAGGGTGAAGTACGCTTCTGGGGCATCCTCGGCCAGGGTGGAGATCGAGAAGACATCGTATCCCGGCAGTTCGTTGATCAGATGCGCAATGCGGGCGATGTCATCAGAAGTCGAGCGCCGTTCCTTTCCAGTGATTGGATCGATGAGATCAGGCGCAGAACTGCCGGTGACGATCACGGGAGACTGCTCGGGAATAGTACGATCATATTTCGGGTCGCGCCCGCGAAACGTAAAAGAGGGAGGAAACGCCTCCCGAAACTCCTCGATCACGGACGGAGGAAACTTGACCAGGGAGGTTTCGCTGTCAACCTGGCAGCCATGCCTGGCAAAGAAATGGCGCGCCTTCTCGTTACGAACCAGGAAGCCGACATCTTCCAGTATCTCCAGGGATGCCTGATGGACTCGTTCTACATGATCCGATGTGAGCAGGGTTGTAAAGTTTTTCATTGATAGTTTACTCTTGGCCATCGCTGGCGATGAACACATCAACCGAATGATCGTCGAGAGCAGAGCGGGCATCTTCATCCAGGCCGCGATCGGTGATCAGGCGGTCTATCTGATCTATGCGAGCGACTTCGAAGTTGGAAACCATCCCCCACTTGGTATGATCTGCCACCACGATGAGCGGGCCGCGCGTGCGCTCCATCATCCGGTGCACCACTTCGGCTTCGGCGCTTGTGGGAAAAGTGCAGCCATATTTGAGGCTGATGCCATCCACGCCGACGAAAGTTTTGTCGGCGTAGACATGCCTAAGATTCTCGACGGCGAACCGGCCTGCCACCGAATTGGAGACCGGTTGATATGAGCCGCCAAGCAAGATAAGCTCGAAATCAACCGCGCCTACTTCTAAAGCGGCGATCAAGTTATTCGTAATGACAGTGATGCTGGCGTTAATCGGGATATGACGGATGACTTCGGTTGTGGTCGTGCCGCTGTTGATAAAGACGATATCGCCATCCTCGATCATGGAAGCCGCCAGGGCGCCTATCCGACGTTTTTGTTCAGGCGAGCGTTGAGCCCGCTGGGCATAATCCTGTTCGAGATTGATCCGTTGGCTGAAAATAGCCCCGCCGTGCGTGCGTTCGAGGTATCCCTGCTTTTCGAGGCGCTCGAGGTCGCGCCGAATAGTCGCCTCCGAGGCCTCCAGGATTTCGCTCAGGTCGGCAATGCGGACGATTTTGTGTATTTCCAGGTATTCCCGGATGCGTTCTCGCCTTTGGGCGGGAATGAGTGATTTACTCATTGGGGCCATTCGAAAGAATTATCGCGAAGATTCCATGGACGCTGATCAACGCTGATTTACGCTGATCTTTTATTTGCGTTCATCCGCGTGAATCAGCGTCCTTTTTAGGTTGCGACCAGGAGGTCGCATTACGGTTATTCAGGCGGGATTTCCTTGAAGGCGAAATCCACGTCAATACCGCGCGCTTTCTGAGCGCGTTTTGCCAGGTAGTACCAGAGAGCCGAGATGATGACGATCCCAAATACGACGGTATATGCCAGTCTACTGGTCAAACCCAGCGGAGCGAAGAACATGAACATCAACACCATGGCGCCGCCCAGGACGAAACCCAGGCCGCCGAGGATCGTGACCCAGGGTATCTTGCCCAGCTTATATTGCGCGCCAGGCGAGGCCTCATAGATCTCCTTTGCCCGGTATGGTAACAAGGCTGCGGCAAGGCTGGAGAAGACGAAGACATAGCCGCAGGCAAAGGTAACGCCCAGGGTCAGAGCGCCCCAGGCAGGCCATAAGTTATACACCAGGATCACCGGAATGGCGCCCAGGAAATACGCCCAGTGCGCATTGACAGGCGTATGCCATCTCTCATGGACTTTGCTAAACCATTCGGGCAGCAGACGATCCAGAGACATAGCCACCATGACGCGAGTCATACCGATCATGCAGTTACAGACGATCTGGAACGAATTCAGGATGTATCCGAAGCTGATCAAGATGACGACGATCGGGCTTGCAGCGATAGCGATGGCTATCAGGTTAGGCCACAGGAAAGCGCCAGAAAACGTGGCTTCTGGCAAACGCAGCCAATACCCTGCCCCGGCAGTGTACAAGAACTCGGTTCCGATGGCGCGTTCGAAGCCAACGCCCAAGACTGCCAGTAAGATTCCGGTAATGATCAGGGAGCCAACCAGGACGAAGGTTTGGGCCTTGAAGGAGCGGGCGTTCTTGATCTCACCGTTCTGCTCCACGCTGTAAGTCGCCCACTGGAGGGAAGTCCAGGCGATCGGAGCAATCAAGAATGTGCTCAACAGACTGAAGGCAGGAGTCAGGTTGACGCCAGCGGCCTTGGTGGCATCTATGGCTGTTTGGTAGAAGCTGGTGGAGCCAAACGCGGCTTTGGCGAAAGCATCGATTCGAGCTGGAAACTCCGCAGGCGAGGCCACGAAGAATACGATCAGCATCGTCACGAACGAAACCAGGATGCCATACCACATGATGTACTGGAACTTCACGTAGTTCTTGAAACCGCTGATGAGCAGCCAGAAAGCCAGGGCTGCATTGGCAATGCTGATGATGATCACTCCCCACGAGCTGGCGCACCACACACCAATGGCAGACAAAACAGGGGCGTTGAGGGTTGCTCCCAGCCCAATGAATAGAGGTGCCAATCCTACGCAGGCCATCAACCAACCTGAGAGGGCCTCCCACTGGAGGATCCAGATCACGAAACCGGACATCAGGGAGGTAAAGCCAAACGCCCCGCCGAAGACGCGGCTTTGGAATACATAGTCGCCGCCCGTTCGGGGCATGGCGGTCGCCAACCAGACATAGGCATAGGCGAGCGGGATCTCCAGCACCATGGCCAATATGATTCCCCAGAATAGTTTCCCGCCGGGCAGCGCGCCGGGCGCCCACAGGTAGGTCCAGGGGAAGATCAACCCCATGGTGAGGATATTATAGATAAACGCCGAATATGGCGACATGACTCGTACAAGGCCAGAGGCCTTACGGGTAAAAACTTCAGGTTTTGCTGTAGTCATCTTCTGTTCCTCTTTTTCATGATATTTTGGCGAAATGTTCTGGCTTTGATGTTAAATGTTTCCTCTTTCACCTCCTTCCTCTGCCTCATGCAGAAACCTCACCACTATCCACTCGTCATCTGGAAGCCTTCGACCTGTCCATCTGCAAATGTCACCAGGCATCCTCGTAAGATCCCCTCGCCATACTCACTGCCAGGGTTGATGCACATTGTTCGGCCAAGATTTACCATCCCCTGGGCTTCGTGGATATGGCCGTGTAACCCCAACATAGGTTGATATTGTTCTATAGCCCAGCGGACAGATTTGCTCCCGGCGCCATGCATCACGATCTGCCCAGCCTTGACAATCGGCTCTGGGGGGTCCTTGTCCCAATCCAGCATCGGACAGGTATCCAGGGTCGACTCATTTGGGGGATCGTGGAAATTGAAGATGCAACGATTCAGGTCAGCGACCTTAGAGATCATATCCTCGATGATCTCGGCGAGCTTCTCGTCGGGGACCTCGCGGGGGGTATTCCAGGGCGTTGGGGTGCTGAACCCCACAGAGATCATGGTGTGATGGTCATCCACATTCACCACCTGACCTTCGCACGCGAAGAAAGCCTGGGCGCCTTCTCGCCAGATGGCTTCCAAGACCCTGGGGTCATCGTCATTGCCGCCGGTGACGAAACAACGGATTCCGGTTCCTCCCAGCCGTTCCTCCGCCAGGTCCACCCACTCCTCGAGCCTCTGGCGGGCCAGGCGATGAAACAAGGTATTCACGGAAGCGTCGTCCTGAGATAGCGCGAGATACGCTTCCTCGTCCATGATCTGATGGTAAAACCCAAGCGTCCCTAATCGTTGGATAAGACCTTCCAGCTCCTGGTTGGTTTCCAGGTGTTCGGTTTTATCCTGTAACGTCGCACGATAGCGTCCGCTTTTTTCTGCGATAATTGGAATGAGTAGTTTACCAGTGATATCCCCTCCCATCACCAGGACATCAACGCCATAGAACTTGCCAGCATTGATGAACTTGCGATACGTCCGTTCCGAGCCATGGATATCGGTGGCGTAGAAGAGACGGGTCAACTTTTGCTTGGCTTTTTTCGAGAAGAACGGCATATGAGAACCTCGAGAACCAATATTGCACATGAAGTAAACCCCCGCCCAACGATCAACGTGTTCACTGAAAAAGCACGTAACTGCTCAGCCATCGAACGGATTTACCCGAAAAAAGGGTGTGCGCAGGGGGCGTAGCCCCCTGCGCACACCCTTTTTTCGGGAATTTCTCCGTTTGGCTGAGTAGTTACAAAAGCACAAACATTTATGACGGAAAGTGAGTATTTCGCTTGATTATTATAGGGGATTTTGAAGAAATTTGCAAGTTTATGGGTTTTCAACTATAATGAGCGCGTTTAAATTATGGTGTTGTATCAAGGTACCCAATCAGGAGTACGATATGTCCAACAGCGCAATTGGTATGGGTAATCAAAACCGCGAGGAACGAAAAAAATTCGAGGACGAATTACATCGCATCATCGAAGCCAGCGATTCTGGCGGAATGATCTTGCGTGTGATCGGTTCTCTGGCGTTTCAGATGCACTGCCCGAAATACGGCTATCTGCAGGAAGCGCTAGGGCGCGCCTATACCGACATAGATTTCGCTGCCTATCGCAAACAAACTAGAGAGATCAGGGAATTGATGGCTTCGCTGGGATATATCGAGAACCGAGAGGTCTTCATCGTGTCGGAGGGCGACCGCGCTATTTTCGACAATCCCGATACCAGCCTGCATGTAGATGTGTTCTACGATAAGTTGGATTTCTGTCACATCATCACCTGGAATGGTCGCCTAGAGGTTGATGCTCCTACCATACCTTTAGCAGAGATGCTGTTGGAAAAGATGCAGATCGTCGAGATCAATGAAAAAGATATTATAGATACGATCATGCTCCTGCTCGAACACAGCTTAGGAGTTAATGACGACGAAACCATCAATATACATCATATCGCGCAACTCTGCAGTAAAGATTGGGGGCTTTGGCGAACTACTACAATGAACCTGGGGAAAGTTGGTACCCTGGCGCAGAGTTACAACCAGCTCCCCGGCGAACAAAAAGAGCATGTTCGAATCCAGGTTACCAATATATTAGCTCGAATAGATTCTGAACCCAAATCCCTGGCATGGCGACTGCGCGACCGCGTTGGCGACCGCGTCAAATGGTACAAAGAAGTGGATGAGGTTCAATGACTCACAAGGAGCGCATGATGAACAAACTGGTTCGTGACATGATGCACCCCGGCGTAATCACCTGCCATCCTGATGACACCCTCGGTCAGGTGGCGGTTCTGCTAGACCAACATAACATCCACGCCGTTTTCGTCGCAGATAGCGACGGGCAACCCCTTGGCGTCATCTCGGATATCGATCTACTGGCCGGAGAGTGGCTCTCGGTGGATGCGGAGAGCCTGGAAACCATGAGGAAGATGACTGCCTCCGAGTTGATGTCCACCCCGGTCAATACCATCGAGGCCGACACCCCATTTCGTGAAGCGGCAAGAAGGATGCGCGAACAAGAAATCAATCGTCTCCTGGTTACCGAGGAAGGAATCCCGGTCGGTGTAATCTCTATCTCGGATTTCGTCGCTGGCCTGGCTGCAATGCTTCCTGCCCGACGGGAGACAGTCGCCGATGTGATGTCGGATGCGATCCTGGTCTGTCGTGCGAAAACCCCAGTTCTCTTTGCAGCTCGAACGATGACCCAGGCGGGTTGGCGCTCCGTTCTCGTCGTTGATAAGACCGGCAAACATCTCGGCGTGGTCAGCGGGGTTGATCTGTTGACCTTCTGCGAATCTGAAGATTGCAGAAACGCCACCGTCAGGGACGTGATGCATCCTGTTCTCACAATACGCATGACGGCCAGTCTGCGCGAAGCGGCGGATATGATGATCAAACATCATCACCATCGCCTGATCGTCGTAGATGAGGAAGACCCTGACGCGATGCCGTTGGGGATCATCTCATCGTATGACATCGTCGCCGAGATGGCCCGGCCTCAGTCTGTCTGGCAGGGCTAGCTGGTATCGTTCGATCGTTGGAGGTGACCATGTCCCTGACATTAGCCGAAGCCCTGGCGCGCGTGCCCCAATGGGAAGGGGTAAAAGAAATCGAGACTACTCCGCTAGGAGGAGGCATCACCAACCAGAATTTCCGGGTAGATGTCCGGGGAGAGTCCTTTGTCCTTCGTATTGCAGGCGCAAACACTGATAAATTGGGCATCGATCGCGAAAACGAATACGCCGCCAATCTCGCCGCCAGCAAACTGGGAGTCGCGCCAGAAGTGATCTATTTCATCCGGCCAGAAGGTTATCTTGTCACCCGTTTCGTCGAAGGCAGACCCATGCCGAAAGAGGAGATCAGGCAAGCGCAAAACATCCGCCTAATCGCCGCGATCCTCCAAAAAATCCATGCCATGCCCGCCATCTCAGGAATCTTCAATGCTTTCCGGGTTGTCGAGAATTACACCAGCGTCGTAAAAAATTATGGGGTCGAATTTCCTAAAAATTTCGAGTGGCTGATCGAACGCAAGACCGACGCCGAAACGGCGCTGATGAAGGCGCCCTACCCCCCCCGCCCTTGCCATAACGACCTGCTCAACGAAAATTTTCTCTTCGATGGAAATATACGCATCCTCGACTGGGAGTATGCCGGCATGGGTGATATCTACTTTGACCTGGCAAATCTATCAGTCAATCATGGTTTCGATGATGAACAAGATCGCTGGTTGCTCGAATGTTATTTCGGCCAAGTCACTTCCAGGCAATGGGCACGCCTGAAAATCATGAAGATCATGTCCGACTTCAGGGAATCCATGTGGGGTCTTGTCCAGATTGGTCTCTCGTCACTGGATTTCGACTTTCGAGGATATGCAGATAAATATATCGAAAGAATGACCCAAAATATGAAAAATCCCCTTTGGGAGCAATGGCTCGAGGAGGCATAACGATTATGTCTAAATTTCCCACCCAAGCACAAGTTGTCGTCATCGGTGGAGGCGTCGGAGGGTGCAGCATTGCTTATCATCTGGCCGACCTGGGCTGGAGGGACGTGGTCGTCCTGGAACGTCACGAACTGACCGCCGGCTCCACCTGGCACTCGGCTGGCCTGGTTGGCCAGTTGCGCTCAGATGCCAATCTCACCCGCATGATGTCCTACAGCACCGACCTCTACCGCCGTCTGAAAGACGAAACGGAGCAGGATACCGGCTGGCGCGAGGTCGGCGGGATCCGCCTGGCTTCATCCATCGAGCGCATGGAAGACTTGAAGAAGCTGGTGGGCATGGCGCGCTCGTTCGGCGTACCTATCGAACTGATCCCCCCCGAAGAAGCCCACAAGATGTTCCCCATCATGTCGTTGGACGGGGTTCTCGGGGCAGCCTTCACCCCCAACGACGGCGTGATAGACCCCACCGGCCTGACCATGGCGCTGGCCAAAGGCGCCAAGAACCGCGGCGTCAAGTTCTTCGACGATACTGATGTGACCGCGATCAACCTGAAAGATGGCCGCATAGACGAAGTGGTCACCAGCCACGGCGCGATCAAGACCGAGGTCGTGGTCAACGCCGCCGGGCAATGGGGCGGCGAAGTGGGCAAGATGGTCGGCCTGAAACTGCCGGTGGTGCCCATGGCGCACCTGTATATCATCACCAAACCGATCGAAGGCGTGGGACACAACTTCCCCACCCTGCGCGATCCCGACCTGCTGGTGTACTGGCGTGAGGAAGTCGGTGGCCTGGTTACCGGTGGATACGAACGCAACCCGATCCCCTTTGGATTGGATGGCATCCCCAAGGGTTTCAAATACAAATTACTGCCGCCGGATTGGGAGCGTTTCACCCCCTTGATGGAAAACTCCATCAAGCGCGTGCCTGCTGTGGAGACTGCCGAGATCATCCAGTTGCTCAACGGCCCCGAGGGATTCACCCCCGATGGCGAGTTCTTACTTGGCCCAACCGAGGTGAAGGGCTTCTGGGTAGCCTGCGCCTTCTGCGCCCACGGACTGGCCGGAGCCGGCGGCATCGGCAAGACGATGGCGGAGTGGATCACCCATGGCACCCCTGAATGGGATGTTTGGCGTCTGGATGTGCGCCGCTTCGGTTCGAATTACGCCAGCCAGGATTACAGCGTCAAGCGCACCATCGAAACCTATTCCAAGTATTACGACATCAGCTACCCGCAGAGCGAGCGCATCTCCGGGCGCAACCTGCGACTCTCTCCCACGTATTTCCGCCTGCGAGATTTGCGAGCCTCCTTCGGCGAGAAATCCGGCTGGGAGCGGCCCAACTGGTTCTCGATCTACGAAGAAAGAGCCAACCACGGACACGAACCCAAGGGCTGGGCCAGGCGCAACTGGTCGCGCGCCATCGGTTACGAACACCTGCAAACCCGCGAAAACTCCGGCCT
Source organism: Chloroflexota bacterium (assembly GCA_016865865.1). GTDB lineage: Bacteria > Chloroflexota > Anaerolineae > Anaerolineales > UBA11858 > NIOZ-UU35. The sequence continues at coordinate 36,305 of VGOC01000013.1, forward strand.
GTTCGACGAGACCTCCTTCAACAAGCTCGAGGTGCGCGGCCCGGGAGCGGTGGGCTTCCTGAATTATGTCTGCGCCAACCAGATCAACGTTCCGGTCGGCGTAGTCGTATACACCGAATGTCTCAATACCCGCGGCGGGATCGAGTGCGATTTCACCGTCACCCGCCTGGAGGCCGAACGCTTCCTGATCATCACCGGCACCGCCTTCGGCCAGCACGACCTCTCCTGGCTGCGGCTGAACATGCCCGAGGACGGCTCTGTCGAAATCGAGGATGTCACCTCCTCCTACGCTTGCATCGGCCTGTGGGGTCCCAAAGCCCGGGCGATCCTGGGGAAGGTCACGAAGGCTGATATTTCCAATGATGCTTTCCCGTACATGACCGCGCAGCAGATCACCGTCGGCGATGCGCCCGCCCTGGCGATGCGCGTCACGTATGTGGGCGAGTTGGGCTGGGAGTTCTACGCCCCCATGGAATACGGCCTGCGCCTGTGGGATACCCTATGGGAGGCCGGGCAGCCCGAAGGTTTAGTGGCGGGCGGTTACCGCGCCATTGATACCCTGCGCCTGGAGAAAGGCTACCGCTACTGGAGCGGCGAGATCACCCCCGATTACACTCCCTTCGAAGCTGGCCTGGGTTTTGCTGTAAAATTAGACAAAGGCGATTTCATCGGACGAGAGGCGTTACAAAAACAAAAAGAGACCGGTCTGAAACAAAAGCTGTGCTGCCTGACGCTGGAAGATGACCGGGTGATCGCCCTGGGCAACGAGCCGATCCGCGCCCGCGGAGGCGATGAAATCATCGGCTGGGTGGCTTCTGGAGGCTTTGGTTATTCGGTTGGCAAGAGCATCGCCTATGGCTATTTGCCCCTCCAATACGCCAAACCAGGCGTGCAACTGGTAATCGAATATTTCGGAGAACCGATTGGCGCAGTAGTCGATCGAGAGCCGCTCTGGGACCCCAAAGGAGAACGCATCCGCGCATAATTCAACGCTCATCGAGGCCAGATCCACCCTACTCGATCAAAAGCCCGTCCGCGGGCGCCCCGGGGACGGGGATGAGATCGTTTTTATTTGACTTTGCGCTACGATAAAGGAGATAGCGATGATCGAGAGTCCCGTGGAACGCTTGATTCGTACGAATCCAGACATGGAAATCTGGTGGGATTCCTCTCCCCTGGTCTTCGATGCCTGGGTCGAGAAAATGCTCGAGGAGGCTGAACCAACCCAGAAATCGAATCTGGAAGGCCAGCTCAGAAAGTTGTATAATGCCGGGAATCCAGCAGCGAGCCTCTTCCGCGGCTGCACCACCAATCCACCGCTATCTTTGCAAGCCATCAACGACGATCCCCAAACATGGGATGCCTGGATTGATGGTCAGGTACATTCACATCCAGATCTCAGCCCAAAGGAGCTTTCCTGGCTGACCTACAAGGAAATCTTGAAACGCGGCGCTGAAATGTACCTGCCCATCTTCGAGGCATCCAAAGGGCGCTTCGGCTGGATTTCAGGCCAGCTCGACCCGCGCCTGTTCACCGAAACCGGGCAGATGATCGCCGACGCCCAGGAGTTGAGCGCCATCAGCCCCAATGTGATGATCAAAGTCCCCGCCAGTATGCAGGGGATCGAGGTGCTCGAACAACTGGCGGCCAGGGCTATCTCGACCAACACGACGGTTTGCTTTACGCTGGCGCAGATCCTGGCCTCGGCCAGGGCAACCATGGAAGGCATCAAGATCGCCCAACAGAACGGCGTGGACTTGAGCCGATGGCGCGCCGTGATCACCCACATGATCGGACGCCTGACGGAGCGCCCGGAGCTGGACATCCAGGCTGAACGGCGCGGCCTGAACATCTCTCGCCCGGAAAAGCACTGGCTGGGGATCGCTATCTTCCGCCGGGCCTACCGCATGCTGAGAGATGGCGGGTACCCAGGCAAGATGCTGGCTTGCTCGATGCGCCATGGTCCCCTCGTGGCAGGGAAGATGTGCTTTTGGGATATCCAAAAACTTGCCGGAGGGGAAATCGTCTTCACCTGTCCTCCCTATGTTCTGGAGCCGCTCTTCGAGTATGGCGAGGAATTGGCCTTCCAGGCTGAGATAGATAGAGATGACCTGCCCCACGAGATCATGGATAAGCTGATGACGATTCCCTTCTGTATTCAAGCCTATGACCCCAATGGGCTGGAGTTAGAACAATTCAACACCCACCCTTCCACGCTGTATACCGTGGAGGGCTTCGGAAAAGCATCCGCAGGGCTGGAAGACTATGTAGGCCGGCGGATGGCAAAAGTCAAACATTAACGTGACTGCTCTGCTGATGACTGAACAATAACAATTGTAACTACTCAACCAAACGGGGAAGTTCCCGAAAAAAGGGTGTGCGAAGGGGGCTGCGCCCCCTTCGCACACCCTTTTTTCGGGCTAATCCGTTCGATGGCTGAGCAGTTACTAACAATTTACCTTACTTAAAAGGAGTTTCCTAATGTCTATCGTAACCGCAAAAGAAATGCTCATCGAAGCCGCCGAAAACAAGTATGCTGTTGGCGCTTTCAACATCACCGACCTGGTGCAAATGGAAGCGGTCTTCGAGGCGGCTGTAGATAAGAAGGCCCCCCTCATCATCCAGACCTCGGTCACCCCCTCCAAATTCCTCAGGCGGGATGTGCTGGTCGCCATTTACAAGACTCTGGCTGAATCCGCACCGATACCGGTGGCACTGCATCTGGATCACTGCACCGATGTGGAATACTGCAAACGATGCGCCGATTTTGGCTATACGAATATCATGATAGACGCCTCCAAGCAGCCCTTCGAGGAAAACATCCGCCAGACCAAAGAGGTGGTGGACTACTGCCACAGCCTGGGAGGCGCCTCTGTCGAAGGGGAGCTGGGTACTGTCTCCGGGGTGGAGGATCAGGTCAAAGTAGCCGAGGACGAGGCCGCTCTAGCCAACCCGGAGCAATCGGTCGAATTCGTCGAGAGAACCGGCGTGGACCTCTTCGCCCCAGCCATCGGCACGGCTCACGGCGTCTACAAGACCAAGAATCCCAAGGTGGATTTCGAGCGTCTGGGCGCCATCAACCAGTTGCTCAACAACCAGTGGCTCAAAACGCCGCTGGTCGTACACGGCGGCACCGGCCTGTCGGATGAATATATCAAGCGACTGATCGAGATGGGAGGCGCCAAGTTCAATGTATCCACAGAATTGAAACACACCCTCATTGATACCACCTACGATTACATCTCCGCCAACCGCGAGAAATACGACCCCGGCAAGATTGACATCGCCGTCAAAGACGCCATCCGCCAGGTGGTTGGCCGCTGGATTGACACCCTGGGAAGCGCAGGGAAAGCATGAAAGTTTTATCAGGAAGCCAGGATAAAATTCAAGGATTCCTGGTTTCCTCATCGAATATCTACCAGGAGCAAATATGAAAAATATCCAGGATTACTTCGTGCCCTGGGTCAAGGGCATCCCCATGTACGTTTCATCACATATCGAGTTGGCCTGGCGAGAGCCGGGGTTGCACCGCATGATGTCCAACGAGAACCCCATCCCCCCCTCTCCGAAGGTGTTGGAAGCCATCCAAAAATATGGGCAAATGGCGAACCGCTATCCCGATCAGGGGCTGATCGTGCGCTCGAAGATCGCCGAGATCAACGGCTTGGATGGGCCAGAGAACGTGATGCTGGGCAACGGCTCCAGCGAAGTCTTCGATAACATCTTTCGCTGCTTCCTCGAGCCGGGCCAGGAAGTCATCCAACACACGCCCTGTTTTGGCATCTATAAACTCCGCTGCAACATCCTGGGCGGCAAGCTGATCTCGGCGCCGATGCGTTACGAGAACCGGCAACTCGAATTCGACGCCGATGCCATCCTGGCGGCGGTCACCGACAAGACCAAGATCATCGTCGTCGCCAACCCCAACAACCCGACCGGCAACTTCATGGATGCCAAGGATTTCGTCAAGATCGCCAGGACCGGCATCCCCTTCGTCGTAGACGAGGCCTATGTCGAGTTCGCAGGATTGGAGATGTCGCAGGTGGGACTGATCGAGAAATACCCCAATGTTTTGATCACGCGCACGTTATCCAAAGCCTACGGACTGGCAGGTATGCGCTTCGGCTACGCCCTGGGGGATGAAGAGGTCATCGGCCAGATTTCAGCGGCCTTGCTGCCCTGGAACGTGGGCACCATCCCGATGTGGGCTGCCCTGGCCGCTCTCGAGGACGCCGCAGCCCTGGAGGAGCGCGTCAAATTCAACAACAGCGAAGTAGATTTCATCGAAGAATCCCTCAGCGATGTGAAAGGCCTGGATATCTTCCACTCTCATGCCAACTATATCCTCTTCGATGGCACGGACACGGGCAAGAAAGGCGCCGATATGGTGGCCTTCGCCCAGGAACGAGGTTTGATCCTGCGGCCTCAGAGTCCCATGTACGGCCGCGACGGATGGTTCAGGATCACGCTGGGCGATAAAGCCGAGAATAGGATGTTGATCGAGGCTGTAAAGGAGTTTTATTCGAGGTAGAGGAGTATCACAATGTCCAAAATCAAAGCTGTGTTTTTCGACCAGGACGGCGTCATCATAGACACCGAGCGGGACGGCCACCGGGTCTCATTCAACCGCACGTTCGAGGAGTTCGGTTTCGATTTCGAGTGGGGCGTGGAATACTATCACGAGTTGCTGCAAGTCGCGGGCGGCAAAGAGCGCATGAAGCATCACCTGCGAACCAAAGGCTTCGGCGTCGAGATCGAGCCAGAGGAGGTGGACGAACTGATCAAAAATATGCACCTGCGCAAGACGGCCATCTTCGTGGAGATGATCGAGAGCGGCGAGCTGCCCCTGCGTCCCGGCGTCAAACGATTGATGAAAGAAATCAATGACGCTGGCCTTGTGCTCGGAGTCTGCACCACCTCCAATGAGCGCGCCGCCAAAGCGGTTGCCTACGGCGTCCTCAAAGACATCCGATTCGACTTCGTGCTGGCCGGGGACGTAGTCAGCAAGAAAAAACCCGACCCCGAAATATACAACCTTGCTCTCGAGAAGAGCGGCCTCACGCCTGAGGAATGTCTCGTCGTCGAAGATTCGCGCAATGGCGTGTTAGCCGCCAAAGCAGCCGGGATGAAGGTTGTCGCTACAACTAACACCTACACCGAAAAAGAAGATTTGTCCGACGCTGACATCATCGTCACCGCCCTGGGAGACCCAGACGGAGAAAAGGGTCAGCTCAAGAAAGGCGGCCCCGGATTAGCCTTCGATGGCGTCCTGCGCCTCGGCCAGTTGATGGTCTACTTTGCAGATTGATAACGTGATCAGTGACAAGGCCAAAGGGCGTCATCCTCGACATTGATGGCACGATACTACGAAGCAATCAGGTGATCCCAGGCGCGGGCGAAACGATCGCCGAACTCCGCCGCCGGGGTCACCCGATTGTTTTCATCACCAATGCCCTGGAAAGCCCCGCGGAGCAAGCAGACCGTCTGGCCAAGGCTGGCGTCGTGGTGTCCATAGATGAAATCATCACCGCCCCCCAGATCCTCGAGGGCTATCTGAGGCGGAACCTGCCAGAGGCCGCCCTTTACGTGATCAGCGATCCCCCTCTGGCAGAGAGGCTGGAGCTGGATTTTCACATCAGCGAAGACCCTGAAGAAATCGAGGTTGTGATCGTCAGTTGCGACCGCAATTTCGACTTCCATAAATTGAATATCGGATTTCAGGCTCTGCGCCGCGGGGCAAAGTTTTTCGCAGTCAACGCAGATGCCATCTGCCCACTCCCTGATGGCGAGATTCCTGACGCCGGCGCGGTGATCGGCGCTTTGCAGGGGTGCAGCAAACGTCAGGTTGATATCGTCTTCGGAAAACCCTCCCGGCTCATCGCAGAGGCTGCCCTGGAGAGATTGGACAAACCAGCGGAGGAATGTCTGATCATTGGCGATAGTCTCGATTCGGATCTGGCGATGGGCTTCGCGGCCGGGATGACGACGGTGTTGGTCCTCAGCGGTGTGACCCAACGCCGAGAGTTAGCCTACGCCCGGCTTCAACCCGATCACGTGCTGGGAAGCATCAGCGAAATATTTCCCAGGTCTTTCTCTGCGCTCTCTGCGTCTCGGCGGTGAGCAATTACATGCAAAGGAAAATATATATGGCGCAAGGATCCGCTTTTGGAAAAACCATCTTGATCGGCGACCAATTCGTGCTCGAAGAGGTGCCGGCCATCGTTTCAGCCATCCCTTTCGAGACCATCGCGGAAGTCGAAAGAATTGATGGCGAAGGCTGGGTATTGGAGGATCATCGCGTCGAAGTGCCCGGCTATAAGGATAAGAAGAAAGATCAGCAGGTTGTCTCGATCAACCGCATCCTCGAAGTGATGGGCATTGACGTCAAGAAAACCCCCATCAAGATCACCTACGGCGGCTCGCTGCTGGCCGGCAGCGGCGTTGGCGCCAGCGCGGCCAGTTGCGTCTCACTGGCCAGGGCCTTGAACGCCGAATTCGATCTGGGCTACTCGATCGAGCAAATCAACCACGTCGGCTGGGAGGGAGAATTTTCCTATCACGGCATCCCCAGCGGGGTTGACAACACCGCCTCCACCTACGGAGGGCTGCTGCTCTATCAAATCAAGGCTGGAGAGAAACGCTTCGAGCGCATCGTCGCCAAAAAACCGTTCCACATCGTGCTGGGCAACAGCGGCGTCACCGCCAACACAGCCCTGTTAGATGACTATATCGAAGAACTGAAAACCGGTAATCCCGCCACGTTCAAATCCCGCATGGAGACCATCACCAACCAGACATACGCCATGAAAGCCGCTCTCGAGGCTGGCGATCTTGCCGAAGTGGGGGGCATCATGACGGCCAATCACGAGATCCTGATCGGAATGGGGCTTTCCCATGAGAAGCTGATCTACCTGTGCAATCTGGCCCTCGAGATGGGCGCGCTGGGCGCTAAAGTCACCGGCGGCGGCAGAGGCGGCTACATGAACGCCCTGACCCCCAGCCAGGAAGTGCAGCAGGCTATCGCCGCAGCCATGGAAGCCGAGGGGTACATGGTCATTCGAACTACAATAGGGGTATAAGTGCGTGATACGTGATACACATGACACATGACACCGGAACACGTGATACGTGACACACATGAGCAAAGAGAACTTTCTCCACGAAATCCGCAAAGGCATCCAACTGCTGCGCGCCGCTGGCCCAGAGGTTACACTGGTTCACCACAACGACGCCGACGGCCTGGCCTCCGCCGCTGTGCTGGAAACCGCCCTGACGCGGGCTGGTTTTTCCGTGCGGCGGGTCTGCATCGAGCGGGTGCATCCGCCAATCGTGGCGCGCATCCACGAGCAGTTCCCCGCCACCATCTTCTACGTAGACCTTGGGGGGCAGGCCGCGCCTGTCATTTCAGAGACCAACCGCGGCCGGCGCGCCACCCTCATCCTCGATCATCACCATCCCCAAAAGCCCACCGATCCCAAAGTGATCAACATCTCCACGGAATTTTTCGGCCTGTCCGGAGACATGGATATCTCCGCCTCCACGGCAGCCTATATGTTCGCCCTGGAGTTGGACGCCGGCAATTGCGACCTGGCTTACGCGGGCGTGCTGGGCGCTGTGGGCGACGAACACGATCGCGAAGGCCGCCTGATCAAGGAGAACCGCGAAGCCCTGCTGGATGCCGTCGCTCAAGGCCAGGTAAAGATCGAAGTGGATGCCCAGGGGAAAGAAAAATATCTTCTCACACGCTTTGGGGAGGAAATCCCGATGGCGCAATTGGCGGTATCCGTGACGACTTTCGGGGGGGTGGGCTATTATTCGGGCGGGCCTGACCTCGGGGTGCGTGCCTGTCTCGAGGGGCTTTTCGCCGAGGCGCAGCGCCGGCTCGAGGAGCTTCGCCAAACCCAGAAGCGCGCCTACCAGGAAACCACGGCGCACTTGATACGGGACGGTTTGCGAGAAACGCAATATATCCAGTGGTTCACCGTCGGAGATGATTTCTCACCCATGGGAGTCAAAATGATCGGCGAATACTGTTGGGATATCCGCAACGAAGCCTTTGTCAAGCCGGAGAAATATATCGTCGGATTTCAGAACATGGCCGCGGAGATCCCTGGATTGGGCGCCTTCGACTGGTCTCAGACGAAAGCTTCGATGCGCCTCCCCACCCCGTTGGAGCGTAAAATCCTGATAGACCGGGCGATGCCGGGCCTATCTTACCTCGTCCCCGAGGCAGCCAGGCAGGTCGGCGGCTCCATTGACGCCTGTCATGATTACACCGCCGCGACCATTGTCGAGATTGGGAAAGAAGAGGCGTTGATCCTGGCAATGGATGAATTAATACAGGCTGAGCTATTCGAACCGCTAAGACGCCAAGACCGCAAAGGTAAATTTATAGTTACCGCTTAGGCCATGCAAAAACCGCAAAAAATTTCACCACGAAGTCTCAGAGGCACAAAGGCGCACAAAGTTATTCTTTGAGATCCTTCGAGTCTTCGTGTCTTTGTGGTGAGATTACTGGAACATTCTGACATAGGCCGAATAGTTACAATCGAGAATACATGTCCCATTTCAAAGGTTATATCTTCGATTTAGATGGAACGGTCTATCTCGGGGAAAACGCCATCCCGGGCGCCCCAGAGACGATTGCCAACCTGAGAGAACGAGGCTGCGGGGTGGTTTTCCTTTCCAACAAACCCTTGCAGCCGCGCGAGGTGTATGCAGAGAAGTTGACCCGCCTGGGAATTCCTGCATCCCCGGATGACGTGATCAATTCATCGCTGGTGCTGGCGCGTTACCTGGCACGGGAGATGGCCGGCGCAAGAGTTTTCGTCATCGGCGAAGGACCCCTCCTGGATGAAATGGCCGCCGCTGGGCTGACGATCTGCGAAAATCCAAACAAGATCGAAGTAGTCATTGCCAGTTTCGACCGCACTTTCGATTACCGAAAATTGAACATCGGTTATCAAGCGCTCCGTTTGGGAGCGAGATTTTTTGCCACCAACGCCGACCGCACCTGCCCGGTCGAAGGAGGCCAGATCCCAGACGCCGCCGCTGTGATCGGGGCGCTGGAGGGATGCAGCGGCCATAAAGTAGAACTGGTGGCTGGGAAACCCTCTGCGATGATCGTAGAAATGGTGCTCGAGCAGCTCGGCCTGCCAACAAGCGAATGTCTGATGGTGGGCGACCGGCTGGAAACCGATATTCTGATGGGGGTGCAGGCCGGCATGTCCACCGCCCTGGTGCTCACAGGCGTCACCCGGCCAGAAGCACTCCTCCACTCCCCCGTGCAGCCTGACTTCGTGCTCGATAGCATTGTCGAAGTATCGAATTTACACCCCCCAGACCCGGACAGGCCGGAGTCAAACCGGGAATATTGAACCGAAGCGCATGTCCGGGCGAATCCCACTCCAGTAGGAGGCATGACGCCAGTCTATGGCACGGCCGGCGTGACCACCTAAGCGTACACCAATCGTCCCCTCGGTTCTGGAATGAGACGCCCTAATTCTTGCGCTGTTTTGATCCACTCTTGGATGATGACTTCTGTGTTAGCTAGCGCCTCCTGATATGTCGCGCCGTCTGCCATGCAACCTGGTAATTCTGGTACTTCTACAATGAAGGCTTGGTCTTCCTCGCTCCAATAGATAATAACTTCATATCGAATCATCTTCTTCGCCTCCAAGTTTATACTTGAGAATCACGTTACGCACTTGTTTTACTTGATACGGTTTCGCCTTTTCTCTATCGGGTTGTAGATTCAAGATGTCTTCTACGCTTTCCTTGGTGAAAATGTGATGGCTACCCCGGATCCGTTCATCAAAACTCAAACGACGAAGCAAATGACACAATTCCATAAAGGGAATGTTTGCATCCGATGTCCCGCGCAGGATTTGGTATAAGATTTTATCTCGCCGAGCCATTTCACTCTTTTCGCGCTTCGTGTCTATCAACGAAAAAGCTGCAAACGATCTGTGAGGCGCCCCCGGTGCGACTCGAACGCACAACCAACGGCTTAGAAGGCCGGTGCTCTGTCCATTGAGCTACGGGGGCAATTAGGTTTACTTACACTCCGGGCAAGGGCGGATGCCCTTATATACCCGCACAGCCGAGATGGTTCGCAATATCGTCTGGGCCGGCCGATTGAGCCGCTCACCCAACTCTCGCGGAGTCATGTGCATATTGCCATTCGCCAAGAAAGTCCGAAAAACCGCCTCGACGACAGAGGTCCGTTCCGTAATGAATTCTCCGGTTCGAGCGCAATGGTTGATCAGCACGTTTTGCAAACCATCCACTCGTTGCACTTCAGCGGTCTCGGGATCAACCCAATCCACTTTTTCATCCGCCAGAACGTCAGCGAATTTCTCCTGGTGTTCCGGGCAAAGCGAGCTGCGCAAGTGCACGCGCCACTCGTGATCGTTTTGGCGCCACCATTCGAAGTCAATGTGAAAGGGAGTATCTAACGTCGGTGTGACGAGGCTATAGCGTTTTGGTTCAGTCACCGCAGAACTCCTGGATAGCGTTCATCTACGAGCCAGCCGAATCGTCGAAACGAAAATGAAAATCGCCTACATGGACGAACCATGGCCGCGAGGCTAACAAGGCCATGATCGGCCCGGGGGGCACACGCCGCACCAGGTTCACAGCGGCGTACAACTCGGCTACATGGACGTGGTTTTGCGGGTTCAGTTTGGTCAGCTCGCGAGCCACATCGGCGACCACCCGCTCGAAGGGAGGCGGTTGTTTCTGCCTCTTGGCCCAAACCCCATCCAGAGCGTTCACATCGGGAACCATGATTCCCATGCGTTCATCGTATGCCGCCGAGACAACCTGTTTCAAGGTAGCAAAGACCACGCCGCCATCCGCTCCGACCAGCAAAGTGCGCACCCAATCCCTCCGGGAACGTTGGGCTTCAACTCGCACGATCACTTCCCCAGGGCGGGATCCACGTTGAACCCACACTGTGCTGCCGGGCATGAGTTGGCGCTTTCGATACCAAGATTCTAAACCGAATACATAGCCGCCTTTGCGCACAACCCAACCGGGGAACTTCGCTCCGCTCTCGCCATCAACGAGCGTGAAGAGGATGCACGGCGCATCATACGCGGTGGGGAAGAGCGGTCGGACACGGTGTGTGAGAGGCAGGGTCCCCAGACGCCAGTGAGGGTAGAGCAGGTGGATCGCCACGCTCTCGTCACGGGAGGCCGGTTCTCCCACAGGGGATAGCTCATCATCGAGACGGCTCTCTAAGTCTAACATCTCCGGCGTCAGGAGGCCGCGATCATATTCCTGTTCCTTATAACGCAACTGCTCAGGCGTTTCACGAACACCTTCCGGCTCCAGACGCTGCAAATACCACAACACTTTTCCCGCGGAGCCAACTTCATCGAAGCGGGCATCCTCCTGAAGCGCCAGATCCAATGAAAACTCGACCAGCTTGGGATTCTCGTTGGATGCCAGTTCGACCTGTTTCAGCAGCTCAGCCGTTGGTAGCGGCCCGCCGCCGGACATATCCAGCAAGGCTTCGGCCAGGTTCAAATGCCCGGTATTGACATCCACCAGCAGCGCCCGCGGGAACCACCGCCCGGCGATATAGACGAAATCATCATCCTCTTTCAAGCCCATCTCCAGGCGCTGCACCAGACGATCCTGGTAAGTATCCAGAATAGATCGAACATCCGGCCCCTCAGCTTCGGCAAGCTCATAGGGATTGTTGAGAGGATGATCGTCCAGACCGGCGGCGAACTCGCGCTCTTCGCCATTCTCGAAGCGAACCTGGATGACTGAAAAGTCGCCTAAATCTGGGTTGTACCCTTCCCTCGAGACGAGGACTTCAGCCTGACGCCAACCCAAAGCAGGAAAAACGACCTTCTGTTCGATGGCGTACTGCTCTCGAGGTAGATAAATGCTCCCCCCCGCCAGACGCTTCTTTTCGATCTTCTTCAATTCTCGTTGAATACGATCTTCCACCAGGGCAACGATCAACTCCTGCGGAGTGAGCGGAGTCTCGGTTTCGAGCAAATGCGCATAAAGGAATTCTATGTCATCGTCCTGGAGTTCGAAATCCTCCCAATAGTCTTCCCTTAATGATTTGATTGCAAGAACCATACAAAGCCTCAAATTACGTTGAATCTATCTCGATTGGTATCTTCCCAATAATGGAGGTATAGCGCGGGACAGGTTGACAATCTGTCCTACATTTCCCCGAAATATTAAGATGATACCTCGATTGCATTTTCGAGCGGCTACTATTATACTCTACCCTGAGTGTGACACAAGTGTCATAGGAGAATGATGATGGCTAAATGGGTTGTCGTTGCAAAAGCAGCAGGGGAATTACAGGGTGAATTGATGCGCGGACTATTGGAAGCCCAGGGAGTTCGGGTTTATCTGTCCGTCGAAGGGGCTGCCCGCGCCATTGGGATCACCGCCGGCCCATTGGGGGAAGTAGACATTATGGTGCCCGAGGAAGAACTCGAAGATGCCAGGGACATTATCAGGAGGTACCGCGCTGGCGAATTCGAAGAATCCTGACCCCACCCCAGCCCTCCCCGATATCGGGGAGGGAGCAGCCCGCATGATAGTGGGGAGATGAAGCAGATAGCAAATCCCCCCCGTGGTGGGGGGACCGAGGGTGTAACGACACCATACCCGCACACAATGCGCACGCTTCCCCCCGTGGCGGGGGGACCGAGGGGGGTCGGAGTTCAGGTAAGAACTACGGAAACACCTGGGTGAGCCAATCCATGGGGTCAACCTGGACACCCCCCACGATCACTTCCCAATGTAAGTGCGGGCCAGTGACACGCCCGGTCTCGCCGATCAACCCGATCACCTGACCGGTCTCGACCCAATCCCCCTGGGATACCTGAATCTCTGATTGATGAGCATAGGCTGAATACACCCCCCAGCCGTGATCAATCACCGTGGCCTGCCCTCGCACCGTCAAAGACCCTGTAAAAACCACCCTCCCCGGCGCAGGGGCGTAGATTTCGACCCCGGTCCTGCCGCAGAAATCCAGGCCGGTGTGGAAGTAGAAATAGCCGCTCTGATTGTAAGAACGCCGATTGCCAAACCTCGAAGGGAAGCAATCGCTCAACTCCTTCGGTACCGGGCTTTGGAACAAGTCATCCCAATATTTTTCGGATGTGACCGGCGCGACGATCGCAGACCATTGTTCGTTCTCGGCCTCGTTATTCTGAATATCGGTCGTTTCAGAATCGACCACCAGCGGCGGATCGAAAAGATAATCCCCATCCTGGACATAAAACCGTTGGGAAAACGCCAGCGGCGTGCCATCGGGCAGAGAACCCTCAAGCGTGAGAGGATAGATGCCTGGCTCCAGCATGGCGTAGACGCCCTGCAAGGCCGCATAGCTGCCATCCGATAACCGAAAGAAGTTCAAGGCGCGGTCATGGAATTGGCCCGACAAAGCGACCGCTTCGGGCGCGGCTACTTTCAAAACCAGCATGCGCCCCTGGATCAAAGGGAGGGAGTTGACCTCTAATCCGGAAAATCCCTCGGGCAGAGCGCTTTGATCGCCTCGATCTTGGCTCAGAAAATAATAATTCTCGCCGGGGAGCAGATCCCAGGCTGCGCGCATGTGATTCTCCTTCAAGAGGGTCCACGGACTTACCCCATGGGTGATGGCTGCTTCCATCGGGGATTGGCCTGCCCTCAACGTGGCAACCCCCCTAAAGGGAGTCTGTTCCTCCCCTTCCTTTTGGAGGATAATCAACTGGGCGCCGGCATAGGCCTCGTCGGGGCTGGTAAAGCGGTTCAAACGCAACAAGGCTTCCAGCGGCATATCATACCGCTGGCTGAGGCTCTCGATGTTCTCCCCCATCGGCGCGGTATCGAACACGAGGACTCCGCTCAATCCCTCGAAGCCCGGGATCACCAGACGGGCGCCAATCGAAAGTCGAGAAGGGTCGGCAATGCCGTTTTCATTCGCCAGATCATCCATGAGGACGCCAAAACGCGCCGCGATCCCCCAAAGCGTATCCCCAGCTCGAACGATATAGACCGGGCCATCAGGCTGCTCTTCCTGCGCTCGCGCCAGGTTAAACGGGGAAAACACCAGCAAGGCCAGGATGAGGCTAATCCACGCTTGTTTCATGAAATTCGATCTGATCTCCTACGGCGAATCTTCCCATCCAGGCGGGAGATAATTCCAACACATAACTGGCCGGCGCCTGGGGCATATACAATGGCCGCCAGCGACGAGCCAGGCGCACATCCACAACTCTCTTTTGCGCGTTCAACCAGACGACTGCGATATCCATCCACATGAAGAACATGTGAATAGACGCGTCCAGGCGGCTTTCCCGGCTCTGAACGAGCAGCAATCCCTCGCCTTCGGCTAAGGAACGGCGAAAGGTGAGCCCGCGTAAACGGCAAAAGAAGGTCTCACAATATTTTGCCTGCAAAACGGGGAATGCGGGCTGGCTCAGATTGTGAACTCGTATGAAATATTTATTACTTCCGTGCAATCCGTGTTGATCCGTGTACAGAATCTAGCTCGGTTTGTAACCGCTCACCTCGAATTTATTCGATAACCTGTTTTTCGAGAAATCTCTCCACGCTCTCGACCAACTCTTCCGGTTTGAAGGGCTTCGTAATGTAGTCTTCCACTTTGGCGATGTGCAGGCCGAGCACCCGGTCAATATTCTGCGCCTTGGCCGTGATGACGATGACGGGGATATCCCTGGTGGCTTCTTCATCGCGCATCTTTCGGTAGACTTCCCAGCCATCCACATCGGGCATCATGAGATCGAGCAAAACCAGGTCTGGCAACTGGGACTTGATCAAATCCCAGCCCTGTTGACCTCCAGAAGCGCCGCTGACCTGATATCCTTTCCGTTCGAGGATCAGCTTCACCAAATTGATCATCTCCTCGTCGTCTTCGACATAGACAATGTGACGAACCGGTTCAGCCATTTATGCCTCCTCGTGAGAATTCCTTGTCATCACAAGTTTACCACAAGCCCTGCCCTCTTGCCACGCAATATAGCCTGGACTATAATCCAACCCCAGTTTCGAAACATGAACCGCTATTACAATTGGGAGACAACCCAATCAATTGACGAGGCATAGAATGATAGACGTAAACGAACTACGCAAAGGCGTAACCTTCGATCGCGATGACAAATTGTATAAAGTGCTCGAATATACTCACCACAAACCAGGGCGCGGCAAAGCGACCATCCGCGTCAAGGCGCGCGAAATGCGCAGCGGCAAAATCATTGATATGACCTTCATATCCGGAGATCGGATTCAGGATGTGCGCCTGGAACATCACGATGTCGAATATCTCTACAGCGACGACGAATTCTACTATTTCATGGATCTGGAAAATTACGAGCAGCCAGCCATTCGTAGAAATATGCTCGCAGAAGTCGCTCCCTACTTATTGGAAAATATGCAGGTGAAACTGACCTTCTACGAGGGCGAACCCATTGACATAGACCTGCCTACGACCGTTGATCTCCGGGTCACCAAAGCCGACCCGGCCGTGCGCGGCGATACCGCCACCGGCCTGACTAAGAAAGTCACCGTGCAAACCGGCCTCGAGGTGGAAGTGCCCGGCTTCGTCGAAGCTGGAAACGTGATCCGCGTCGACACTCGCAACGGGGCCTATGTGACGCGGGTGTAACCACCCATCCACCGCAGAGGCGCTGAGAGCGCGGAGATCGAAAAGCAATGCGTACCCCAGCCGGAAAAGAATGTAAGCATTTCTACGGCGATTATTACCGCGGCAGGGAGCGCGAAGAATGTCGCCTGCTGATGAAGTCCACCCCGCCCCAAAACTGGACGCCCAAACTCTGCTTCAAGTGCCCAATGCCGGGCATTCAACAAGCCAACGCTTGTGAATTCATGCAGCTCAACGCCCGTGTTCAACGCCTGTTCTTCATCTTGCCACCGGAAGTAATTGTCACCGCCCACTGCACGAAATCACACCAAGAAGTTCCTGAGCCTCATATCGGCTGCGGAAGTTGCCACACACTGCCCCCCATTTTCACAGGAGAAGCCCATGACCCTGACGCTGCTGATTGACCTCGATGACACCCTGCTGGACAACAGCATGGAGACATTCATCCCGGCCTATCTCAACACCCTGGGGGAACAGCTTGCCGATCACAA
>VGOC01000014.1 GCA_016865865.1 Chloroflexota bacterium
TTTCTTGATGAACAGCCGTCTTTTATCGCCGAAATCCCTTTTATCTGTGTTCATCTGTGGCCGATTTGAGTTTTAAAACACTCTCTAAGTTATAAACCGATCAGCAACTTTTTTGAACATCCCAGTCAATGGGTCATTGGGATATTCTAAAACGAAAAGTTTCGCGCTCGAAAGAGCAAGCATCTCCTCTGAATGTGGTATCACGACAACCACCTCGCCTTTGTAGGCTTCTTCGACCTTGGTTCTAACCATCTCTTCGTTGAAGAGTTTTGGAGATTTGTTGACGATCAAAACGATATCTGAGACTTCCAGGTTACGGGCGAGTTTCACCGAAATGCTCGTGCCCTGGTAATCCTGCTGGTCAGGACGCAAGATGATGCCCAACGTATTGGCAAATGCCATGGATAAGAGGATTTCATCATTCAGCCCCGGGTGCGTATCAATAATCAAAGCATCGAGTTCTAAATCATCTTGGAGTTTTTTGTAACCCTCATCGAGCAGAGTGGCATTGTAGCCGTCACGCAAAACCCGAGCAATATCGCTGGCTTTGATGCTCGAAGGGATCAGGAAAAGCTTCCCCTCGACCGAATCGCCCAATCTATCAGTCACATCAATAACAGCTTCTTGAATCTCGCATTCTCCCCACAGGTAATTATTCAATGTTTTACCCATGCTTTTTTCATCGAGATCGAAGAGCGCATGGATGCCCGGAGATTGAATATCCGTGTCCACAATCGCCACCCGCAAACCACGCAATGCTAAAAGCGCCCCAATGTTTGCAGATGTATTGGTCTTCCCCGTCCCCCCTCGGAAGGAGTGCAACATAACCAATTTTGCCATATCATCTTCTCCTATGATTTTTCCCTGGCGACGACGCCGTCCACCAAGAACCCCAACAGCCCTCTGCGTCTATATATTTGGGGAGCTTCGCGTACGAATCTTCTTCTTCAATGACTTGAAGAACCCACTGTTCGTAATTGTCGAAACTTCCTCATCCACCCGAGTTTCATCCACCGCGATCTCCATATTCATGATCCTGCGCTCTCGATCTCGAACTTCTTGGGCGTTGCTGATGGCAACTGCGGCCTGGATAGAAATGCTTTCCAGAATACGTCGGTTATCTTCGTTAAACCCATTTACCTGGTCGCTGATCAATTCGATGGCGCCAACAACCCGATCTCTATTCCTCAACGAAACGCCAAGGTAGGATTTTGGATCGAAGGCGTTCCACGTTCGCCTGATGGTCAATTTATGGTCTTTGTACGCCTCGACATTCTCAACTAATATGGCACCCCTCTCTGCAAACAAACGCGGGAAGTAATCCTTCTTGCGGCTGTAGGTGATTTTCGGGACAGTATCATCAACGCTCACAACTCCGGTGTTGGTGACATAGAGCGCGAGTTCTTTCGTATGATCATCATAGAGACAAATTTCAGCGGCATCGAAGGCGATCACTTTGCCCAGGGAATCGACCACATCACTCAGCGTCTCGGTCAGATCAACACTGGAACTGATCTTCTGTCCTATCTCGTAGATCGTCTGTAACTCAGCCATGCGCGCTCGCAACGCTAAGACCATGCTGCTGAACACGCGCGCCAGATAACCAATTTCATCGCCGAGCGCCGTGACTTCAGAAATATCAGCGGGATCGAAAGGTTGGTCATTTTCGACATCCTGAGCAGCATTGGAAAGACGCCCAATGGGTCTGGATAGCGTGCGAGTGACCACAAGGGCTACCAAAATGACAAAAACGGCCAAACCGATCGTCGCCAGTTGGGCTGTTCGAACAAGCGCATTGATCTCACTGAGAATAACATCATAGGGAACATCAACGATGACCATAAAGATACTATCTTCTACTGAAACCGGGTTGGTAACTGCGGCATATCCAATGGTATGCCATTGGCCCGAACAATCCGAGTCCCCCGTTGATGACGCCGTGGACACGTCTGCGGGAAGGCAATATTGAGAATACCCTGACGCGCCGGCAGCCATTTCGGCCAACATTACATCCGCCAGGGATTGCAGCGCCGGCATGGGTTGAGGCGAGCGAGGGATTTTTTCCTCATCTGTACAAGTATCGGCATTTTCAGGGCAATCTCCACCCAACATTTTATCGGACAGGACATTTTCGAGGGCTTCTTCTGTAACCGTCCCAAAACTATTGAACAACCACTCAGAGTCCGGATCAGAATGGGCCATCACGATGCCGTACTCATTGATCAAGTAGATCTCGATTGCCGAAAGCTCTTCTGCAGAGAGGCCTTCTTTGGGAGATAGCAACGAGCTGGCCAAAATGTCCGTAACATAATCCCCCTTGATCTTGGTAGATACGACGCCAATGACATCACCGCCATCTTTACTGTAAACAGGCGCTGAACCGAAGATGCCGGGCGTATTGGCTGCCGTACCGATCAAAATTCCCGATAGATACCTATTCCCTTGGATTGCTTGCTGGAAGTAATGGCGAAAGGACCAACCTGTACCAATCAGGTTCTTTTTGCTATGCGCAAGGACGTAGCCCTCGGAATCGAATACGCTGACCAACTCCACGGTGCTGTTAGATTGCAGCGTGTTATCAATCGTATAGTTGACAGCATCCAGAACTTCATCTTCGACAGAGTCGTTCGCGGCTTGCGAAATCAAGGTTATCACACTTCGATCTCGGGCGACCATGCTGATGATATTGTGATTATCTCCCAGCAACTGCTCGATCCGTTGGGCTATGCTATGAGCCAGATGGGCGACATTGGCTTCTTCTTGCTTGATAAGCACATCTCTGGTTACCTGACCACCGAAGAAAGTGACAGCCAATAAAGGCGCAATGGCCAAAACGAGCAGGACAACCATAAATTTCGTGAAAATTCGCCAGTTACGGAATTTTATCTTTTCCCAAAAACTCAAAGGCATTTTGGTTGGAATCATAGTTATTTCCTCTTTTGCACCATTTCATCAGCGCGAGAGTCGCTTGCTTGATAGAAAAGCGTTGGAGAAGGCTCGATCTTGATATCCAAATCCGCCTCCGTAGCCCGGATAAATTCCCGATGAATCTGGAGGGCGCGGCTTCGGGCTATTCGGTCGAGATAGATAGGAGAAAGATAGCTACAGATGACATCATCCGGTTTAGAAAAATAGGTGATGCCGGCAGATTGATTCACTTTCTCATAGTAACTTGCATGGTTACGATTAAAGAAGTCTGGCTGGGGTAAGGAGAAGATTTTTTTTCTTTCAGCTTCCAACAAAGGTAAAGGCTGCCAGCCCGACACTATAGCAGGCGAAAAGGGTCGCTCTAAACGCCTGAATAGTCGTTCTCCAATCACGGTGGGGTCATTATCTCGCCATACATCGTACGCGAGTGTGGTAGTTCGGACGCCAGCGGAGATAGCAAACTGCTTTGTCTCATCAATAGATTCATAACATAGCAAACAAGTATCAACCAGGTTTTCACGCGTCTCGAATTGAGAAAATTGCTCGATCCACGAGGTAGCGGTTGCGTATGGATCGCGGGTAAGTACGAGTAAGTGAAGCTTTTCCTCAGGGACTCCCACTAGCAGAAATATTTTGACCGGGTTGAACAGGGATTCATCTCTAAGGAAAGGCCCCAAGGTTTCTTTGACGAACACGGATCCGTCGCCGTTGATCCCGAACCGCGGTTGATGGTTGTGCAAACAACTTCTCAATACCGCCTTGAGTGGCTGGCTCCACGCCTGAAAATCTGATTGGGCAAATACCTGTAAATAAAAAGTGGTTCCACTTCGACAGGGGCCGGCAGCGACCACAATATCAGGATACGGTTTTTCGATGTCAATACGCGCCGCGATATATTCATCGGTTACGAAACGATCGGGTTGGAAGAACACTTCGATGGGTCCTCTACATGAGCGCAAGCCTATCGTCTAACAACATACCATGCCGCTACATACCCTTCCTCTTCCTCGATATCGCGCACCCGAATCCACTGGTCTTGAACGCCGATCTTGCTCTCATCAGTATCATCCAATACCAACAATTCGGAAGCATTTGGCATGCGTTTGATCAAAGTTTCTGGCGCAACGCGCGGCTCCTTACGTAAGGCCACGTCAACGGTGGTTGTTCGCAGAATAATATTATCATCTGCGGTGGGTTTGGCGCTCTTCTGTTGCTGGCGCACGCCCAGCGCAGGTTCCCCGCCTTTGGTAACGTACCCCGCTGCCACATAGCCTACTTTGCCGGTCACATCCTTCACTTTCAACCACTGGCCTTGCACACCGATCTTTTTCAGCGCCGCCTCCTGAGGCTCCTGCACGATCAAAGAGGAACCCACAGGCAACCGTTTGATCATGGTGTGCGGGGCGACCTGAGTCGCCGTGCGGAGAGCCAGGCCGTCGGTTGTCGGGCGCACGATCAAACTCGTATCGCCTGTCTTGGGAGCGGTGGCTTTCTCTTCCTCTTCCTCGATGGAATTGGATGAATACCAGGCAGCCACATATCCTTGGTCCCCGTTAGGCGCCTGAACATACAGCCATTCATTCGTCACACCGACCTTAGCCTGAGCGGTTGGTTCCAACGAGATCAACTCGACGTGCAGCGGTAAGCGATCCATCAAACCGCCAGCAATAGAGGGAGACGCCCGGAAGGCAAGGCCATCGGCAGTTCCATAGACTTTGAAGGTGTTCGCTGGCACAGGTATCTTTTCGGGTTTCGTCACTGGCGCGGCAGCGGCCGCAGTAGCTCCACTACTCGGAGTTCCTTCGAACCACACTATCCCGGTGATCGCTTGAGCGGGATCATTGCCCATATGCTTGTAACGATCCGTCAGATATAGTTTTTTGTCTGGAGCATCCCCTCGATACATATAGGGGTCTTTCATCAGGTAGCGATCGCCTTCTTTGCTATAGATCACCACCCAGTGCGTCTGTAACCCCGCCTTGGGCGACCAGTCAACCTGCACGATCACCGGCATTCCGGCTGCTAATGCAGCATCTATCTGCGCCAGAGGCGCCGGATTGTTCTCGCAAGGCTGAAAACCCTTGAACACAATGCCAGAGACAACGTTGGGCATCACTGCGGGAATCACTAACGCGCCCTGGAATCCCCCAGCATTCATGAGTTTCCTCATCAGGGAATCAGGCATCTCGTTGGCGCCAAAACCGTTGGCAACCATGGTCATCGAGGTCAATAGACAACCCCATGTGCCGATGGTCTCCTTGTTCTGATGTCCAAGAGGCACGTCCTTCCATTTCGGATCATTTTGATAAAGAGCTTGAGTTTCGAACACGAGCGACCTCCTTGATTTGGGTTTAGCCTCATGACGTACACAAATGAGGGGGCGGGGCGGCATATATGGGGGTGCGTGCTGCGCACGCACCCCCATATATGCCGCCCGAATCCTCTACTCGAAGTTTTTTCAGCAGACTCATACCATAGTACTATCATTATAACATCACATCGGATGACGGGGCAAGATAATTTTACGACTATCTACCCAATTATATAGGCTGCAGCTCAGCGATGAGGCGGATTCACCTGACAACAAATAGAGCAGGCTTTTGGCCTGCTCTATCGAGATCACCTGTACTGTGTCCGGATGTTATTACTTCCCCAGCCGTTCTCTCAACGCCACTGTCAGGTGAGGAAGGATATCGAACAAATCCCCCACCACTCCAAAGCGGGCCAACTTGAAAACCGGCGCATCAGGGTCTTTGTTGATTGCCACAATCACTTTACTGGTGCGCATACCCGCCAGGTGCTGGATCGCGCCGGAGATCCCACAGGCGACATACAGATCGGGAGAGACCACCTTTCCGGTCTGTCCAACCTGATGCGAGTAAGGCACATAGCCAGCATCCACCGCGGCGCGGCTGGCCCCAACGGCGGCCCCGAGCGCTTCGGCTAAACCGCCGACCAATTCGAAGCCTTTTCTAGCCCGCCAGACCTCTTTCTCGCCGTCGCTCAGATCAGCCGGAGGCTCCAGCTTGGGATTATTGGAAACTCCGCGCCCGCCGGAGACGATCACCGCCGCGTCAGTCAGACTGACGCCGACCTCAGAGGTAGTGTAATCCACCACCTTGACGGTGATATCCGCTTCGGCCATGGCCGCCTCGACTTTGGTCAATACCCCAGCGCGAGACTCATCAGCCTCGGGTTTGGCAAAGGCTCTGCCCCGCAGGGTGACGATCTGCGGTTTAGCGCTGCACTGCACCTTTGCCAGCAGTTTTCCGGCATAGATAGGACGGGTCGCTAAAACCCTGCCGTCCTGCACTTCGAGGGCAATTACATCCACCAGGACGCCAGAGTTCAGATCCACCGCGCTCATGCCGGCCAGCTCGCGGCCGCGCGTGGTGGTGGGGAACAAGATGATTTCAGGGACGCGCCCAGCGGCCAATTTGGCGATCAACGCCGTGTATGGTTCGGAGCGGTAATCTGCCAGAGTGGCGTCATCGGCAAGCAGAACTTCGCCGGCGCCATAATGAAAAGCCTGCCGGGCGACGCCTTCCACACCCTGACCGAAAACCAGCGCAGTGACCCCGCCTCCCAGCGTTTCAGCCAGGGAGAGGCCAACGCCGATCCCTTCCCAAGAAGAGGGCAGCGCCTGGCCTTCGAATTGATCAATATAAACCCAAATTTTGTTCGTCATCAGAGCACCTTCTCCGCCATGATCTTGTCGGCCAGTTTTGCAGCGATATCCTGTGGACTGTCGCCAGCGATGATTTCCGTCGTGACCTCGCGCCTGGGTGGATTCATCATCTCTGGCCAGGAGATCACCGGAGCAGGCGCTTCGATGCCCAACTGACCCAGATCCCAAATCGGGATTTCCGCCCGGGCCGCCTTGCGAATACCCATGAAAGAGGGATAGCGCGGCTCGCCATAATCCTTGGTCACGCTGACCACCACGGGCAGCTTACTCTCGACGACCTGGCGGCCTTCTTCGATAGCCCGCTCGACCTTGATCGCCTCTGCGCTCAATACGGAGATGGCTGAAACCAATGTCAGGGCAGGCCAGCCCAGTATCCGGGCCACCATCCCCGGCAGGGTGCCGGTGTCGCTGTCCACAGCCTGCTTGCCAAAGAAGGCCAGGTCAACATCGCCGACATTTCGGATGGCCGCAGCCAGAACCCTTGCAGCAGCGACGTTATCCGAGCTGCCCAGAGCGGGATCCGATACCAAAATAGCTTCATTGCAGCCCATGGCCAGGGCGTGTTTCAAGGCTTCGGTCTCGTTTTCTTTCCCCATGCTAATGACTGTTACGCTTCCGCCATGATCGCCAGCCTTTTGCAAAGCCGCCTCCACGGCGTACTCGTCCCAGGGGTTGATCACCAGGGGAGCGTCCCCCCAAGATACTTGCCCGTTTTCCACGACAACTTGCGCAGCAGTATCGGGCACTTGCTTGACACAAACTACGATTTTCAAAGTTACCTCCTCGTGGTACGAGATTGGAGATTGAAACAGGTATCACAGAGATCTTTATATCCAGGGATTGGTTATTGGAGAGTAAGTATTAGGAACCTGATCCCTGACACATGACACGTGATACCTATATCATATCCCGCCAATACTGCTAAGTGTGACTTATCACTACTCCGCCTGCCACTCGTCAGGATCATACGCAGGCATCTCCCTACGCAAGGGTTTATCGCGCCTTCTACCCAGGGCGTAGCTGGCCTGGATCAGGTGTTGGATTTCGTTGCTGCCCTCGTAGATCACCGCGCCGCGGGCGTTGCGCATGTAGCGTTCGACATCGTACTCGTCGCTGAAGCCGTAAGCGCCATGGATTTGAATGGCCTCATTAGCCGCTTCGAAGGATTTCTCCGTGGCAAACCATTTGGCCGCCGAGGTTTCGCGGGTGTTGCGGATGCCCTTGTTCTTCAACCAGCCAGCTTTCAGGTATAACAATCTGGCGACGTCATATTCCAGAGCCATGCGGGCGATCTTGGCCTGGATCAGTTGGTATTCGGCAATGGGCTTCCCGAAAGCCCTGCGCTCGTTGGCGTAGGCCACGCTGGCCTCCAAAGCGGCGCGGATCAATCCGGCAGCGCCAGCAGCCACGGTGTAACGACCGCTATCGAACGCCGACATGGTCACCTTGAAGCCCTCTCCCTCGTCACCGATCATGTTGGCCGCGGGAACGCGCACATCTCGAAGGTTGATCCAGCCTGTGGACCCGGCACGCACGCCCAACTTGCCATGAATATCCCCTACGGTCACGCCAGGACTCTTCAGGTCAACAATAAAGCTGGTCAGACCCTGATGGGGTTGCCCGGCGTCAGGAATCGTCCGAACGGTCAGCACGGCGTAATCAGCCTTGGTGGCCAGGGAAATCCACATCTTCTCGCCATTCAAGATGAAAGCATCGCCGTCGCGCTTGCCGGCGGCCTGGATATTGCCGAAATCCGACCCGGCCCCCGGCTCGGTAAATGCGCCCGCACCGATCTTCTCCCCACGCGCCAGCGGGACGAGGAACTTTTGCTTCTGTTCCTCCGTGCCCCATTGCAAGATCGTCATGCTGCACAGGCCGGTATGCACCGACATCACCACCCGCAGGGTAGTATCCACAGCCTCCAACTCCTCACAGGCCAGGCCCAGGGAGAGGTAATCCATGCCCTGCCCGCCGTATTTCACCGGGATGCAAATCCCCAGGATGCCCAGCTCAGCCATGCGCGGCAGCACGAAAGGCGCCATCTCCTGCAACCGGTCGTACCCCTTGATCACCGGGGCGACTTCCTTTTGCGAAAAATCGCGCACCATCTTCTGCGCCATACGATGCTCGTCAGTCAAAGCGAAATCCATGATCGAAATCTCCTGTTCGAATAGAGTGTGGATATTAGTAACTGCTCAGCCATCGAACGGATTAGCCCGAAAAAAGGGTGTGCGAACGCAAAGCGGCTGCGCCCCCTTCGCACACCCTTTTTTCGGGAACTTCCCCGTTTGGCTGAGTAGTTACGGATATTATACCAATCAGCCATCGAAGAAGTGGGGTGCACTTGTTTGCTTGTATAATTGGGCTGATGAAAAAAATTTGGGACGAGGGCTATATTCCGCGGATAGCAGGCCTTTTGATTTTGATCTCCCTTTTGGGGATCGCCCTGCGCTCGCAGGCGGTCGGACGGGGGTTCGAGCGGGCGCGCCAGACCCAGGGCGCGAACACCCCCCAGGCCCCCGAGGAGTTATCCCGACTGGTCGAAATCTACCTCGCTCGAGATGATTACGATGCGGCTATCGGCGCGCTCAAAGAGCTCCTCGAACTCCAATCTCGAACATCCAACGTCCAATACGCCGCAGGCGTATCCAACACCTACTTCACCCTCGGAATCCTGCTCGCTGCCCACCAACCCGAGTCCGCTCCTCCCTATCTGCTTCAGGCTGCCGATCTCGATCCGGGTGTAGAAACGTTGTCACGAGAACTGGCCTTCGTCATTCGACGCGCCCTTCCCATGGACGAACCTGCCTACACCCTGTTAGTCGCCGGCCAAGAATTAGCCCGGCGCAATCAATGGGATCATGCCGCCCATGCCTTCCAACGCGCAACCCAACTGCGCCCCGATTACGCTGAAGCCTGGGCGTATCTGGGGGAAGCCTACCAGCAAGTCGAAAACCCTTCGCCCGATGTCGGCCTGGCCGAACTGGAGCGGGCGCTTGCTCTAGACCCCAACTCCCTGGCAGTCAACACCTTCATGGCACTATACTGGCAGCGTCACGAAGCGCCAGAATATGCCCAAATATACATGCAGACCGCAGCCAGGCTCGATCCGCACAACGCCACCCTGCAAATCCATCTGGGAGAAATGTGGGCGCAGGGCGGCGACCTGGACATTGCCCAAACCTACTACGAGAAGGCCATCGAGCTTGACCCTTACGATCCAACCTCCTACCAGGCTCTGGCCGAGTTCTGCGTCCGCTACAATGTGGATTTACACGCAATCGCTCTGCCAGCGGCACGCCAGGCTGTGTCACTGTCTCCCAACGACCCGGCCACCCTCGACGTGATGGGGCAGGTTTTGTTCCGCCTCGGTGACTATCTCAATGCAAAACGCTTCTACCTGCGCGCTTTGGAACGCGACCAGCGCTACCCGCCGACCCATTTGCATTTAGGATTGCTTTACACGTTGCAGGATCAGCCCCTCCTGGCTCGAACACATCTCTCTCTGGCCATTTCCCTGGCTCCCCAGACACCAACCGCAGATCACGCTCGCCGCCTGATGGAAGAGAACCTGGGGCCATGATGTCCATAATCACACCGATATGTTAAAATCAGTACTTCACGAAAATAGGATCAAAGACCCGTTGCTTCGGTTCACTCAGCACAAGCCTCGGGTCGCCCGGGGCTTGCGCTGAGAAGGGTCGAAGTGACGGGCTTTCGATCTTTTTCGTGATCTACCGAAAATGGCTGCACGAAATTGATGACCACCGTCAGCGTCGTCAGCGTGTACCAGCGTCACATCTTATCCTATTGGGTTTCGGCTTGTCCGAGTAAGGAGAACCTCATGAAAAACTCGATCCACTTTATTGCTATTCTAGCTGCCCTGCTTGCGGCCTCTCTGGCCTGCAGCGCCTTCGAGGGGGATGATTCGGAAAGCGCTGCGCCTGGCGTGCTCTTCCAGGATGATTTTTCCGATTCCTCCAGCGGCTGGGATCAGGCTGAGGGGCCTGAGGGCACTTCCAACTATGAAAACGGTTATTACCGCATTCATGTTATAACGACAGACACTGATGTTTGGGCTAACCCCAGCCTCGACTTTACCGATGTAGTCGTAGAAGTGGATGCTGTCAAAGCTGGCGGCCCCGATGACAACGATTTCGGCGTCATCTGCCGCTATCAGGATGTGGATAATTTTTATTTCTTTATTATCAGCAGCGACGGCTATTACGGCATCGGCAAAACCGTGGATGGCGTGCAAGAACTGATCGGCACAGATCAAATGAACCCCGATGACGCCATCAACCAGGGGGACGCCAACAATCACATCAAGGCCGATTGTGTTGGCTCACACCTGGTGTTGCATGCCAATGGCGCCAAGCTGGCCGATGTCGAAGATACTTCTCTTTCCTCCGGCGATGTCGGCCTGATTGCCGGCACCTTCGACGAAGCCGGAGCCGATATTCATTTCGATAATTTCGTGGTCAGAAAGCCATAGATGACGGATAAGAAACCCGGTTTCTGTTATCCGAAAGAAGCCCCTGGAGAACCAAGAAACCGGGTTTCTCAACGAACAGGCATGAAAGTTTACCTTGACATAATCGGGTGCCGCCTGAATCAGAGCGAGATCGAACGCTTTGCCAGTCAGTTCCGGGCTGCCGGGCATACCCTGGTTTCGGATCCAGCCGAGGCCGACCTGACGGTAGTCAACACCTGCACAGTGACCACCGCCGCGGCGGCAGATTCGCGCCAGAAAATCCGTGCTGCGGCTCGCGCTGGCAGCAGAGAGGTGCTGGTTACGGGCTGTTGGGCGACAATGGAACCCCAGAACGCGGCCGCCCTCCCCGGGGTCAGCCGCGTAATTCCCAACGCCGATAAAGATGCGCTGGTATCCGAGATTCTCCAAATTCCTCCGGAGGTTTTCGATCTCGAACCTGTTGAACGGCTGCCTATCCCCGGAGCGCGCTTACGCACGCGTGCCTTCATCAAAGCGCAGGATGGCTGCGACAATCGCTGCACATTCTGCATCACCACGGTGGCGCGCGGGAAAGGCCGCAGCCGACCGATTTCCGAAATCATCGCCGACGTTCGGGCTGCCCATCGAGGAGGCGCACAGGAAGCAGCGATCACCGGCGTCCATCTCGGTTCGTGGGGCAGCGATTTCGAGACGCCCCAGCCCTTGAAAAGCCTGGTCGAGGCTATCTTGCGGGAGACGTCCATCCCTCGCCTGCGGCTCTCCTCCCTGGAGCCCTGGGATCTGGAGCAGGATTTCTTCGCCCTGTGGGAGGACAATCGCCTGGCGCGCCATCTGCACCTGCCGCTGCAATCTGGCTGCGCGGCCACGCTGCGCCGCATGGCTCGCAAGACTACCCCGGATGAGTATTTTCGATTGGTGGCGACCGCCCGCGCCGCCATCCCCGGCGTTGCCATCACCACCGACGTGATCGTGGGCTTCCCCGGCGAGAGGGAGGCCGATTTCCAAGAGAGCCTGGATTTCGTGCGCGGCATGGATTTTGCCGGGGGGCACGTCTTCGCCTACTCGGCGCGCCCCGGCACAGCAGCGGCGCGTATGCCAGATCAGATTCCTCATCCTGTGCGCAAAGCCCGCAGCGTCAAGATGCGCGCAGCCTTCGACGAGGCGGAAACTGCCTATCAGACCCGCTTCCTGGGCCTCACCCTGTCCGTGCTCTGGGAGAGCGCCACGGCTCTCGGCCCTCGAGGCTGGACGGTCAGCGGGTTGACGGATAATTATCTGCGCGTTTATGCTCAAGCTTCTCAACGACTATGGAATCGAATTACGCTGGTGCAATTGACGAAGCTGACAGGTAGCGGGTTGCATGGTATCATTTCGATTACATAGGAGGCTTGTTGTTTTATGAATGATCGAATTGTCATAGAACCAGAAATTCAACATGGCAAACCCGTCATTCGCGGAACACGAGTGCCGATTACCCGTGTTCTTGGGGGATTAGCGGGGGGGATGACGATAGGTGAGATCGTTCGCGAATATGAAATTACAAAAGACGACGTTCTCGCCGCATTAAATTACGCTGCTGACCTGATAGAAACCGAATCTTACTACCCATTGCCGGTACCAACGGCATGACTGTCCGCTTCTTGATTGATGCTGACTTACCTCGGTCGGCAAATGGCATAGTACGTGCAAATGGATATGATGTTGTAGATGTGCGAGACATTGGTTTCCGCAGCGCGAAAGATTCCGAAATAGCATCTTACGCTCAATACGAAGGCTTCTGTATCATAACGGGGGACTATGATTTTGCTGATATCCGCAATTATCCCCCACACCAATACAACGGGTTAGTCGTACTCTCATTGCCGCGCACTGCAACTGCCAAATACATCAACAAGTTGCTAGATGGTTTTTTAAAGCAAAGAGAACTCATTGTTCAAATTCCAGGGAAACTAGCCATTGTCGAACCCGGGCGCATCAGGCTAAGGGAATCATGAGTTCACAAGACGCATAACAAGGAGAGTATCTATGTCAGATTGTGTATTCTGCAAAATCATCGCCAGCGAAATCCCCGGCGACAAAGTGCATCAGGATGAGCAGGTGACCGCCTTTCGCGATATCCATCCCGTTGCGCCCACCCACATTTTGATCGTTCCCAACAAACACATCGCCTCGATCAACGAACTCACCAGCGAGGATGAAGCTCTGGTGGGCCACCTTTTCACGACCGCCAGAACGCTGGCCGAGCGAGAGGGCATCGCCGAATCCGGCTATCGTTTAATCATCAACGTCGGCCCTCACGGAGGGCAGGTGGTCTATCACCTGCACCTGCACCTGATCGGCGGGAAGAAGATGCGTTATCCGATGGGATGAATAAGATCCGCGTTGCCATTGTGGATGACCAGACCCTGATCCGCGAGGGATTGGCGGCCCTTAATCTGCCGCCATATCTGGGGGATTGCCCACCTCGTACCATCCGCTCTGCGTTGGAACGCTTCATCACTTACTCTGCGACCACCGCCGGATTGAGAACCCCGTTTTCTATGAGAAAACGGGGTTCTTTCAGGACCGTGCTTCTCGTTGGGTATGCTAAACGCGGTATAATCAACCCCATGAGCACGAAAGAGAAACTCACCCAATCCCTGAAAGAGGCCATGAAGGCCAAAGACGTACTACGAAAGCGCGTGGCGCGCATGGCGCTGGCATCTATCAAAAACGCCGAGGTGGAAAAGCGCGGCGAGTTGGATGAACCAGGCCTGCTGGCCATCCTGCAGAAAGAAGTCAAAGCCCGTCACGAGACCATCGAGGGGGCGCGGCAGGCCAAACGCGATGACCTGATCGCCGAAGCCGAGGCCGAGATCGCCGTCCTGGAAGAATATCTCCCCAAGGCTCTCAGCCCCGAAGAGTTGAAAGCCATCGTTCAGGAAACCATCGCCGAGACCGGCGCAGCATCACTCAATGAAATCGGCAAAGTGATGGGCGCGCTGATGCCAAAAATCCGCGGCCGCGCCGACGGCAAAGAAGCCAACCAGATCGCGCGGGAGTTATTGGGACAGTAGTTCAGTGAACAATAAACCAGTCACCTGTCACTGCTACCTGTTACCTGATACCTGCTCACCGTCCACCAACCCATGTCTGCAAGCTCATCCAGATTGCCCTGGCAACGCATCCTTTTCCTGATCGTCCTTATGCTTCTATCCGGCGGGGCGATGTTGGCTATTGTGGTCTACTCGCCGACTCTCTCGAACTCCGTTGGGGATCTTCGGTCAGGAGAGGTTGCCTCCCAGGATATCCTCGCTCCCTCAGCGATCAGCTACGAAAGCCAGGTGCGCACGGAGCAGCAGCGCGAGTTAGCCTTTCGCACGGTCACCCCAAAATACACACAGGCCGATACCAATATCGCCCGGGGACAATTGGAACAATTGCGCGCCGCCCTGGCGTATATTACCAGCGTGCGCGCCGATAGCTACGCCTCCCAGAAACAAAAACTGGCCGATCTAGCCGCCTTACAGGGGATCAACCTCAGCCAGGATAAGGCCAGCGACATTCTTGCATTGAATGACACTCGCTGGACAGCCGTTCAGCAAGAAGCCATTGTGGTGCTCGAACAAGTCATGCGCAACACCATCCGCGAAGATCGCCTGGTTGAGACGATCAGCAGCGTGCCCAACCTGGTATCCCTGGCCCTCCCGGCAGATCAGGCTTTGATGGTCGCCGACCTGGTATCCGCTTTTATCACTCCAAACAGCTTTTACAGCGAAAGCCTGACCGAATCCGCCAGACAGCAAGCAGTTGATGCAGTTGTTCCTGCAAAGGTTTCCTTTGCCGCTGGGGAGGTCGTTGTCCGACGCGGCGAAGTTGTCTCCGAAGAGGACATCGAAGCGCTGCGCCACATGGGTCTGGCGCGACCCGAGCGCCGCTGGCAAGAAACAGCCAGCGCTGGGATATTGGTGATCCTTGCTTGTGGCTTGGCGATCATATTCGTCCGGCGGAACCCCAAAAGAGCTCAGAAGCGGCGCGGTTTGCTCATGGTCGCGATTCTATTCCTGGCCTTCCTGGGCCTGGGGCGTCTATCGTTACCCATGCACGCCCTGACGCCCTACCTGTTCCCGCTCCCGGCCTATGCCCTGATCATGGCCAGCCTCTTTGGAGAAGAATTAGCCCTGGTCTCGGTCATGCCGCTGATCATCCTCACGGTCTACGGTCATCCCAACACCGCGGTCTTGACCCTCTTCTACGGCGTCAGCAGCCTCTTCGGCGTCCTGATCCCCAAACGGGAACAACGCATCAGCGCCTATCTCTGGGTGGGGATCACGATGGCTGCCTCGGGGGCTGCAATCATCACAGCCTTTCACCTCATCCAGCCTGAGATCAATCTTGTCGAATTAGCTGTGCAGACTTCCACCACCCTTTTGAATGGTCTCATCGCGGCCGGATTGACCGTGTTGCTCCAATATCTGCTGGCGCCACTCTTGGGGCAGATCACCCCCCTGCAATTGTTGGAACTCTCCCGTCCCGACAATCCCTTATTGGAATATCTCTTGCGTAACGCCCCTGGCACGTATCAACACAGCTTGCAGGTGGCAAATCTGGCTGAACAGGCCGCTGAACGAATCGGCGCGAATAGTTTATTGACGCGGGTGGGCGCGCTCTACCATGACATTGGCAAAGCCCAAAACCCATACTTCTTCATCGAAAACCAAATCCCTGGCAAGATCAACACCCATGAAGACCTCGCCCCAACCGAGAGCGCTGCAGTCATCATCAAACATATCGCCGATGGTCAGATGTTGGCGAAAGAGCACCGCCTACCCAATCGAATCAAAGCGTTCATCGCTGAACACCACGGGCGCCTCAAAGCCCGCTATCAATGGACTCAGGCAGTCAACGCAGCCAATGGGGACGAAACCAGGGTGAATGACGCCTTATTCACTTACCCTGGCCCGCGTCCGCAATCGCGCGAGACGGCTTTGGTCATGCTGGCCGATGGCTGCGAAGCCCGCATTCACTCGCAAAAACCCGAAACCGAAGAGCAGCTTGCCCGCCTCGTCAGAGAGACAATCGAAAACCGCCTTGCCCAAAACCAACTCGACAATACCCCGCTCACGCTGCAAGATCTGAAGATCATCGCTGAGTCCTTCATTGCCAGCCTGCGGGGAATATACCACCCGCGCGTCGACTACCCGACTTTGAATATCCCTGCCCAGCTTACGCCCAAGATAGCCGAGAAAGTGAAAGATTAAATCTTCAATGCCCATTCATCTGGACATCCCTAAAACATATCGCTCCCACATCGAAACCCGACGCATCGAAAGCGCTGCCAAAGCCGCCCTTCAACAACAGGCTGTCCCGGCAGATGCCGAATTGAGCATTGTGATTACCACCGATGAGCAAATTCAGGATTTGAATTACCGGTTCCGCGGGGTGGACGCGCCGACCGATGTATTATCTTTTCCCACAGAGTTTACTGATCCCGAAAGCGGCGCAGCTTACCTGGGGGATGTGGTGATCTCGTTTCCCCGCGCAGAGTCCCAGTCCCGGGCAGGCGGCCACGATATCCTGGCGGAACTGCAACTGCTGATCGTTCACGGTATCCTACATCTGCTCGGTTATGACCACGTTGACCAGGATGAAAAAGATCGCATGTGGGCCGCCCAGGCCGAAATCATTGCCAACCTCGGAGTAGACATTTCTCCTCCATAATTCCTCTCACATCTCGTCGCTGACTCGCCGACTCGTATGTACCCCTTCCTCCGCTCCCGCGCCCGTGCGATTGGTTACGCCCTCGAAGGTTGGTGGCATGTCCTGTACACCCAGCGCAACACCTGGGTTCACGCCAGCCTGAGCGTGACGGTGATCGCCCTCGGCCTGTGGCTTCATATCGCCCCGCAGGATTGGGCTATCATCATTCTGACCATGGCAGTGGTCTGGGCTGCCGAATTCTTCAACAGCGCGCTGGAATCCCTGACGGATCTGCTGCAACCTGAGCAGCACGAGCTTGCCAAAATCAGCAAAGATATCAGCGCGGCGGCTGTGTTGATCACCGCCGCGGCTTCGGTGCTGGTCGGTTTGCTCGTCTTGGGACCGCCCTTGTGGCAGAAGGTACGGTTGCTGATTGGGGATTGAGGATTTGCCATGTCGCTGAATCGTTGAATCAAATTACTGGCGCACACTCAAAGAGGTCATCCATGTTCGAAACCCACTTCCGTTTTGGAACCGTAGGCTCTCCAACCTCCACTCCTAGAAAGCCCGGCGGCAGTGTTGGGGCTGTGATCCACACACGTGCCTTGGGGCTGAGCTGCCTGGAATTGGGCTGGGTGCACTCCGTGAGGGTCAGTGAACAAACCTGCGCCAACATAAAGGCCGCGGGCGAAGAACATGATGTCGCCATCAGCGTTCACGCCCCCTATTTCATCAACCTGAACGCAGATGATGAAGAATGGCCTAAATCCCGCAAACGCCTGATGGATGCCGCCCACTTTGGCAATCTGGCGGGTGCAACCGATATCGTCTTTCATCCTGGCTCGTATTTCGGCAATCCCCCCGAAGAGGTGCTCCCCCTCGCCATCGAGCGTTTGCGGGGGTGTATCGCCGAGCTGCGCGCCGCGGGTAACCCTGCCATCCTGCGCCCTGAGATCATGGGCAAATCCGCCATGCTAGGCTCGCTGGAAGATACCCTGGAGATGAGCCTGGCTATCGAAGGAGTCGAACCCTGCCTCGATTTTCCCCATCTGCACGCCCGGGCCGGGGATGGGAGCAGGAACAGCTACGAAGAATGGGTCGCCGCGCTCGAGGCGTATGAAGATGCCCTGGGCGCAGGATCACTCCAGAGGCTGCACATCCACCTGTCCGGGATCGAGTACACGCCCAAGGGAGAGAAAGAGCATCTCCCCGTCGCAGAGTCCGACCTGAACCTCGCGGCCATCCTGAGCGCGCTAAAAGACTTCGGCTGTCGTGGCCGAATTCTCTGCGAGAGTCCAATTCTCGAAGAGGATGCCCTCCTGATCAAAGAAAAGTGGAATGAAATCAACAGGAAAGACAGATAGCCCTTCGCTCCTAAAAAATATTTGACAGTTGCCTTGAAAGCTTCTATACTGAAATCAACAACCCACAAGGCATTTTGGAGGTTGATATGCAATCGAATATTTACACAATCGAGGAAGTGCTTAAAAACCTGGGCTATCCCGACCCTCTAGTAGCTGCTCGCCTGCAAGCTCGCATGATCCTTTTAGGCCGTCTGAGCCGATATGAAGCAGCGATGCAACAATTAAAAACGAAGTGGAATTGCAGTCTGAGTGAACTAAGGGCGCACTATCAAGTCCAGGGAAGTGAAGATTCTGCTGCCGATGACGCTTACATCGAATTGCAATGGTATGCTGACGCGATCGAAACGATCAAAGCTCAATTGAATGCCCTTGGTAAACCTTAGATCATGTTGCAACTCTTTGATCCCCACGCAACTCTCTTCAAATCGTGGCGAATTATACGCTTCGAACAAGAGGATGATTCCTATCTTTTGCAAATCTCCACAGTCCTACCAGATGAAAGTCGCCTCGAGATACGCGATTATTCATTCTCTGATGGGAGTAGAAAATATGCCTAGCTACTTCACCTGCTTGAAGTAAATGATGATCGTGCTCTTATCACATTCCGGGTAGGTATCGAAATAGATCTGTTGGGACATCGGCAATCCCGCCTGGTCTAAGAGCTGAACCCATAGCGAGTAAGATGAGGCCGTAGGCCCATCCACAATATCCGTCAGATCGAATTCGTATCCCGCGGGGCCGTATTTGGTGGCAATGCCCGATACGGTCACCTTCTCGACGCTCTGGCCAGCCAACTGTCCGCCCAATTTCACGACAACGCCAGTCACCGGCGCGCCATTCAGGCTAAGCACCTGACCGCCTATTCCCATCCAGCTACAGCCAAGCTCTGCATGGTAGAGATTGGGAATGTATTGAGGGTTGCCATCATGCAGCACAAAGGGCATGTCGCTTTCCATGGCGGTGCTGGTCTCCGTCATGGTGGCTTCCCCAACAGGCGCGAGGGTGGCAGAAGGTTCCGGGGTGCTAGTTTCCGTAGGAGTCAACGTGTTCGTCGGAGTAAGCGTCCAGGTAGGCGGCAAAACCTGTTTCGGGGTGGGGGTAAGCGTATCTAGCTCCAAGGCCACCGGCATCGTAGGAGGTGGGAAGGGATTCATCCCCGTGTTCGGGTTGACGAAAAAAATCAGAAACACCACGCAAATACAAAGCGTCACTGCCAGCACAACAATCGTCAGGGTATTCCAAATCAGATCGGTGCGCCTGGTCGATTCGCCTTCTTCATCAATGTAATCAAAGACATCCTTATCCATTCTGCTCTCCCTTTCCATCGGGGTTGACCGTTGTTTGATCGTTATGGCGTAAAAACAACGATTTCGCTACTAGCCCGACGATCTAACAACCATTGTTCGATAGCCTGAGTCTGCACAACCCGGTAGGTATTGGGATCCAGGGGATGGGCAGAGTCAAATTCGATCACCTGGACAATATGAAATCCCAATATCGTTTCGATGACGCTGCTATGCTCTCCAGGCGAGAGGCTGAAAATCACATCATCCAGTTCCGGGACTGTGAGATAGCCCCGGGGGAACCATCCCAGGTCGCCTTTAAGCAGCGGATCATACTGCTCTGCCAGCGTTTCGAAATCTGCGCCGGCTTCTAGTTGAGCAAGCACATCGTCAGCTTCTGCTGAATTATAAAGCAGAATCTGACGGGCGTGCACCTGTTGGGCGGTTTTCGGCACCTCAGCGATGATACGATCACGCATCCAGGCGGCGGCAATCGAGCGGGCTAAAGCGTAACGAAAGCTCTCATCGGTGTAACTATGCGTCTCCAGCCAATCCCGCAAGGCCTGCTCTTCGATATCCAACAGTTCGATGCGACTTTGTACCATCGCTTCATCAACCACAAATCCAGCTTGTGCGGCTGCCTGGGCCAATAGAAGTTGGTCTATCATATCCTGGATGACGAAATCTTCATCCTCAGTTGCCAATTCCGTGCCAGCAGCAGAGCGATAGCGGGCTAATTCAGCCTGATATTCGGCTTTCGTAATCCCTTCGCCGTTGACTGTAACTGCCCATTCGACAGGAGTCGCTGACGGCTCGAGAGGAGTTGGAGTATCTGCTTCCGGCTGCGCGGGAGAAGGTTGTGATCCCTGGGTAACGTCATCAGATGTCGCTGGCGGCGCCGGCTGACATCCTGAGAAGAAGATCAGGATCAGAAATCCCGCCAGTATTAATGGACGCCAATGATTCATGTTAGACATCGTCCCCAATTATACTGGCAACAGCCCAGGGAGAGAAGCACTCGGTAGCTCTTTAGAAATCACCAGAATCAGTAGATCACGAAAAGATCGAAAGCCCGTCCCCGGGCGACCCGAGGACGTTGATCCTCTCACGAAAAAGATCGGAAGCCCATCACTTCGGCTACGCTCAGTGCAAGCCCTGGGCGACCCGGTGACGGGTCTTTGATCCTCTTTTCGTGAAGTAGTGAGAATATCCTATTGGAGGTTGTATGAGAGCAGTTATAATAGAAGGTGTATTCTCGAGCAAGGAGAGAAATATGCGATCGAATCAACAATTGGTTCGCACCTTGCGGTCTGCCAATCAATCTTATCAGCAATTGATTCGCACATTGCGTTCGGCCAACACATCGCTCAAAGAGAAAATAGAAGAACTGCAAGCCGAAACAATACAACTGCGTCAGGTCATTCGCGCCCTCAACACACTCCAATACAACATAGATATCATCACAGCAGAGACCGATGTACTGAGCTTGATCGGCAACATCCTCTCGGCCGCGCTCGAAGCTGTCAATTCAGAAAATGGCTCATTGCTGCTCCTAAGCCCCAGGGAGAATCAACTTGTCTTTGTCGAGGTATTAGGCCAAAGCCGTGAGCAATTGCTTGGCTACCGCATACCTGCAAACCAGGGCATCGCCGGCTGGGTGCTTGCCAAAAATTCCCCAATCCACATCCCAGATGTACGCAGAGATAAGCGTTGGTTTCCCGAAATCGACGAAGCGACCGGATTTCATACCGCTTCGCTCATCGCTGCGCCTCTCTATGACAATAGCCGTCCCCTGGGTGTATTAGAAGCAGTCAATACCCGCACTGGAGAACCATTCCACGAAGGCGATCTCGATATCCTCATCCTGGTCGCCCGTCTGGCCTCCCTGGCGTTGGTGCGTGCGGAACGACTATGATCTAGCCCCTCCTGACCTCAGGCCAGGGGGGCGGAGGACAGGTCTCGAATCTTAGAAACACTGTATCGAGGAGAACAGCATGAAAGGACACTCGACTTTACGAAAATCACTCCTGGTTCTGATTTTGCTTGTGATAGCCTGGGGAACAGCATCCTGCACCATGGAGACAGAATCCCGCCCCCGGGCCTGGATTGATTATCCCCGCGAGGGACTCTCTGTCCCTGTAGGAGAACCCGTCGCCGTGCTCTCCCATGCCTTTGCCCGCGAGGGCGTGGCTGAGGTGGTGCTCTCGGTGAATGGAGAAGCCTACCGGCGCGATGCCCCCCACGAAGCAGAGACAGATTTCGCCGAGGTCTCGCAAGAGTGGACGCCAACCGAGGCAGGAGCCTACACCCTGCAAGTCAGAGTCTATGACACAGCAGGTGAGGTGAGCAACCCGGCTACCATCTCTGTGCGTGTGACGGGCGAAATCATCGTCGAAGCGATAGAAATCGAGCCGGCTACAGATACCCCCACCCCGACGATAACGGTCACGCCGACGCTGGTCAGCGTCACACCCGAAGTCGTAACAGTCCCAGTTGTCTGCCCGCCCCAGGCAACCGCCTTGCAAGACGCCAACTGTCGCTCTGGGCCAGGCACAGCCTATGAGGTGGTTGGCTCCCTGTCCATGGGGCAGTCGTCAACCGTCGCCGGCCGCAACCAGGACAGTTCCTGGTGGGTGATCGAGCGCCCAGGCGGCGCAGGCACGTGCTGGGTATGGGCCGAGCTTGTATCGTTGAGCGCGGACGCCTGTGAAATCGCTTTCGTCGAGCCGCCTCCGCTTCCTCCCACCAATACTCCCACCCCCACGAATACGCCAACATCCACCGTGGTCGTGGATACAACTCCGCCCCCTGCCCCCCTTCAACTCAAACCCCTCAATGGGCAAAATATGGGCTGCATCCCCGACACCATCCTGCGTTGGGAGGCGGTATCCGATCCCAGCGGCATCGCCGAATACCAGGTCGAGATGCAGCGCCATCCTGGCGACAACAACTGGGTCAGCGCTCCTGGCAGCATCTTCACCGGCATCGGCGGCGCCGAGAAAGCCATCTCCGTGGAATGCGGCTGGGCATATCGCTGGCGCGTGCGCGCCATAGATGGCGCTGGCAATGTGGGCAACTGGTCTGGCTGGTTCAGCTTCACCGTACCACTGACCTGATGAACGCAAATCGTTCTGCTACAAACCATCCGCAATCCGTTTCTCGATTGCATAAACGCAGGAGCTTCTGGCGGAACTGCCTCCCCGTGCTGATCGCCGTTCTAGGAGGTTTGAGCGCCATTTCTGCCATCATAACGCTTGGAGCCTACTACCGCCATAAAACCCAGCAAACAGCCAGACCGGTGGTAACGATCCGCGATCCCCAATTCGGGGAGCAGCTCGAAGTCGGGCAGAGTACCGCCGTGCGCGCCCTGGCCAGCGACAAGGGCAAAATCATGCGCGTCGAGTTGTGGGTGGACGGCCAGCTCCAAGAGGAGCAGACCAGCCGCGCAGCAGGGGGAATATCCCCCTTCCCTCTGCTGGCCGATTGGCAGCCATTGACTTCTGGTTCGTACACGCTCACCGTCAGGGCCTTCAACGATCAGGGCGGGCGAGCGTACACTTCGATCATTGTGGAAGCGCTCGAATTCTTCGATGAAGATATGGATGGCGTGAGCGATGAAAACGATGCCTGCCCCGGTCAGTTCGGGTCAGCTTTCGCCGATGGCTGCCCGGATGCCGAAGGGGACGGCATCCCCGACACTGAGGATGCCTGTCCCTTGAGCTATGGCCTGACCGCCGGGGATGGCTGTCCTGTGCCATACGAAAATGACCGCGATGGCGATGGCGTTTTAGATGCTGCCGACAGTTGCATAGATGATCCTGGTTCCCCCTTTGCCGCAGGATGCCCCGACGCCGACAGCGATGGAGTGGGGGACAACGAGGATTCCTGCCCCGCCGAAGCAGGCTGGCTGCACCCTGATGGCTGCCCCAGGCCGGGCGACTCGGATAGCGGTGACTTTCCTGTTGACGGCGATGCCCGCCCTGACCGCGACGGCGACGGCGTGCCGGACGCCGAAGACCTCTGTCCAGATGAACCCGGTCTGCCCTGGAACGCTGGCTGCCCTGAGAGCGGGGCTGGCGACCGTGACGATGACGGCGTCGCCGACGATATAGACCTGGCTCCTGACGAAGCCGGCCTACCCGAACACGGCGGCGCGCCGCCTCCCGGGGAAGGCGAAGACCGCGACGATGACGGCATCCCCAATGCCGAAGAGCCGCCGGAGAGTTCCCTCTTCGGCCTGCTGCCTTTCTGGCTGGGTGAAATCTTCATACCGGTAGAAAAGGCCGTCATCCCTGTGGAAATCGAAGTGCTAGAATTCAGCGTGCTGCAGATGTATGATGAAATCGAATGTTACGCCAGGGTGAACGACTACGACGTGGAGTTGGTCACCTTCAGGGCGGCAGGCGAAAACAGGTGGGATGTCGAGTTCTCGGCCGGGGAGAACAGCCGTATCTTCCTGATTGATGACGAATATCCCATCCGAATTTACATGGAATGCCAGGCATACCAGCCGATGCCCGCCCCGGAGGGAAATTTCGACCTGGGCAGCTTTACCACCAATCACCCCCAGGAAGAATGGGACGGACGTGTGCTCTTTTTGAACGCCCCCGGCCATGTGGACTCAACTCCAGGCGACTCAGGGCACGGCTTTCAAATTCAATACCGCATTTGCGCCAGTTCGTGCGCCGAATCACCGTTGCCACCGCCAATCCTGACCTGGTACCAGGTCGAGTCTGGGCCATCCATAGATTACCTGATGAGATGGACATGGGATGGAGATGAAGAATACCTGGATGGATTCCTGGTATTCAAAATTTGCGAGGACAGCAGCGCGACCATTTACTGGTTCCCGAGAGACCGGGAACACCTCTCTTCTTTGGAAGACCCTCCCTTTTTCGATGTGTACTGCGACGACCGCTGTGAATATTTCGTAAGAGCCTACCACCGCGAGGGCGCATATGACGACGAAATCATCTGGTCTGCCCCCAGCAGCGTTTACGCCATCGCAGCCGACGCCTGCCCTGCCTACGTCCTGGTTTATTTCGAGACGCTGCCCGCTTTCGACCTTCCCCCCGATGAGGGTCACACCAACAGCGTGGGTCCGATCTATGGCGAGTTTTGGGCCGAGAGCGGCGGCGAGCGTCAGGCCCTGACATTCGATATCTCCGACTGCCGCCAAATTGTGGAGGGGCGCTGTACGGGCCTTTATTTTGTCAGCGATGAGCCAGGAGCATATGCCGGCAATCGCATCTGGGATGACTTTTTCTGCACGGTGCGTCGAGTACAAGCAGAAAACCCCCATTGCCCGATTATACAGGATTACACCGTGCCTGATACCAACATCCTGGCGGTGGGGGTCATGCCCGATGA
Organism: Chloroflexota bacterium; assembly: GCA_016865865.1. Classification (GTDB taxonomy): domain Bacteria; phylum Chloroflexota; class Anaerolineae; order Anaerolineales; family UBA11858; genus NIOZ-UU35. The sequence goes on from VGOC01000014.1 coordinate 24,787, forward strand.
AGATCTGACCATCGGCGAGCGCTTTATGGACAACGATTCTGACGATGGAGATGATGTTTTATTCGAAGCCCAGTTGACGCTGAGATCCGATGAGATCGCCGATGGTGAATACGCCCTGAGCAATGGTTCCACCGAATCAGGCATTCGATTGAGATTAGTAGCCATCCCCATAGGAATTAGACCTCTCTCCTGTGGCGATTGATAATAATGATGAATCCACTGCAAAAACTGCGAGTAGAGGCTCCGGGCGGCATATATGGGGGTGCGTGCTGCGCACGCACCCCCATATATGCCGCCCCGCCCCCTCGTTCATGAGTTTTTTCAGTGAACACAATGATACTTTTTTTGACCCAGCGAAATACCCCTGGAGGTTGAACGATGAGTCCATCCAAGCCCTCGAAATCCACTGCCTTACGGCGTAAGTTGCCTGTTATCGTAGCGATTGTCGGCTCACTGAGCTGCATCCTGGCGCTGCTGGTCGTGGCCGGTTATTTCTTTCTCACCCCGGTTGAGGCCGCCCCCAGGCCGCTGGTGCTGATCCACGCTCCCCTCGATGGCGACCAGCTCGAAGTCGGTCAGACAATCACCATCCACGCCACGGCCCGCGATGAAAACAATATCACCCGCCTCGAACTCTGGGTTGATGGAGAAATGGCGCAAGTCGAGACCAGTATTCTGGCAGGGGGCATCTCGCCCTTCCCCATCCTGACAAACTGGCAACCGACATCTGTTGGAGATCATACCCTGATCGTGAGGGCTTTCAACAGCCAGGGCGCGCGCGCCCATGCTTCCATCACCGTCGAAGCAGTCGAGTCTCCCGATCGAGATGACGATGGCATCGAGGACGAAGTTGACGCCTGCCCCGACGAGGCCAGTCCAACGCCTGATGGCTGTCCCTTGCCGGATGACCGCGACCGCGACGGCGTAGCGGATGCCGAAGACGCCTGCCTCGATGAAGCTGGTTGGCCTGATCACGATGGCTGCCTGACTCCTGGGGATTCCGATGGGGACGGTGTGCTCGATGAAGAAGACGCCTGCCCAGAAGAGCGCGGCTTGCCTGAAGAAGCTGGATGCCCAGATAGGGATGGCGATAGCATCCCAGATGATTCGGACGCCGACCCCGACGAGCCTGGCCCGGCTGAGAGCGGCGGCGCTCCCGACTTCGATGGGGATACTGTCCCCGATGATCATGACCTGGCCCCCGAGGAGCCTGGCTCCCCCGAAGGAGGCGGCGCCCCGGCATCCGACGCGGGGGATAGCGACAGTGATGGCGCAGCGGACGATGTGGATCCCTGCCCTCACGAAGCTGGCGATGCCGAAGGAGGCTTCTGCCCTCCCCCCGAGGACGATCCTGTGCCTGAAGATGACAGCCCCGCTTTCGATTTCGAGATACCTGATTTCGGCATGGAAGTCGAGATCCCCGTCACTGTAGAAGTCGAGGCCTATGAGTTCAGCGTCAGCAGAGATTTCAGCAACGTCTGGTGCTACGTGCGAGTCGCCGACAGCGAAATGGAGCGCTACGAGTTTTCCCCAGAAGGAGATCGTTTCTGGGACATCGGCGCAGTGCTGGGCGGCGGCAACAGCGTTCGCCTGGCGACAGTGCTGAGTGAGCCCCTGCTGATCTTCGTGAACTGCGGCGCAGACACAATCTACACTGGTCCAGGGGGCGGTTGGGGAACCGTCTATGATCTGGGCACATATGCGTATGCCCACAGCTCTAATGAATGGGATGGCCGAGAATTATTAGCCACCGGCATTGGTCGGGATGGAGAAGCCTTCCAGGCCAGGTATCGCATCTGCGTTCCCTCCTGTGAGGAAACCGATTTCCAGGCCCCCATTTTGAATCCCATCACGCTGGGGCCGAGGGGCGAAGGCCCCTTCAACATGCGCTTTCGCTGGGACGGCACCGAGGAGTGGATCACCGGCTTCAAGCTCTATGTCAACGGCTCTTTCGTTGACCTGATTTCCTCCCGTCAGCGTTCCGTGGAGGTCGCAGCCTATCGCCCCTCCTGCGGGGAGGTCATGGAATTCGAGATGACCGCTTTCACCGAGCTGGATGACGCCCCGGATCGCGAATCACCACGCAGCAACACCCAAGTCTGGGACGGCTTGACCTGTCCGCGCACGGTAATACTCACGTTCCTGTCGTTCGACACATCCGCTGGCTTGGGAAGCCGCCAGGGTCCCATCAGCGGCACATTTTTCGCCAACGATGAAATGCTCGTCGCCGACTACCGCGATGGCCCGCCTAGCTTCGACGCCACAGACGACACCGAAAGATACCTCGCCCCAGGGCAGGTCTACAATATCGCCACCCTCTTTGCAGACATCGAACGTGAAGCCTGGTCGTGCGTCGGCAGCGGCTGCACCAGCAATTACGCCCCCAGCACGAACTATATCGAAGTCGAATTAGGCCCTCGTGAAGCCTTGACCTTTGGCGCCAGCATCTGGAAAGAAGGCGGCGGCAGTGCCTTCGACGGCGACGCGTATGTTCCTGGAGGCGAGATCGTCCCCGGGGAGTACGTCGTCTATGACAACGGCATCAATATGCACGTGCTGGTTGATGTGCTGGTCGGCCCCGAAGCCGGCGGCCCCGATCGCCTGCCCGACCTGACCATCACCGATGTCACCGCCGCAGAAACCTCCGGGCAGCTACGCATCCACGTTTTCAACAACGCCTCCGATCTGGTGGACGAAAACATCACCGTCAACCTGGTGCGCATGAGCACGAATACAGTGATTGATCTGCGGACCTGGGAACATATCACCATCCCTTCTGGAAGCGGGGTGATATTGCAAGGCGAAACGCTCACCCTCGAACCCTATGATCTACGCGTCATCGTTGACCCGGACAACGCCATCGAGGAAACCGACGACAGTAACAACATCTACGAAACGCCAGTCAGGATGCATGTTCGAATTACAGAGCTTCATTGGGGTTCACCCTGTGAAAATTTCCTCGACCAGGAAGCTGAATACCGCTTCAGGATATGGGTTGGTCATCGTCCTCCAGAAGGCGATGTGATATGGATCGGGCAGAGGAATCACCCCTGGTTTGGCACTGTGGATGTTGACACATCCGAAGATCCCTGGGCATACAATGAGGAAGATTGGGTGCTGGCAGATAATCCCCTATTTACATTCGACTTCGACATGCCGGCAGATCATAACCTGGTAATCATGGCGGATGGCCATGAGGACGACGCTGGCCTGGGGGCAGATGACTACGCGGGCAATGTTTTCATCGAATACTCGCGCGACATCGCTTATGGGGCCAGCCCAGATGGATACCATTACGCAGCCTCGGGCTGGCATGAATGCCGTGACGCCGAACCTCTTGCCTGGGACAATAATAATTTTCATATCTATTGGCGCATCACACGCGTACACTAACGCCTTAACAAAGAGGGGATGGGGCGGCATGTATAGGGGTGCGTGCTGCGAACGCACCCCTATACATGCCCCCACGAATCCTCAAAAAAACTGTTTGGTTACGACTTGTCCGGGACAGGAGGAGCACGATGTTCGAAATAAAGATTTCCCTAAAAATCCTGGCCACAATGACGTTATTGTTGCTACTACCAGCCTGCAACCTGCCCACAAGTCCCATCGAGGTGGCCTGTAGCGTCGCCGAATTGATTGACGCCATCAACGATGCCAACGCGAATAACAACCATAACACTCTCGAGCTGGATCCCGACTGCGAATATATCCTGACAGCAGTGAATAACACCGACTTGTACGGTGAAAATGGCCTCCCCGCCATCATCACCCCGATCACCATCAATGGCCACAATGCCATGATCCGCAGGGATGCCGGCACGCCGGATTTTCGCATCTTCTACCTCAAGGATACAGGCGAATTGACCTTAAACGACTTGACCATCGAAAACGGGTTTGCCGAGCACTCGAGCAGCGCTTTTCCTGGTTCTGGAGGCGCCATTTACAACAGTAACAGCCTGCTGGAGGTCAATCGCTGTAATTTGGTTGACAACGAAGCCAGCTTTCATGGCGGGGCCATCTTTTCCATCCAGGGAGGCGTCTCGCATGTCAACGATTCCTTGATCAGTCAAAACACTGCGCCTCACGGCGGCGGTATTTTCGTATATCACAGCGGGCAGCTAACGATCAGCGGCAGTACCATCGCTAACAACGACGCCAGCACCGAGGGCGGGGGAATCAACGTGGGGCATGGCGCCGAACTGATCATCACAGATAGCACAATTTCTAACAACCATTCCGTGCGGCGCGGAGGCGGCATCTTCAAAGACAGTGGGGATGGCGACCTGCCAACTACCATCACCAATACCATCTTCGAGGATAACACTGCCGATTGGAGCGGCGGGGGAGTCTTTATCTGGCGCACCCCACTAACCATCGTCGATTCCCAATTCATCGGCAACCAGGCCGGAGAGTATGGGGGCGGTCTGGGCTACCAGGACGACGCGGCTGAAACAGTACAAATCACCAATACCACCTTCGACGGCAATATCGCCGCATTAGATGGCGGCGGCGTTCACTTCTCAGGCGAGCTGATGACCATCGAGGGCGGCGTCTTCCAAAACAATCAGGCAGAGAATGGCGGCGGCATCCACAATGGGGCCGTAGAACTCTCTCATTACATCATCCGGCCCGATACGACGCTCGTCATCCATGGGAGCGCCCTCCAACAAAATACCGCCAGAACAGATGGCGGCGGCGTCTTCAACGAAGGCGCTCTGACTGTCGAGGATAGCGCCATCTCCGGCAACGAAACCATGTTCCGCGGCGGAGGAATCTGCAACCTCGGAGGGACGACAACGATACACAACTCCACAGTTGACCATAACTCCTCCACGAATGGCCCAGGCGGAGGGATTGTAAACTGGGGGGGCGTTATGCTGATTGACAATGACAGCCGGATTAACGATAACGACGCCGAGGCAGGGGGCGGCATTTGGGAGACCGCAGGATCGCTGACGGTTGTGGCTAGCCACATCAGTTCTAACACAGCCCGCGGCAGCGATGCCGGCGGCGGCATTGGCGTCTTCGGATCTGTGGTGATCCTCGAGCAGGTGACCCTCGAAAACAACACCAGCTTACTGGGCAGCGCCATCCATTTGATCAATGGAGAACTCACTCTCACAGATTGCCAGGTCATCAATAACCACGCCTCCGGTCACCCTACCGCCAGCGACGGCGCGATCAGAAACAACGAGGGGGTCGCAACGATCCTGAACAGTTTCATCGAGGGGAACACGACGGAGGGCCATGGGGGAGGCATTGCGAATTTGGGCGAAATGAGCATCCATAGCAGCAGAATCGCATCCAATACAGCCGGGCAAGATGGAGGCGGCATCTTCAATGAGGGGGGCTTGACAGTCATGGGCAGCACTTTCGCTGACAATATCACTTCCCTGCTGGGCGGCGGCATCCACAATACCGGGGAGATCACCATTCAAGACAGCACCTTCGAGGCAAATATCGCCAGCGCGGACGGCGGCGGCATCAACACCTACAGCACAGCCACGGTGACCGGCAGCACATTCGTAGGCAACACAGCCTTTCGCGGCGGCGGCCTGGCCTCTGTTGGCGGAAATACTCTCCTCACCAACAATACCTTCTCGGCCAACACTGCCACGGACTCGGGCGGCGGCCTGTTCAATATGGGCGCGATGATCGGAGGGGACACCTCCGGCGGGGGAGCGATGCAGGCTAACCATGTCACAGTGGCCTACAACAGCGCGCCTGCCGGGGGCGGGATCGCTGCCAGCGGCGGGTTGCTGGAAATCAAGAACGCCATCGTTGCCTACAGCCCTTCGGGAGCGGACTGCGCCGCGGGAGGCGGAGATATTTCGGCGATTGACGAAAACCTCGACAGCGATGGAAGTTGCGCCGGGTTCATGTTTACCGACGATCCACTGCTCGCCCCGCTGGGGGATAACGGCGGCCCAACACATACCCATGCGTTGCAAACTGGCAGCCCCGCAATTGATGCCGCGCCGGATTGCACTACTGTTGGGGGCGCGCCTGTCCCTGTAGACCAGCGCGGTGTTGCTCGGCCTGGCGGCGCTTTTTGCGACCTGGGAGCTTATGAAACAAAAGAAGGAACGTCAGCGGCGCCGCCGGAAATCCCGGTGATCACGGTCACAACCCCCTTCATTTCCAGAACCCCCACCGTGACCGCCCGACAGAACGCCACCTGCCGCTTTGGACCGGGAAAAATCTACCACGAAGTGGATTACCTGCTCGCAGGTCAGACCGCGACTGTCGAAGCCCGTACCCAGGATGGCGACTGGCTGCAAATCGCTGGGCCTAACTGGGGCAGGCTTTGCTGGATTTGGGTCGAGCTGCTCGAAGTCGAAGGCGATATCGGCGTTGTCCCAATCAGGACTCCACCACCAACGCCCACCAACACGCCCACATTGACCCCGACGCCTACCAGGGAACCAAAACCGCAGGGCTGCTGGTGGCAATCTCCCAATATGCGACAGGCTGAGTGCAGGGTACCCTGCCCCAATGACCAATATTCAGGCGAGGCTTGCTCACCGTAAACCTTGACAAGCGCGCCGATTTGCAGATAATTAGACCAATCATCGAAAACCGTAGGACAGGTTGATAACCTGTCGGCAGGTTGATAACCTGTCGGCAGGTTGGTAACCCGTCGGCAGGTTGGTAACCTGTCGGCAGGTTGGCAACCTGCCCTACATCCTTAAAAGCATTGACGGAGAAAAGTACGTCGGCGGAAACCAACAGAGAGGCGACGGGCGAGTGATCTCCCTACAGAGACAAAGGCTGAAACCCCCGCCAGGCAGAAACCGACCGAAGTTCCCTCCCGAGCCGCGCAGGGGAAAGGTGTATCACGTGTCAAGTGCCACGTGCCAGATGTCAAGTTTTGTATCAACAAGGTGACTCCTTGACACTTGACACCGAAACACCTGACACACCGAGTAGTCTGTGCCGTGACCCCAACGTTACACGGGGAGCCGATCGCACGTCAGCCACAGAGTGGGCCGCCAGCGCGGCCAATCAGGGTGGTACCGCGGGAAATGATCCCGTCCCTCGAGAGGGATGGGATTTTTTTTATTTCGGAGGTGTGCATGCTCGAAAAATTAGCAGAGATCGAACAAGTCGGCCTGGCGACGCTCGCCGAAATCGCCGATGAGGCTGCTCTCAACCAGTGGAAAGTCACCCATCTGGGGCGCAGTTCTGCCATCATGGATCTGTTCAAGAATATGGGGGAGGTCTCCAAAGAGGAACGTGGGGCTGTGGGGCGTGAAGCCAACCAGGTCAAACAAGCCCTGGAAGCAGCCCTCACCCAAAAAATGGCTGCCCTGCGCGAGGTCGCGCTGCGGCGCTCCCTGAGCCAGGAACGCCTGGATGTGACCCTGCCGGGGCGCGCTATCCCGCGCGGACGGCTACATCCTGTCACCCAAACCCTGCGCGAAATCTACCGCGTCTTTGCCGATATGGGCTTCCAGGTATATCGCTCGCGTGAGGTCGAGACCGACGAATTCAACTTCCAATTACTCAACTTCCCCCCCCATCACCCGGCGCGGGAGATGCAGGACTCCTTTTACATCCAATCGCAGGAGGAGCGCGGCGATAATCCCATCCTGTTGCGGACGCATACCTCGCCGGGACAGATCCGGGCGATGCGCGAGTACTCTGCCGAGAATCCCGAAAACCCACCTCCCGTACGCATCATCCTGCCAGGGATGTGCTACCGTTATGAACAGGTCAGCGCCCGCTATGAATCTCAATTCACCCAGGTGGAGGGGCTGGCTGTGGGGCGCAATATCACCTTCAGCAATCTCAAAGGGACGCTGTCGGATTTCGCCCGGCGCATGTTCGGGCAGAACGTGCGGGCGCGTTTTCGCGCCTCACACTTCCCCTTCACCGAGCCAAGCGCCGAGATGGATATCGAATGTTTTCTGTGCGGCGGAGAAGGCTGCGCTGTTTGCAAGAGCACAGGATGGTTGGAGATCCTCGGCTGTGGTATGGTGCACCCCACCGTGTTGAAGAACGGCGGTTATGACCCCGAACGATATACTGGCTTCGCCTTCGGCATGGGGCCGGAGCGCATTACCATGCTGCGGCGCAAGATCGAGGATATTCGATATTTCTGGGCGAACGATTTGAGGTTTTTGGAGCAGTTCTAAAAGCAAGTGCTAAAGTGTCACATATCATGTGTTCCCGTCCCAGGCGACCACATGACACTTGAACACTTGACACATGATACATGCACGAAGGAGACTACCGTGAGCGATACATCTCCCCACCCTGATCTTACCTCCCAATTCCGCGAACTGGGCGACAACTTGAAGAACATCCTGCAAACCGCCTGGGCGAGTGAAGAAGCGCAAAAACTGCGCCAGGACATCAGGAATGGGCTGACCGAATTGGGCAAAGCAGCCAACGAGGCCGTGGACGAATTCAACGCCAGCGAGGCCGCGCAGCGACTCAAAGAAGAGGCCAAGGAATTGAAAACTCGCGTTGCAAGCGGAGAAGTCGAGGCCAAAGCACGGGACGAGATTTCTAAAGTGCTGCGCGCCATCAATGCCGAGTTGCAAAAGGCCATCAACCGGATGGACGGTGACAGTGAACTGTAAACAGTAGACAGTAAACAGTGTTCAGTTACCACACACTATCAGACTATCAGACTATCAGACTATTAGACTATCGGACTAACCTATGAAAGTGCTCTTATCCTGGATCGAAGAATACGTTGATATTGATATGTCCATCGAAGACCTGGCCCATCGTTTGACCCTGGCCGGGCTGGAGGTGGAGGAAATCCGTTATGTGGGGCTGCCGCTCCCTGAAGGAAAGATCGAAGGCCGCTCCGGAGGGCATGCCCGGCGCGAGACGAAAATATCTGGATTTGCCTGGGCGCCAGAGCAGATCGTGGTGGGCGCTGTCCTCGAGGTGACGCCGCACCCCGACGCCGACAAACTGGTGCTGTGCAAGCTGGATGACGGCGAGCAGATCCACACTGTGCTGACCGGCGCGCCAAACCTGTTCGAATACAAAGGGAAAGGGCCGCTGGATACCCCGCTCAAGGTCTCCTATGCCCGCGAAGGCGCTACCATCATCAACGCCTACGAGCCTGGCTATCAACCAACCATCCTCAAGCGCAAGAAAATCCGCGGCGTGGAATCCTATTCCATGGCCTGCTCGGAGCGCGAGCTAGGCATTTCCGATGAGCACGAGGGCATCATCCTGCTCGACGAAGACGCGCCTGTCGGCGCGCCCCTGGCGGATTATCTGGGCGATGCGGTATTCGATATCGCCATCACCCCTAATACCGCCCGAGATGCAAATGTCATCGGCGTAGCGCGCGAGATCGCCGCCCTCACCGGGGCCAGGCTGCGCTACCCCGACCTGAAAATCCCCATGGAGGGGCCGCCCCTGGAGGGACGTATAAAAATCAAGATCACCGACCCTCACCTCAACCCCCGCTTCGTCTTCGGTCTGATCGAAAATGTCAAAATCCAGCCCAGCCCCTATAAAGTTCAGCTTCGGCTCAAATTGGCCGGGATGCGCCCTATCAATTCCCTGGTGGATGCTACTAACTACGCCATGCTCGAATTGGGCGAACCGCTGCACGCCTTCGATTACGATGTTCTCGTAGGACGGGTTGACAACCCGTCCCACTTACCCACCATCATCACCCGCGCCGCAAAACAGGACGAAAAACTCACCACCCTCGACGGCATCGAACGCACGCTCGATGACTTCACCGTGCTGGTTTGCGATCAGAGCGGCCCGTTGGCGCTGGCAGGCGTGATGGGCGGTTTGGAGTCGGAAATCACCGACAAAACCACCCATGTGCTCCTCGAAGGCGCGGCCTGGAATATCATCAACACTCGCCGCACGGTGATCGCCCAAAACCTGCCCTCCGAGGCGGCTTACCGATTCTCGCGCGGCGTCCATCCAGCGATGGCCCCCCAGGGCGTCTTGCGCGGCTTGCAATTGATGCGCGAGTGGGCTGGCGGCGCGATTGCGAAGGGTCTGGTAGATGAGTATCCCTTACCCCCCAAAGACCCTACAATCGAAATCTCATCTGCCGATGTCCGCCGATGGCTGGGCATCGAACTCTCGCCGGATGAAATTGTGCGGATTCTGGAACCGCTCGAATTCGAATGCAAGATAGTGATTGGTGACAAGGAACAAGGGACAAATTCCCAGTCACCAATCACCAGTCACCAACCCCGTATCACCATCGCCACCCCTCCCCACCGCCTCGACATCGGTGAAGGCGTCATCGGGAAAGCCGATCTGATGGAGGAAATCGCGCGCGTTTACGGATATGACCGCATCCCTGAGACGCGCATGGCCGATGACCTTCCACCTCAAAGAGGGAATCACGAGCTTGAAATCGAAGAGGCTCTGCGCGACCAGTTGGTTGGTCTTGGCCTTCAGGAGGTCATCACTCACCGCCTGACTTCCCCGGAGCGCGAAGAGCGCATTCTGCCGCCGGGCACTCCGCTGGCTGATGCACCCTACTTCACCCTGACAAACCCCATCACCCCAGAGCGCTCGGTGTTACGACGCAGTCTACTGGCCTCTATGCTGGAAACTGTCGAGCGCAACGCCCGCATCCGTGGGCGCATTGCTCTCTTCGAGATCAACCCGATCTACCTGGCGTCCGAAGGGAGTGAAATGCCCCAAGAGGCCCCCAGACTGGCAATCGCCCTCACCGGCCCGCGCGCCCCGGCGGATTGGGGCGGCGCAGACGTCACCCCGATGGACTTCTTCGACCTGAAAGGCATCATCGAGGCTACATTGCGAGGCCTGCACCTGAAAGATATCCGTTATGAGGCCGGCGAACACCCCAGCTTCCATCCCGGAAAGTGCGCCTGCGTTCTGGTGGATAATCATCCAATCGGTGTGATGGGTGAACTCCACCCCCAGGTAAAGGAGAATTACGAGTTGCCTGAAACCCCGTTACTTGCGGCCGACTTCGATGTAAGCGTCATCATCAATACTGTGCCTGAACTTTTCGACGTAAGTCCCATCCCCGGCCCGCCCCCTATCCTGGAGGATATCGCTTTGATCGTAGACGAAGCTGTCCCTGCCGCCGAAGTAGAAGCGCTCATCCGCCAGACCGGAGGCCTCACCGTCACCGAAGTTCGTCTGTTCGACATCTACCGCGGCGAGCAGATTGGGGCGGGAAAGAAGTCTTTGGCCTACAGCCTGACCTACCAGCACCCGGAACACACCTTGACGGACAAAGACGCCGCCGGGCTGCGAGACAAGATCGTCAAACGGTTGGAAAGGGAGTTGGGTGCGCAGTTGCGAGGATAGATGCAAATCGGTATCAAGGTATACAGGGTAATCAGGTAGGTAAATTTTGCCAATTGATTTTAGCGCCGTTTTCGTCTACACTATCTACGATATTCACACTAGAGTTCACTGAAAAAACTCACGAGCGAGGCGGCGGGGCGGCATATATGGGGGTGCGTGCGCAGCACGCACCCCCATATATGCCGCCCCGAATCCTCAACATGTGGTTTTTGCAGTGGACTCACACTACAGATAATGAGGAGATGATCATGGATAAGAAAACGAAAGGGATAATCGCAACAGTCGCAGCTGTGGTCCTGTGCGGTTGCCCTGGTTTGGTTGGTCTGTGCTTTGGAGTTCTTTTCGCTATAGCGGGTTTTGTGCCCGGCTCGGAAATCGATGTCTTTGGCAGCAGCGATCCCGGTGCAGCCATAACCACCGGCATCGTGTCTATTTGTGTCAGCATCATTTTCATCGCTATCCCCATCGTAGTCGGCTTCCTGATGCTGCGCAAAAAGCCGGGAGATGTCATCGAAGGAGAAGTAGAACCCATCCCCGGTGATGATTTATAACGAGTCTTCCGAAAAATAGAGAGCGGGGCGTGTTGCACACGCCCCGCTCTCTATTTTTCGATTCAGCTTTCCAACTCAGTTCCAAGGACGGTCTCGATTTCATCGAGCAAATCATCGCTCAACAATTCGACCGCATCCGCTGCGCCGAGGTTGTCTTCTAATTGACTCAATCGGGTAGCGCCGGTGATTACGCTGCTGATGATCTTGCGGCGCAACAGCCAGGCAATCGCCAATTGGGCCTGGGAAATGCCCAACTCAGCAGCGATCAACCCCAGGTCGTGGACAATGTCCAGCCGCCCCGGGGTGAGGTAATTTCGAACCCAGGTCATATCCTCGAGGGAGGCGCGGCTGCCCTTGGGGATGCCATCATTATATTTTCCAGTCAAAATACCAAAATACAACGGGCTGAATGTCGTCAGGCCTAATCCTAATTCTTTAGCTAGAGGCGCGATTTCGGTCTCGAAGCGCTGACGGTGTAACATGCTGTATTGAGGCTGCTCCATGGTGGGCGGAATGAGATTGTATTGGCGCGCGGCGCCAAAGGCCTGCGAGATTTGAGCGGCTGTCCATTCGGAAGTTCCCCAATACAGGATTTTGCCCTGTTGAATGAGCGTGTTCATCGTAGAGACGACCTCCTCGATGGGCGTATCGGGATCATAGCGGTGGCAGAAATACAGGTCAACGTAATCGGTATCCAAACGTTTCAGCGAAGCGTGGATCGATTCCATCACGTGTTTGCGAGATAACCCGCGCCCATTGGGGCCCGGCATGGTAGGCCAGAACACCTTACTGGAAATCACCAGGGCTTCACGAGGCAAATCTTCGATCGCTTTGCCCATGATTATTTCAGCCGTTCCATTACCATAGGCATCGGCGTTGTCGAAATAATTGACCCCCTGATCATACGCCACATGGATCAGGTCATTCGCCGTGCGCTCGTCAACCTGGCCGCCAAAAGTCACCCAGGCGCCTAACGATATTTCACTGACTTTCAACCCAGATCGTCCCAAACGTCGGTAGTGCATACTCGCTCCTATTGTTTTCGATGTACTCATTGTACACAACCAACGCTTCCGATTCAACAGGCAATTTGCATCGTCGAACCGATCCGGACCGCCCACTGCCTCCTTTCCACTGCCTCCTGCCCACTGCCCACTGTTAACTCCCCCGGTCTTTCCTTGCCTCTCCATTGAGCTAGTGTTATCATCTACACCGCCGAATTATGTTCGATCAGCTATCCTCTCGCGCCCGTCTACGAATATGGCTCATTGCCATCACTTTAGCAACGCTGCCCTGCTATTGCGCTGGGCTGGTGGTATTGCGCTACGAAAGCCGTCCCACGCCGACCCCCACAGCGACCCCGCTGCAAACCATTACAGAGACCCAGGGACCCTACGCAGCTTCCCCATATCCAACGCTGACGCCCTATCCGACTCTGACGCCGCGGCCGCCTACCGATACCCCAACCGCCTCGTTCACCCCCACGATCACCAGAACGCCAAGCCTTACTCCGACCGCTTTGCCGACCAATACTCCCACGGCTACACCGACCTGGACGCTGACTCCCACTCCCTTGCCAACGGATACACCCACCCCAACCCAGACTTTCACGCTCGTCCCCTCGGAAACAACTGCTCCATCGCCGATGCCGACTGTAGAGGCGACTCCGTAGATGTAGAGTATACGAACCATGTCTGTAAAACGCCCCATCGAAATTAGGCCGAGCCTGAGCGCGCTGCTTTTGACAGCGATACTGATCGCGGGGTGCACGGCCTCTCCCGTGGGAACACAAACCCCTCCCCCCGAAGCGACCGGATTCCCAACCGCAACCATTACTGCGATTCCCATCGCCGAAACCGAGACGCCCGTCGCAGGGTCCCTGACCCTCAGGATATGGCTGCCCCCCCAATTCGATCCCTCGAATGGTAGCCTGGCAGGCGCATTATTGAAAGCCCGCCTGGAAGAATTCGCCTCCCGCCGCAGCGAGGTTCGCCTGGAATCACGCGTCAAAGATGTGTCCGGCCCCGGAGGAATCGAGGATACCCTGGCTACAGCCAGCGCGGCTGCCCCCCTGGCGCTCCCAGATTTGGTGGCCTTGCCCTACGATGCCCTGCAAAGGATAGCCGTAAAAGGCCTGCTGCGCCCCTTCGACGGGTTGACCGATGCCATGGACGACCCGGACTGGTATGACTACGCCCGACAGCTCTCCTACGTACAGAACAGCATCGTCGGGATTCCTTTCGCCGGGGATGCCTTGATCCTGGTTTACCGACCCGAGGTCGTCGAAATACCCCCGGCGGATTGGGAATCTGCGTTGCAGATCACCGAGCCGCTCGCTTTCCCCGCTGCGGACCCCAATAGCCTCCTGACGCTGACCCTCTATCGCGCCTCCGGTGGAGCTATTGCCGACGAAGACGGCCGCCCAATCTTAGATATGACTCCCCTGACCGATGTGCTCACCTTCTACTACCAGGCCAACCGAAATGGGCTGATGCCCTTATGGCTCACCCAATACGAAACCGACGACCAGGCCTGGGTAGCCTACGAAGAAGGGCAGGCGAACATGGCAGTCACCTGGCTCTCTCGTTACATCCAAACCATGCCACAGGACGCCTCTGCCGCGACGATACCCACAGCCAACGGCGTCCCCTCCACCACCGCCACAGGATGGGTCTGGGCGCTGACCAGTACCGACCCCCAACGCCTGGATTTAGCCGCCCAACTGGCCGAATTCTTGACCACTGAAGAGTTTCTATCCGAATGGAATGCCGCCGCAGGATTTCTGCCCCCACGGCCCAGCGCATTGACAGCATGGGAGAACACGCCGCTCCACGGCCTGCTCAGCCAGGTCGCCCCAACGGCGCAGTTGATCCCTTCATCGGATATTCTTCTGACTCTGGGACCACTTCTGGAACAAAGCGCACTCGATATACTCAAAGAGCAAACTGACCCGGCCACAGCCGCGCAGAACGCCATCGAAAAATTGATTGCTCCCTGATCTAGCCCCCGCCACAAAAAATGAATGAGTTCACTGAAAAAACCCTTGAACGTGGGGGCGGGGCGGCATATATGGGGGTGCGTGCTGCGCACGCACCCCCATATATGCCGCCCCGAATCCTCTACTCGTAGTTTTTGCAGTGGACTCATGAATAAAGCGCAAATTCGTGAAATCCTGGGGGATCTCAAGGCTGCTGTCCGCCTGGGACAATCCGAGGCGATCGAGATGGCCCTCGACGGCCTGCGGGCCCTCCCAATAGTGGAAGCCAACGATCGCTTCGAAGCAGGCTTCCTCAGCCAGCTCATTCGCCCGGCTGGGGAAATCCTATCCCGCCTCTCCGCGGCTCGACTGCTGCCCTTGCTGGATGATCGCCCGGCCGCCCTTCGCGCTGTTGGAGCGGCGGCGTTGGCGCAGCGCTTTTTGATTGGGGAAGACGTGAACCCTGAGATGATCATTCGCCCCGCAAGGGACGCGCGTCCCGAGGTGCGGGCTGCTCTCGGGGAAACTTTAAGGGAGGCGGGTGAGGCGCACCCAGAGCGTCTACTACACCTCGTGGAAACCTGGCTGCGAGATCCCTCGCCCAAAGTGCGCACCGCTGCGCTGACCGCCCTCCCGGCTCTATCGCCCTCGTATGGCGAAGACATCCTCGCCCTGATCGCCCCTCTGAAAGACGACGAGGACCCCGGCGTGTGCGCCGCCATTGTCGAAGCCATGCAAGCCATCGCCCAAAGCGGATCAGCAGAATCCGTTTTGAGGCAGGTATCCGCCTGGGGAGCTGAACCACGCCCAAACGTCTGGGTGATCAGCCGGACTTTGTCAGGCTCATGGGCCGCCTCCCACCCCAGAGAGGTAAAAAGCATCCTAAGAGATCTTTACGCTAAAGTCGGGAAAACCAAAGAAATCGCCCACGCCCTGCGTGCTCTCGAACGTCACGGGGTCAAAATCGAGATCGAATAGGGAAAAAATGTGGGGTGCACTTTCGAAGTGCACCCCACATTTCCTCAATCAATAAACCGGCTCTACCCAATCTCGATAGGCGGGCGCCTTGCCGCGCACCACATCGTTGAATAGCTCTCGGAGGCGGGCCGCGATGGGACCCATAACTCCCGAGCCTACCGGGCGATAATCAACCCGCGTGACGGCGGTAATCTGGGCCGCCGTGCCGGTCATAAATAGCTCATCGCAGATATATACCTCGGTGCGATCAATCAGCCGCTCTTCTACCGGCACTCCGAGTTCTCTGGAAGTTAATTCGAGCACCGAGCGCCGCGTGATCCCCTCGAGGATATTTTCTGTGACAGGCGGCGTGACCAGCACCCCATCACGCAGCATGAAGAGATTCATGGCGCTTCCCTCGGAGACATGACCTTCCCCTGTAAGCACCAAAGCCTCATCGAACCCGGCCCGCTCCGCATCGGTCTTGATCAGCGCCGAGTTGGCGTACGCCCCCGCGATCTTGCCGCGCGCAGGAATAGCCGTATCATCCACCCGCCGCCAGGAGGAAACCGTCACATGGGCATTGGTATCGTTGGCGACATACAGGCCGAAGGGTATCGCCACGATACTGAGTTCGTCTTTCAAGCCATGCAACTTGACGCCGATTTTCTCATCGGCTTTGTACATCAAGGGACGGATATAAATATCCTCGCGATAGGCCTCTTTTCGTATCAGTTCTTTGGTGATCTCCGTAAGGCTCTCCGTTGTATGATCGGTCTGCATGCACAATATTTTCGCCGAATTCAAGAGCCGCTTGAAGTGCTCGTGAGGACGGAAAATAAAAAGTTGCTTTTCATCAGCGTTCCAATATCCCCGTAATCCTGCAAAGGCAGCCGTCCCGTAGTTCAGGGCATGGGTCAGAACCCCCACTTTCGCTTCAGAATAGGGTACGATCTCTCCCTTGAAGTAAGCAAATTTAGGAAGTGCCAAAGTTTAACCTCCTGGATTCTTAATGTTAGAGACTGTTTTAAAAGTCGCCAGAAACCACAGATAAACACAGATGAACACCGATTTTCTTGATGAACAGCCGTCTTTCATCGCCGAAATCCCTTTTATCTGTGTTCATCTGTGGCTGATTTGAGTTTTAAAACACTCTCTTAGAAATCAAACTTCCTCGATTCAGGCCAACGATTGGAAATCGGGGCTGCTTTGCAAAACCGATACTTCGGCTGCGCTCAGTGCAGACACTGCCTCAGTTGAAAGCCCAATCCACGAAGAGCCTGTGTTGAGTTTGCGAAGCATGGATTTCATAAGCCAGCCTCGAATTTTTTCGATGGCGTTGAGTGAATTATACTGCTTCGCTGATCGAGCCTCAATTGAAGAACATCACCACTTGCCAGGGTAAATAACACTTAACTACTCAGCCAAACGGAGAAATTTCCGAAAAAAGGGTGTGCGCACGCAAAGCGGCTACGCCCCCTGCGCACACCCTTTTTTCGGGTAAATCCGTTCGATGGCTGAGCAGTTACAATAACACAAGAAAAACTAAACCCTGGCCAAAACTGACCAGGGTCCAGCCTTACTCGAAAGTTATGTTTCTAAAGCAAGGATTTCGACTGGGATGGACGTCATTTGCTCGAATTGTCCGGCAGCATCCATAGAACCGATCCCGCGCCCGATGTGCATGGGGATAGCGACCTGGGGTTGGATGATTCTGGCCGCCTCGGCAGCTTCTTCCGCTGTCATTACATAGATTCCGCTGACAGGGAGCAGAGCGATGTCCACCTCGATCGATTCCATCTCTGGGATCACATCAGAATCACCCGTGTGGTAGATGCGCTGCCCTCCCAGGGTGAGGATAAAGCCAACGTGTCCGGCATCCTTGGGGTGAAATGGCTCCCCCGGGCTGCGGAATTTAGTCAGGTTGTACGCCGGGACGGTTTCGATGGGCACACCCTTCACCGTCAAGCTGTCCCCCGGTTTGACAACTCGGATTTGCCCCTTGAGCTTCTTCGCTGATTCTTTCGTCGTGACGATCACCGTATCGTCTCTTTGGATTTTCGCCACGTCATCGGGGGAGCAGTGATCTATGTGATCGTGGGTGATCAGAATGATATCCGCATCCGGGCAGCGTCCCAACTGCCAGGGATCAATGTAGATCACCAGATCGTCAGCTTCGATGCGGAAACTATCATGGCCGAGCCAGTGGATTTTTTCGATCATCGGGTTCATACGCTATCCTTTCACTACAACCAATCCGAAGATATTATGCCACAATTTCGAGAAGCGTGAAAACGTAAAACGAAAGTTACCACTCAGCCTACCCTCCCGCAGGTTGATAAGTCCGACGAAATGACACGTTATGGTCTGCATTTTGGCCGGGTTTTCTCGAAGCCGTCTAAAAACCTGCGGGAGAGTGAGCTATTACAAACGAAATATTGTTGACCTCGAAATAAAATTATGGCATAATCATACCAACATCAAAACCACACACGAAAAGCGATGATGGAAACGAGTAAGCCCGCCTCGAGCTGGCAGCGAACCTGGGAGAGTGCGAGCCAGGACAGCAACAGCAGGCCCAAAATCCTTCCGGAGCTGTGAACTGAAAGCGAAAGCGAGTAGGGGAGCCGGCGTTGTCTACTGTTACGAAGACACGAGTATGAAATCGTACTCGACCAAGCGCCCGCCCACGTGGCGGGAATCCGGGTGGTACCGCGGGAGCGTATTCAACTCTCGTCCCAGAGTGGACGGGAGTTTTTTTTAGGAGACAACCATGCCCTTCGAACAAGTACCCAACAAAGTGGACTTCATCGCCCAAGAATATGAAGTATTAGATTTTTGGAAAGGGACCAACGCCTTCGAGAAATCACGCGCCCTGCGCAAAGGCAAACCGCGCTGGTCGTTCATAGACGGCCCGATCACGGCCAACAACCCCATGGGCGTGCATCATGGCTGGGGACGTACCTACAAAGACCTCTACAACCGCTACTGGACGATGCGCGGCCGTGAGCTTCGCTACCAGAACGGCTTCGATTGCCAGGGACTTTGGGTAGAAGTCGAAGTCGAGAAAGAAAAAGGCTTCAAATCCAAGATGGACATCGAAGCCTACGGCCTGGCCCAATTCGTCAAAGAATGCAAGGCCCGTGTATTGCGCTACGCCGGGGTGCAGACAAAGCAATCCATCCGCCTGGGCTATTGGATGGAATGGAATGACCCGGCAGACCTCAACATGCTAGCTGACAAGCTGCTCGAAGACCCCATGCAAGTGATCACCTTTACCGGGCCAAACGGCAATACCGTCACCGACACCGTCGAACAGATCATTGGTCAGCTCGGCCTGGCCCAGCTCGGCGGAAGCTACTTCACCTTCTCCAATGAAAACAATTACATGATCTGGAAGATGATCAAAAAGAGTTGGCAGAAGGGCTGGCTCTACCGCGGCGCTGACGTGATGCCCTGGTGCCCACGCTGCGCCACTGCCATCAGCCAGCACGAGATCGTGACGGATGGGTATATGGAGTTGACGCATCGAAGTGTCACGCTGAGATTCCCCTTGCGAGATACATCGGGAGTAGGGAGTAAGGAGCAGGAAGTAGGAAGCACCCCGCACTCCGCACCCCGCACCGATCCTGATACCAGCCTGCCCGAATCTCTCCTGGTTTGGACGACAACACCGTGGACGCTGACATCCAATGTTGCCGCAGCTGTCGGCCCGGATTTGGATTATGTTAAAGTGCGCACTCGCCCTGAGCCTGGTCGAAGGGACGGCGAACACATCCTGTATCTCTCCAAAGGCACACTGCATATGCTGCGCGACGATTACGAAGTTTTAGCCGAACTCAAGGGCGCAGAAATGGAAGGCTGGACCTACGACGGCCCATTCGATGACCTGCCCGCCGCCCGGCAACCCGGCGGGGTGACCGAACTCGAGGAACTCATCGAGGGCATCGAATCCTCCGCCGCCCAAACTCATCAGGTCATCCTGTGGGATTTAGTCGGCGAGAGCGAAGGTACCGGCATCGTCCACATCGCCCCCGGCTGCGGCGCAGAAGACTTTGTGCTGGGAAAGGAGTATAAATTCCCACTGCTGGCCCCCATCGAGGATGAAGGCTTCTTCGTCGCAGGCTTCGGCTGGCTGACCGGCAAGCACGTCTCAGAAGCGGCGACGCCCATCTTCGAAGACCTGGAAAAGAAAGGTCTGCTCTACCATGTCGAACCCTATACCCACCGCTACCCCACCTGCTGGCGCTGCGGGACCGAGTTGGTCTTCCGTCTGGTAGATGAGTGGTTCATCAGCATGGGCAAGCTATACGACAAACCCCGCGAGCAGGTCACAGCCGAGGAGAAAGAAAGGTCGCTGCGCTATCAGATTATGGACGTGGTTGACCAAATCCGCTGGATTCCTGAATTCGGCCACGCCCGCGAACTCGATTGGCTGCGCAACATGCACGATTGGATGATCTCCAAGAAGCGCTACTGGGGGTTGGCACTGCCCATCTGGGTTTGTGAGGATTGTGGAGATTACCATGTAATCAGCGACGAACACGAACTCGAAGAGCGAGCGGTCGAGGGCTGGGACGAGTTCGAAGGCCACACACCCCATCGCCCCTACATAGACGCCGTCAAGCTGAAATGTGAGGGGTGCGGCGGGTGGATGGACCGCATCCCCGATGTGGGCAACCCCTGGTTGGATGCCGGCATCGTCAGTTTCTCCACATTGAACTATCGCGCCGATCCCGACTATTGGCGCCAATGGTACCCCGCCCACTGGATCAGCGAATCCTTCCCCGGCCAGTTCCGCAACTGGTTCTACTCCCTGCTGGCCATGGCTACCGTCATAGACAACTCGCCGCCCTTCCTGGAGAACTTCGGCTATGCCAGTCTCTTCGCCGAGGATGGGCGCGAGATGCACAAATCCTGGGGCAACGCCATCGAGTTCAACGAAGCCGCCGACAAGATGGGCGTGGATACAATGCGATGGCTGTACTGCGCCCACAAACCCGAGAACAACCTGTTCTTCGGCTACAATCGCGCGGAAGAAACCCGGAGGCGTTTTCTGATTCCCCTGTGGAATCTTTACTCCTTCTTTGCGACATATGCCGCTCTGGATGGCTGGACAACAGACCCCACCCCAGCACTCCCCGCTCACGGGGAGGGAGCTTCCCCCCCGTTGACGGGGGAGATTGAGGGGGGGGGGAATCCTGGAACCCCAGAGGGCCCCACACCCCAAAGCGATAACCCGCTGGACAGGTGGATCCTGGCCCGTCTCAACCAGGTGGTGGGGCGCGTCACCGAGGCGTTGACTAATTCCGATGCCTATACCGCCACCCTGGCCCTGGAGAGTCTGGTGGATGACCTGAGCAACTGGTATGTGCGCCGCTCTCGACGCCGTTTCTGGAAATCGGAACATGACAGCGATAAAGAGACCGCCTACGCCACCTTCTACCACACCATGGTCAAGCTGACGCGCCTGCTGGCTCCCTTCATCCCCTTCGTCACCGAAGTAATGTATCAAAATCTTGTGCGAGGAGTCTACGAAGAAGCTCACGAAAGCGTCCACCACACCGATTGGCCCACAGTTGACGAAGCGGTCATCAACGAGAAACTGGTCGAGCAAATGGAACTCGCCCGCCGCACCGCCAGCCTGGGCTTGAGCGCCCGCAGCAACGCCGGCATCAAAGTGCGCCAACCCTTATCGAAAGTCATGGTGCATGTCAAAGAGGGCTGGGCCGAACTGACCGACGAATTGGTCGAGATCGTTTCTGATGAATTGAATGTCAAAGGATTCGAGTTCGTCGAGGATGTCGAATCGCTGGTAACTTACAAAGTATTGCCCAACAACAAACTCTTAGGCCCCAAATTCGGCGCCGACTTCCCCAATCTGCGCGCCGCCCTCGCCGCTCTCGATCCCGCTGAAGTTGCTGCCAGAGTGGAAGCCGAAGAACATGTCACATTGAACGTCGAATGTTCGACCGGCCAAGAAAGTGTAACCTTATCACCAGATGAGATTCTCATCGAGACTCTGCCCGCGGAAGGCCTGGCGGTTTCATCCGACAGGCTCGTCACCGTGGCAGTGGACACCAACATCACCCCTGCATTGAAAGCCGAAGGCCTGGCGCGCGAGATCGTCCGCCGCGTGCAGGCCCAACGCAAGAACGCCGACTTCAACATCGAAGACCGGATCACCACCTGGTACGTCGCTTCCGGCGAATTGACCGAAGTCCTCCAGGCATGGGGCGACTACATCCAGGCTGAAACCCTGACCACCAGGTTGATCGCCGGAGAACCACCAAAAGAAGCCTTTGTGGAAACCCATAAAGTAGAAGGTCAGGAAATCACCATTGGCGTGAAGCAGAACTAACGATTTCAGCCCCCAGTAGTAATAAAATACTGGGGGCTGACTGCGCGGTTTAACGAACAGAGAGCTTGACAACTCTACTCACGTTTGCTAAAATCCAGAAAATTAGTTACCCCTAAAACAAGATTTAGGCGATATGAGAGACCAATTTACTCATGCAATAGAAGACTATCTAAAAACCATCTACGATCTATCGCTCACCCATGGGCGCGCCAGCACCACCCAAATCGCCGAAGTATTGAATGTAGCCCCAGCCTCGGTTACTGGGATGATCAAGAGGCTAGCCGGCGCAAAACCCCCCTTGGTCGAATATCAGAAACATCGTGGCGTGGTGCTCACGCAAGACGGTAAAATAGCGGCCATTGAGATCATTCGTCATCATCGTTTGTTGGAACTATTCCTTCAAGAGACCCTGGGGTATTCCTGGGATGAGGTTCACGCCGAGGCTGACCGCTTGGAACACGTGATCTCGGAAGATTTCGAAGAGCGCATCGCCCGGGTGCTGGGTGATCCCACCCACAACCCCCATGGCGACCCTATCCCGACTCGGGATTTGGAAATACCCCCTCATGCGACCTTGTGTCTAAGTCATCTGCGTCCCAATGATCGGGGGACGATTCGGCGTGTGCGCGATACCGACCCAGAACTGCTGCGTTTCTTGAGTGATCATGGCATCGTTCCCCCTGCCAGCTTTACCGTGACCGGCTACACTCCCTTCGACGGCAATCTCACTCTGCAAATCAACGGCCGTGATCAAGCGGTGGTATTGGGAATGCGCATCACGCAGCAGATCTACGTGGAAAGGGAATGAGCAATGCACAAAGATATTCGCGTATTGATCGTCGAAGATGACCCCTTCGCCCGGGATTTGATGTCCTTATTGTTGACGCGCGATTGGCGTACGCGGGTGGTTGGCGAAGTGACGAATAAAAAAGGATTGGCGGATTTCCTGACCCAGGGAGATTCCAGGACCGATGTGGTGATCCTGGACACAGAGATTCCTGGAGAACCGATCCTACCTTTCGAGCTGGCAGCCATGACCCGGCGGCTGCCTAAACCTCCAGAGATACTGTACACAGCTACCAGGGCTTCCATAGAGCCGCTTGAACGAATTCTCGACGCCGGGTGTGGTGGATACGTGATCAAAGGCGAATTGCTCTACGCTCTGGCTTCTGCCGTATCGCTCGTCCAGAACAGGTGCTGCGTGATCACGCCTGGGATCCAGGCGCTGGCAGCGGACGAGGCCTTGCCATCGAGATTGCACATTTTGGATGGTAGAAAACAGTGGGCCGCATTTACACCGCGCGAACAAGCAGTCATCCGCCTGGCGATGATCTTCAACCTCGCCATCCGTGATATGGCCGATGAATTAGTGCTTAGCCAGGGATGGGTCTCGGAGGTCGTCAGCACCATCTACTTGAAACTCGGTCTCCGCGAGATTCTCAATGGCAAGGCAACCCTGGAATGCTATTTTACCGACAAAGCTGTATTAGAACACTGTCGGGAGATCATCTTGCGCAGTGAAGCCGCTCGAGGAGAACAAAAATTGCGCAAAGCAGCATGGATGTCCACCCTGGCATTCCATCTTTTGACGATACCTGAAGTGACGATACTCTGAATCAGGGATTTAGGTTCAACTAAACCCCCTAATAATTTAAGGATACTCATTGGACAAAAACAGCATAATTGGGGCGCCTCTCCGATAATCAGTAGATCACGAAAAAGATCGGAAGCCCGTCACTTTGACTACGCTCGGTGCAAGCCCCGGGCGACCCGAGGCCTGTGCTGAGTGAACCGAAGCAATGGGTCTTCGATCCTATTTTCGTGAAGTACTGATAATGGTATAAACCATGGTTCAAAAGAATTTACTTCGACGAAAAGGACGTACATTTCTGACAATCTTGAGTATCGCCATTGGCGTTGCTGCTATTGTGGGATTGGGCGCATTGGCCAATGGCTTATCGGCGGGATATGACTCTTTTCTCACCGGCAGCAAAGCTGACTTGATCCTCAGCCAGCCCGATGCTTTCGATGTCAGCATGAGCACAGTTGATGAAAGCGTCAGCCAGGAGCTCGAAGCGATGTCAGAAATCTCGAATGCCAGTGGAATGTTGGAAGGCATCGTCCAGGCTGAAAAAATCCCACTCTTCTTTGTTTTTGGATACCCCGAAGATAGTTTCATCCTCGGGCGCTTCGAGATCGTCGAAGGCGTCCCCCTGGATTCAAGAGAAGTAATTCACAGCCGTGGCAACCCAATACTCTTGGGATCGGGTTCCGCGGAGTCGCTGAAAAAGGAAGTCGGCGATACCCTGCGAATTCAAGAGCGAGTATTTCGGATTGTAGGCATTTACGAAACCGGCGCCACCCTCGAGGATAATGGCGCAGTTATCCCCCTAAGAGACGCCCAGGAATTACTTGGTCGCTTGCGCCAGGTCAGCATTGTTTACATCCAACTCAAGGATGCTGCTTTGAGTGAGCGCATCGAGCGCCGCGTCGAACGTCGCTGGCCAAATCTCTCGCTTAGCCGGACTGATGATTTCGCTAACAAACAAATGATGGGCGACATGATGAATGCTTTCGTCTGGCTCATAGCCGGGCTGGCGATCAGCATCGGCGGCGTGGGAATGATGAACTCCCAATTGATGGCCGTCGTCGAGCGCACCCGAGAAATCGGTGTGTTGCGCTCAGTTGGGTGGAAGCGCTGGCGCATTATCGCCATGATTTTAGGCGAATCCCTCACTATTGGCCTGATGGGGGGAATTTTGGGAATCGTCATCGGCTGGTTGATGATCTTCAGCTTCGAAGAATTCGCTGGATTCTTCGGCGCCACTTCGGCCAGCATCACTCCAGCATTGATCCAGCAAGCAATCACCACAGTGATCGTATTGGGCTTCGTTGGGGGCGTCTATCCCGCCTGGAGGGCCTCACGTTTACCCCCAGTAGCCGCGTTGCGATATGAAGGCGGCGCATCCGGCGGGAAAGTCCGACGGCTGCCGTTTGGAGGCCTGGCGCTCCAAAATCTATTTCAGCGCACAACCCGAACGTTATTGACCTTAGGGGTCATCGCCATCACAGTTGGAGGCATTATCGCTTTGGAAGCAGCCGTTTTCGGCATGACGGATACGTTCGCCTTTTTGAGCGCGGGTTCGGAAATCATGGTGCGCCAGGCTGGCGTTGCTGATACAGAATATAGCGCCCTCGATGAGCGAATCGTTGATAAGATCGCTGCGTATCCCGAAGTAGCGCATGTCAGCGGCGTGGCTTTTTCAGGCACGATGTTACCCGATTCCGGTATGATTTTCATCCTGTTCGGCTATGCGCCACACGAATACGCTATCCAACAATTCAACGTGATCGAGGGAGAGCGGATTGTTTCGAATCATCAGATCATGCTAGGCAGGATGATTGCCGAGGCCCTGCATCTCACGATCGGGGATACCATCGAAATCAGCAGCAACCGTTTCAAAGTGGTTGGCGTCTATGAATCGAGCGTCACCTGGCAGGAGATGGGCGGCGTGGCTACCCTGCGCGATGTTCAGAATTTCATGGGGCGCCCCCGCAAAGTAGGCATGTTGATGGTCAAAGTCCATGACCCCACACAAGCCGAAGCTGTCGTTGTAAGAATCAATTCTCAACTACCGGATGCCCATGCTAGCCTGAGTGGTGAATTTATGGATGAAATGCCAGATATGAAAAACGTCAATGCCATGTTAGGGGCGATCTCATTCCTGGCGATTTTCGTCGGCGGAGTCAGCGTCTTGAATACGATGCTGATGGCCGTGATGGAACGCACCCGGGAGATCGGCGTTTTCCGCGCCCTGGGATGGCGTCGCTGGCGTATCTTGCGTTTGATCATAAGTGAATCCCTTATATTAGGTTTATTGGGAGGCGTTCTTGGCATTGGCGTGGCGTCTGTTTTGTTCAATGCCTTCAATCACATTCCTATGTTCAGTGGTATGCTTGTAACCCGATGGGAACTGGATACTTTCCTCAAGGCGATATCCGTCGCTTTGTTTCTGGGTTTGCTGGGCGGCCTGTACCCCGCCTTCCGTGCTACCCGCATGCAGCCTGTCGAGGCGCTTAGATATGAATAAGGTAACTGCTCAGCCATCGAACGGATTAGCCCGAAAAAAGGGTGTGCGAAGGGAGCGCAGCCCCCTTCGCACACCCTTTTTTCGGGAACTTCCCCGTTTGGCAGAGTAGTTACTGAATAAGAAGGAGCAAAACAACATGAAGAAGAACCTGATCATGACCTTCTTTGCAGCAGC
>VGOC01000015.1 GCA_016865865.1 Chloroflexota bacterium
GAACCTTGGTACTCAATGGCGGTTGGGATTTGTACTGGCAGAAACATCAGGTTTTGCCTCTGGCTATTCCAATCACTACATGACTATCCCATCGCTTTGGCGCGCTAACGAATTATTTAACTGGCCGTGTCGATCCCCGGATGTCAGAACCCATCCAGGTGAGCATGCCAGAATGCAGTTGTTTCATCAGCACAATACCCGGAGGATGAAATGAAGAAACACCTTGTTATTTTAGTGATAGCGATGAATTTGATTACTGCTTGTTCTTTGATCTCTAGTCGAGATAAAACAAGCGAAGCAGAGACACCTTTGCCTCCAAGTGTGACTTCTCCACCCTTGACCGAAACCCAAACCCCATCGCCTACCGAAACCCAAACGGCTTTACCACCCAGCCTGACGCCGACGGAGATTTCGTACCCGGGAATGGTCTATATCCCCGCCGGGCCGTTCCAAATGGGGGGCGATGCCGACACCGCCCTGGCGGAATGCGAGCAGCTGTATATCGGCGGCGATTGCCAGCGGGATTGGTATACGGACGAAGGACGGGTGCATACCGTGACGCTGGCTGAATATTACATAGACCAGTACGAGGTCACCAACGCCCGCTATGCCGAATGCGTGGCGGCGGGAGCGTGCGAACCGCCGTCCGAGACGGGCTCCTACACCAGCAGCAGTTACTATGGGGATTCGCAATATGACGATTACCCGGTGATCTACGTGAGTTGGAATGATGCCAACACGTATTGCGCATGGCGCGGAGCGCGGCTGCCGACGGAGGCGGAGTGGGAGAAGGCGGCCCGGGGTGGGTTGGAGGGAAAGAACTATCCCTGGGGCGACGACTTCGATGGCAAACGGGCCAACTTCTGTGAGAGCAATTGTGAGTTCGATTGGGCAAACAACGCTTACGACGATGGTTACAAAGACACTGCGCCGGTTGGCAGCTACGAGCCGAACGGGTATGACCTGTACGACATGGCTGGCAATGTCTGGGAATGGGTGAGCAGTTTGTACCGAGACTATCCGTATCAGCCAGGGGATGGCCGCGAAGATCTGACAGCCGATGGTGGTCGAGCGCTGCGGGGCGGCTCCTGGGACAGCAATGGTAACTCCCTGCGGGTTGCCTCTCGTAACAGGAACGATCCCTCCGATGCGTACCTCCTCATCGGTTTTCGCTGCGCCCTCTCACCCTGACTCTGAAATGCTGTACTCTGGAGTACTGGGATTCTGAATCGGGGGGGATGCAAGGGGGGGCAGTGCCCCCCCTTGCCGGCTTAAGCGCGCCAATTTTTGGCGCCCTTCTTGCATCTCATCGGTTATGGGCAAACGCTATTTCCATATCTACGAACAAATCCATCAGCCTCTCAATTTGTGGGTAGCCTATCAGCGTGCCCGGCGCGGCAAGCGTTACCAGCCGGCCGTGGCCGCCTTCGAGTACGAGCGCGAGCAAAATCTGTTGGCCCTGGAAAGCGAACTGAGAGAGCAAACCTATCAGCCTGGGAGTTACCACAACTTCTACATCCACGAACCCAAACGCCGCCTGATCAGCGCCGCGCCTTTCCGCGACCGGGTCGTGCATCATGCCCTGGGTAATCTCATCGAGCCGCTTTTTGATTTGGGCTAATGTATACATGAACCCATTCGATCATTTCGCGAAGCGTCAGTTGGGATGTCGGGCGTATTTGCGCTATTCGGAAGGATTTCCATTCTTAGGTTTTATCATTTACCCGGAGCATCGTCGCTTGAAGCGCCGCAAGGGGGTTTTCTATCAGCGCAAACTACATTCTCTTGTGAAGGATTACTGTGAAAGGAATATTTCTTTCGAGGATGTTACCGCCAGTGTGCAAGGTTGGGTGAATCATGTTCGCTATGCCGATACCTGGGGATTGCGAAAAGCGATCTTACGCACCTGCAACTTGTAACTTGCAACCTTCAACTTCCAACTTGTAACCTTCCCCCCCCTCCGGTACAATGGAGAAAAATACCAACCAGTGACAGTCACTTCCAAAGTGGCTGTCACCTCCAAGTGAGGTGATCCATGGAAAAGAAAGTTATCGTCGCCAAAGACGCCCCCAAAGCCATCGGCCCCTACTCGGCGGGCATGCGCGCAGGGGATTTCCTCTTCACCGCCGGACAGTTGGGCATTGACCCCCTGACCGGGGATTTCGTCTCCGATGAAGTCATCGGGCAGACTCGCCAGGCGCTGAAAAACCTGAAGGCCATTTTGGAAGCCGGCGGCAGCGGGCTGGAGAACGTGATCAAGACGACCGTCTTTCTGCGCGATATGAACGACTTCGCTGCCATGAACGCCGTCTACGCTGAGTTCTTCAGCGCCGATTTCCCCGCTCGCTCGGCGGTGCAGGTCGCCCGACTGCCCAAGGACGCGGCTGTGGAGATCGAGGCGGTTGCGGTGATCGTCGAACGGCGAAGGTAGGGGGAGCGATTTGTCTATTCCTAAAGTATCTATCGTTGTGCCGTGTTACAATGAGCAGGATACGATCCACCTGTTGTTGGAATCTCTCCTGGAGCAGAGCTTCCCCCAGCAGATGTTGGAAGTGGTCATTGCGGATGGCATGTCCACGGATCGAACCCGCGAGCAGATCGCCGCTTTTCAAGGCGCTCATCCGCAATTGAACATTCGCATTGTGGAAAACGCCAGGCGGACGATCCCTTCTGCCCTGAACCAGGCCATCGCGGCCTCGCAGGGAGAAATCATCATCCGTCTGGATGCTCATTCCATCCCCAGGCCTGATTATGTCGCCCGGAGCGTCGCAGCCCTCGAGGCTGGATTGGGCGATAACGTGGGCGGCGTATGGGAGATTCGCCCGGGTGTGTCGGGGCGAATCGCGCGAGCCATCGCTGCTGCCGCGGCTCATCCCCTTGGGGTGGGCGATGCTCGCTACCGGGTGGGCGGCGAGGCCGAGGCGGTCGCGGTGGATACAGTGCCCTTCGGCGCCTTCCGCCGGACGTTGGTCGAGCGAATTGGTGGCTTCGATGAAAGCCTGTTGACCAACGAAGATTACGAGTTCAATGTGCGGGCGCGCCAGGCCGGCGCCACGGTCTGGTTGGATCCGCAAATTCAGTCGGTCTATTATGCCCGCCCAACGCTGGCGGCGCTTGCTCGTCAGTATTGGCGTTATGGCTATTGGAAGCTGCGCATGTTGTTGAGATATCCTCAGACCTTTCGTTGGCGTCAGCTCTCCGGCGCATTCGTGCTGAGTTGGTTGGCGTTGGGATTGTTCTCGATCTGGTTTGTGGTTGCGCGTTGGTTGTTATTGGCCGAGGCGGTCGTGTACCTATCGGCTCTGGGCGTTGCCGGGATTCGATCATCCGCCAAAGAGCGCGACTTCAGCCTGTTGTTTGGAGTACCCCTGGCGATCGCTGTGATGCATTTTTCCTGGGGAACGGCTTTTTTGTGGAGTCTGGTAAAATACTTGATCCTTCGGAAGTAATATTTGGGTCATTTGGAAAAGCCGTTATTCGTACACGGATTTCACAGAATCTCACGGAAAATATATGGTAAAACATCAATCAATCCCCACCCTCTGGCGTTTGGGCTTGAGAGAACGCCGCACGCTCTTGTTGCTCGGCGATCTGTTCATCGGCGTAGTCGCTTTAGTCGTGGCGTTGATCATCTGGGGGCTGAGCGAGGAATGGTTGGGGTTGTCGGTGGCGTTCATCCAGGAGCGCGTGGTTTTCTGGTTTTATTTCCTCCCATTGATTTGGTTGCTGTTGCTTGTCGAGTTGTATGATGTCCACCGGGCTGCCCATCGCCCTCAGGTCATCAAAAGCATCCTGACTGCAACCATCATCGGGTTCGTGCTGTATCTGTTCGTCTATTTTGCATCCGACAACCCCTTGCCTCGGAGGGGGGTGGCGGCCTTTCTGGGAGCTGCATCCCTGTTGACGTTGGGCTGGCGTTTGCTGTATATCCGCATTTTCAATGCGCCCGAATTCATGCGCCGGGTGCTGGTGGTCGGGGCGGGGCGGGCGGGGAGGACGATTCTCGAGGTCATCAACCGCCTGGAACCCAAACCCTTCGAGCTGGTCGGTTTGATTGATGACGACCCCGGGCTGCTCGATTCCGAGATCGAAGGTCATCGCGTCGTTGCCAACAGCCAGCGTCTGTTGGAGATCATCGAGAGCCAGGCTATCACCGACATCATCGTGGCCATCTCCGGCGCGATGATGGGCAGCACATTCCAGACTATCCTGGATGCCCAGGAACGCGGCGTGGAGATCACCCGCATGCCGGTGGCTTATGAAGAATTAGCCAACCGCGTCCCGATCAATATTCTCGAAGCCGATTGGATTCTGCGTTCCTTCGTGGACGAATTTCGCATCGGGGGATTCTACGAAGTGGTCAAACGTTTCATTGATATTCTCGGCGGGCTGGTGGGCGTCTTGTTCGTCGGCCTGATCTTGCCTTTCGTTGGCCTGGCGATCCTGCTCGATAATGGCTGGCCGATCTTCTACGGTCAGGAGCGCCTGGGAAAGGGGGGCCAGATATACCAGATCATCAAGTTTCGCACCATGCGCCGCGACGCAGAGGCCGATGGTCAGGCTCAACTGGCGACCGAAGATGATGCGCGCGTGACGCGCCTGGGGCGTATTTTGCGCCGGACCCATCTGGATGAGTTCCCTCAATTCATCAATGTGCTGCGCGGCGATATGAGCCTGGTAGGCCCGCGCGCCGAACGCCCGCAACTTGTGGATCATTTCCAGCGCCGGATACCGTTCTATCGCGCTCGTCTGTTGGTCAAGCCCGGCATCACCGGCTGGGCGCAGATCAACTATGGTTACGCCTCCGACCTGACCGAAACGATGATGAAACTCGAATATGATCTCTACTATATCAAGCATCGCAACCTCATCATGGATTTCTTGATTTTGCTGCGGTCGCCGGCAACCATGTTAGGGAAGGGACAATAAATGACCTCGAGTTTAGTGACAGGCGGGGCCGGTTTCATCGGCTCCCACATCGTTCAGCGACTGGTGGAACGCGGCGACCGCGTCAGGGTGCTGGATAACTTTTCGACCGGCAAATGGGAAAACCTGGCCTCCATGAAGGACGACATCGAGGTTATCGAGGGCGATTTGCGAGACGCTCGACGAGTGGCTCAGGCCGTCCAGGATATTGATCTGGTCTTTCACCAGGCCGCTCTGGTCTCGGTGCCGCTTTCGATGGAAGACCCTCAAACCTGTTTCGATGTCAACGTTCAGGGCACGTTGAATGTGTTGGAAGCCGCAGCCAAAGCCGGGGCCGAACGGGTCGTGCTGGCCTCCAGTTGCGCGGTGTATGGAGATTCGGCGGATTATCCGCTCGAAGAAACCGGTCAGACCATGTCGTTATCTCCGTACGCGGCCTCGAAGCGCATCAAAGAAATCTATGCCGATCTCTTCACCCGCACTACGCAGATGGGCGTGACTGCGCTGCGCTATTTCAATATCTACGGCCCGCGCCAGTCCCCGGACTCGGATTACGCCGCAGCCATCCCCATCTTTATCCGGCTGCTCTTGAAAGGCGAAGTGGTCACGATCTACGGGGATGGCTTGCAGAGCCGGGATTTCGTCTTCGTGGATGATGTCGTGCGCGCCAACTTCATGGCGTCCGAGTCCCCTGAGGCGGTGGGGCGGGTTTTCAACGTCTGCACGGGGGGCGAGATCACCATCCTGGATTTGGTGGAAACGTTGCGAAAAATCTTACCGGGCGCGCCCGAGGCGATATTCGCTCCGCCGCGTCCCGGCGACATCTTTCGTTCGTTAGGGGATCCTACGCTTGCAGGCCAGCGCCTGGGTTTCGAAGCCCAGACAGGTCTGTTAGATGGCTTGAAGCTGACAGTAGACTGGATGCGCAAGTGACTCGGAAACTCCTACCCTGGCTGCGCCAGTTGTTTGCCTACGCCCCGCTGAGAAACCGCGTCTTCCTGACAGGCGATGTATTGTTGATCGTCATCTCTGTTTTGGGAAGCTTTGCGCTGCGCTTCGAGTTGGGGCCGCTATTCGAATACTATTTGCCGCAGGCCTTGCGCATGGCTTTGCTGGCGATTTTCATCAAACCGATGGTTTATTGGGTGTTTGGCCTCTACCGGCGTTTGTGGGCTTACGCCAGCACCCGTGAACTGACGCTGATCATATCATCGGTCTCCACAGCCTCGATTCTCCTCTCCGTAGCGGTGATCGTCATGACCTATATCCAGGCCCGCTCGCCGGAGTACATTGGCTTTCCGCGCGCCACGCTGGTGATAGATTGGTTGCTCTCGTTGATTACGGCCGGGGGGCTACGCTTCACCTCTCGCCTGATCGCCGACAGCCGTTCCTCAGCATCGAACGGGGATAAGAAATCGGCGGCTTCTCGGCGCACCCTGATCGTTGGCGCGGGGGACGCGGGCGCATTAGTCGTGCGCGAAATCCAAAAGAACCCCCAGCTTCACCTGACCCCGATTTGTTTCTTGGACGATGACAAGACCAAACTGAAAAGCCAGATCCATAGCGTGCCAGTTATTGGCCTGTTAGAGGATTTGTCGAAGGTGATCAAATCTCGCCGCATCCAGGAGGTGATCATCGCCATCCCGACAGCGCCTGGGGAGGTCGTTCGCCAGGTGGCCGATGCCTGTCGGCAAGAAAGAGTCCATTTCCGCACCATGCCGGGAATATATGAGTTGATCGGGGGCAGAGTCAGCGTCAGCCGCCTGCGACAGGTCAACATAGACGACTTGCTGCGGCGCGCTTCCGCAATCACCGATGACCGTCGCATTGGCACGGTCATCGCCGGACGAAGGATTTTAGTTACAGGCGCAGGCGGCTCGATTGGCGCTGAACTGTGCAGGCAAATCGCGCGCTGGGGGCCTTCGGCGTTGATCCTGCTCGGGCATGGGGAGAACAGCATTTACAGAGCCTACCTCGATCTCAACGCCGATCACTCCGATCTGCCTATTCACCCGGTGGTCGCCGATATCCGTGACCTGGATCGGCTTGCTGCTGTTTTCGATGAACTGCGCCCCGAAGTCGTTTACCATGCCGCAGCGCATAAACATGTGCCACTCATGGAAGTCAATGTCGAAGAGGCCATCACCAACAACGTGCTGGGCACCCGTAACCTGGTAGAAACGGCCCTCGCCTATGGCATCGAGCGCCTGGTGATGATTTCATCGGATAAAGCCATTCGCCCGACTAGCGTGATGGGCGCAACCAAGCGCCTGGCCGAACTGATTGTATTGGATGTGGCGCATGCTTCCGAACTGGCCTATTCGGCGGTGCGCTTTGGCAATGTCTTGGGCAGCCGGGGGAGCGTTGTGCCGCGCTTCCAGCACCAAATCGCTGCTGGCGGTCCGGTGACTGTCACCCACCCCGAGATGGAAAGATTCTTCATGACCATCCCCGAGGCCGTCCACCTGGTTTTGCACGCCGGCGCCATCGGGACGGGCGGCGAGGTCTTCGTGCTCAAAATGGGCGAACAGATCAAGATCCTCGATCTGGCCGAGGACCTGATCCGGTTATCCGGCCTGGAACCGGGGAAAGATATCGAGATCGTCTTCACCGGCGTGCGCCCCGGCGAGAAACTCAGCGAAGAACTCTGGGATCAATGGGCCGCCTTCGAACCAACCGACCATCCCGAAATCCTGCGGTTATCGGACGAGGATATCCTTGGCGGGGAGTCTCTGCATAATGCCGTGGACGAATTGATCCTTCTGGCGCGTGAAGGCGAAGCCTCGACCATCCTCAAGTGTCTGGATGCGCTCATCCCCGGCGCCTCGGTGCGCGAAACCCCGCCGCCTGATTTGACTTCGCTGATCTGATGTGAATGAGGAACGCGGTTGCTCGAAGCAACCGTGTTCCTGACCAAGAAAATGCCTTTATTAACGCCCGAAGACTGGGATTGCTTTCTACGCCAATACCCTGACGCCCATTTCTTGCAGACATCCGCCTGGGCTGAATTGAAGGCGATTTTCGGCTGGGAGTCTGCCCGCGTCGCCGACGGCGAGAATGGCGCGCAAGTGCTCTTCCGGCGTTTACCCATGGGCGTCAGCCTGGCGTACATTCCAAAAGGGCCTCTGGGCGCGATTGTGGGGTGGGAAGGATTCTGGCCCGAGGTGGATGAATTGTGCCGCCAGCGTCGGGCTGTGTTCGTGAAGGTGGAACCCGACCTCGAACAGGGTGAAGCGGACTCGTTCTGGGCTGGCGCGCCGCCCCCGGGCTTCCGCCTCAGCCCCCAGGCTATCCAGCCCCTGCGCACCCTGACGATTGATCTGCGCCCGGACGAAGAGGCTATCCTTGCCCGCATGAAGCAAAAAACGCGTTACAACATCCATCTGGCTGCCAGGAAAGGGGTAGTCGTGCATCCCTCGAGCGATATAGATACCTTCTACAAGTTGATCAATATCACCGGCGAGCGCTCAGAATTCGGAGTCCACAGCCTGGGATACTATCGCCGCGCTTATGAAATCTTCCACCCACGCGGCCAGTGCGAATTGCTGCAAGCTGAATACCAGGGGGAACCTCTGGCGGCTTTGATGGTGTTTACCAACGGTCAGCGGGCCTGGTATCTATATGGGGCTTCCTCGGAGCAAGAGCGAAACCGTATGCCCACATATCTGCTCCAATGGGAGGCCATGCGATGGGCCAGGCAACGCGGTTGCGCCTTGTACGATCTGTGGGGCGTGCCGGATTGTGAGGAAGCCGAATTAGAAGAGCAATTCACTGGACGCAACGACGGCCTGTGGGGAGTTTACCGCTTCAAGCGCGGCTTCGGCGGGGAGCTGCGCCGCGCTGCCGGCCCCTGGGATCGAGTCTACAATCCCCTCTTGTATGCCTTGTATCGTTGGTGGCTGAGTCGCTAGAAACCCGGTTTCTCAAAGAAACCGGGTTTCTTAATTTAACCGAATGAGGCGCTGAGTGATCAAGCTATCTGCACCCTCCACCCGTGGGGCGCCTTTCAACTCCAATATGATAGGTGAGACAACTACTAGCTTGAGTAGTTTCAGAGGCAGAACGATTAAGGTATAATGATTTAGAGAGCGACGTGAACCCAGCATGTCCTCTAATCGAGTGATCCACGAAGAAAACGAAGGTCACTATGGATTTCTTCGTATTCTTGGTGTCCTTCGTGGAGATATTAAGGAGGTCGCCATGAATTCAATCGAATTGCTTCGCCGCTACCCTTTCTTCGCTGGCTTTTCAACCGAGCAGCTAGATATCCTGGCTAAGACAAGTGAAGAGCTATCTGTTGATGCAGAGCATTACTTCTTTAAAGAGGGGGATGAGCTAGATAGCTTCTATCTGGTGTTGGCTGGAAATATCGCCATCACTGTGAATGTGACCGACAGAGAGTCGGAGCAAAGTCTCGTTCGGCAGCTCACCAATAATCTGGTGATGAGAGATATTACCGTCAGCACTGTGGGGCCTGGAAACACATTTGGCTGGTCGGCGTTAATCCCGCCTAATGTCTCTACTGCGAATGCGAAAGCCAGCGCCGCTAGTCGCGTCCTAAAGTTCGACCGCGCCAGGTTGCAACCAGCCATAGACAAAGATTGTTGCTTCGGGCATCTATTGACGCTCAAGGCTGCCCAAGTCGTTCGCAAGCGATTGCGCGATATGCGCATCGAAACCCTGGCCGAACATATCTGAATCGTTTGGTTGAGTTACATAACGGTCGAACCGCCCGGTGATGAAACGCCGGCCTGCTGAACAACGACCCATTAATGGTATCTTCTCAATAACTTGGGGGAAGATGGGGGGTGTGCGGGCGGCGAAGCCGCCCGCACACCCCCCGCCCCCCTTATTATTGAGATGATACCATTAATGGGTCTTTTGCGCTTTGTCCAGATTGTGGCATAATAGGGGGTATCTATGCGAGCCATCAAACGTTTTTCTAATTTTATTTCTCGCTATTCGTTCTTCCAGAGCAGCTTGAGAGCCAGGGTCGCTTTTGGCGTGGCTTTACCGATTTTTTTCATCTTGATGGGCCTATCGCTGGCGCACTATTTGCAAGAGCTGCGTATACTCGAGAACCAGGCTGGCTCCTACGCAGCCCAGTTGGGGGACATATTAGCTAATAGTATTTCTCATACGATGGTAACCAAGGAGAGCGAGCACCTTTCGAGGACGATATCAGATGTCAATCGCCTGGAAAATGTCCAACAAGTTCAAATCGTTGGCATCAGCGGCAAAATATTAGCGGAGAAAGGGGTGTTCGAGCCGCCAGGAGATGTAAATCAGCAAAGCGCAGGATGTTGGGAGTGTCACCAATACCCGGCTGATGAAAGGCCTCGATCGCTAGAACTGTCATCCCCAACGCAGACTCTGCGCATCTCTACGCCGATCTCTAACCAGCCAGAATGTCTTGCTTGCCATCATGAAACCGGCGCGCACCTTGGCGTGCTCCTGATTGATATGTCGCTCGCCAGTGTCCAGAAGCATACCTTCAAAGCGCTTTACCGCGACATGGCCATCACCGTTCTGAGCACCGTGTTGATCACCATGGGGCTTTATGCCCTGATCAACCGCTTCGTGGTGAGGCGGATCGAGTCTCTCCAAAAGCCTATCGCGGCGTACACCGCGGGCGACCATTCTATTCGTATTCCTGAGTACGGCCGGTTCGATGATGAGATCTGTCAGCTTGCCGATACCTTCAACCAGATGGCCGATGAGATCGAGCGCCATATGCGCCAGCAGGAGGAGCGCAGCCGGTTGCGGCAGCGCGCGATCATTGATGAACGAGAGCGCATTGCCCGGGAGCTTCATGATGGCCTTGCCCAGGTGTTGGGTTATGTCAGCACGAAAGCCATGGCTGTGCGTCTCAATATCCAAAAATATCATCTCGAGGAGGCCGACCGGCAATTGTTTCAACTCGAAGAGGCAGCTCGCGGCCTGTCTTTGGATGTGCGCGAGGGAATCCTGGGGTTGAAGATGGCCAGTCAAGTGGATACAGATTTGGTGGCTGTGTTGCGGGAGTACGTTGATCAATTCAATCACCTGAGCAATATCCCTGCAGAATTCGATCCTCCGGCTGAATTTGCGGCTAATCTGGTCCCTGAGGAAGTGCTACACTTATTGAGGGTTGTTCAAGAGTCATTGACCAACGCACGCAAGTACGCCGATGCAACACGAATCGAAGTGTCGTTATCTCAAGAAGGTAACACCTTGTGTTTATCCGTTACAGATAATGGGCATGGCTTCGACCTCGAGCAAGTCCTAGCCAGGAAGAATGGGAATTTCGGCCTGACCACGATGAAAGAACGGACTGAAGAGATTGGGGCTAAGTTAGAGATACTATCGAAACCGGGGCATGGAACTCGTGTATCTGTGACGTTTGACCTTGAAGGTGAGAGGAGCTGATTCGATGCGGGTTATTGTAGCCGATGATCATTCGCTTTTTCGAGATGGCATCATCAGCCTGCTAGAAGCGGCTGAATATGAAGTGGTCGCGCAAGTTGGGGATGGGATGGCTGCAGTCGAAGCTGTGCGCCGTTATCGGCCAGACCTGGCTTTGCTCGATATCTCGATGCCGGAAATGAACGGCCTAGAAGCTCTCCGAAAGATCAAGAACGAATTCCCCGAAACCAGCGCGGTGATGCTGACAGTTTCGGATGCCGACGAAGATCTGTTCGAAGCCATCGAAATAGGGGCCGATGGATATTTGCTCAAGGACCTCGATGCCCGCGAATTTCTGGCGATTCTCGAGGGGATCCAGGAGGGGGAAGCGGCCGTCACCCGCAAGACGGCTGCGCGTATCATGAATCGCGTCAAAGTGTTGGCTCAAAAGAATGGCGCAGAAAAGGAAATCCTTTCTCCTCGCGAGGTGGAAGTAATGACATTGTTAGGGGAGGGTCTGGCTAATCGCGTCATCGCCGATCGGCTCTATGTCAGCGAAAACACAGTCAAGTACCATGTGCGTAACATCTTGCAGAAATTGGGGGCGCAGAACCGCACCGAGGCGGTGGCGTATGCGATGCGTATGGGGCTAATCAAACCGCTGGAAGAATAAACGAGTGTTTTTTCGCCCACGCCTGGATAGGAAGCGCTACCGCCCGAACGAGTGGTTTTAATGCGGTTACTGCCTATCCGAATTGTCATAGATAATTACCCAAGGGGGGGGTGTAAACACTTCTCATGATTTGTTAATATTTACACTAATCATTTGTCTCCCCCAACCAGTCGAGGGATGACCCCGGATCGGTTGGGTTTGCGTGGAGGATCAAAGCATGCGCCAGCAAGTGGTGATCTTATCTGACCACTCACTTTTTGCCCAAGGGGTTGCCAGTCGTTTTAAGCAATTCCCTGAGCGCGTGCATCTGCATTTTGTCAATCCTCGTGATGACGATAGTTTCGATCGTATCGCAGCTATTCGACCAGCGGCGGTGATCTTGAGTTCGAGTGAAGCGGATACGCGAGAGAAGTGTTTGTTGTGTGATCTCGTTTCGGCTTTTCCATCTATCAGGATCATCCGACTGGCGGTGGATCAGGACCCTGTGCAGGTAATCACCAGCCAGCAAAGCCGCCTGAAGGAAGTGCGTGATTTGCTTGATCTCCTCGATGAGGGGAGAGAGTAATCGTTCGATACGTGATAGTCGTGATAAAACTGATAAGGAGGTGGTGCCCGGAAAAGAGATGACTTTCAATTGGCCTCGAAGGCCGAACAAAGAGAATGGTGCGAAATTCACATCGCACAACCATATATTTTAGAGGAGAATAGTCAATGAAAAAACAAACGATCTTTATGCTGGGCTTAGTGCTGGCTCTCGCTATCTTATTGGTGGGCGCTTCCAGCGTGTTTGCCCAGGAAGATGGCTGCACGGAGTGTCATAATAGCTCCGGAACGATCTCTGCCAAAGGTGCGGGCTGGCAAGCCTCCGGTCATGGCAGCGGCGAAGCCTATATCGAAGAATACGGCCGCAACAGTTGCGCGTTCTGCCACTCCGGCAATGCCTTCAGCGCAGCCGTCGCAGCCGGACAAAACTTCAGCCAGCTCGAGGTTGGCGCTCCGGAGCCAGCCCGTCAGGATTGCTACACCTGCCACCAGATCCACGAAACCTACACTGGCGCAGATTGGGCTTTGGAGACCTCTGATCCTGTGGTCATGGTCACCAGTGGCGCGACCTTCGATGGCGGCTCCGGCAACCTGTGCGCGAACTGCCACCAGGCCCGCCGTTATTTGGCTAACTTTGCTGCTAAAGACGCTTCTGGCAACGTGATCGCCGATCAATATACTACCGGTCGCCGCTTCAACACTCACTACAGCGTTCAGGCTGATGTGCTGGTAGGCGCTGGCGACTTTGGCGTGGTAGGCGAGCCTGGAGCGCACTACGCCATGGTGCAGGATACCTGCGTTGGCTGTCACATGAGCGGCGAAACCGCCAATCACTCAAACGATCCGCAATTGACGACCTGTCAGGCCTGCCATGCTGACGCCGAAAGCTTCGACGTCAATGGCTACCTGACCGCCTTCGAAGAAAAATACGCGGAACTCGAGGCAGCTTTGGTTGACAAAGGCATGCTCACAGTCAATGAAGATGGTACGACAAGCGGCGTTGAAGGCACCTACGCTACAGGTCCCGCTCAGGCGCTCTTCTTCTACAACCTGGTTCATGAGGATGGCAGCGAAGGCATCCACAACCCAGCCTACTTCACAGCTTTGCTCGAGAATGCTCTGGCCGCGCTGGGCGAGTAATCTACTTCGTACACAAGTTAGTTAGCCGGCAATAAAAAAACTGGGACTGTTGTTGTATCAGCAGTCCCAGTTTTATTGCTCCACCTTTCTTTTGTTGAGTTCTCCGGCTAGTTGTCCGGCGCCCCGGCGGCGATCCAATCCAGGATGAGTTGGATCTCAGCATTGGTCATCTTACCCGCTGGGGGCATGATGTTTCCGTATGTCTGTTCTCCGGTGATTTTTTGAGCCAGGATGGAGTTTCTTACATCGTTTGGAATCACTGTGGGGGCATTATCTCCCGTGGTCATCACGGCATCGTAGCTGGCGGCGTCCCAGCCACCCATAGAGCCATGGCAGGGGACGCACTTGGCTTCGAAGATGGGCAGTACATCCTCAGCGAAAGATGAGAATCCCGGGGTGGGCTGTGGCTGCGCGCTCGCTGCGGAGATTTCGAGACTCAGGATGTAATCCGTCAAATCCAGAATCGTATCCTCGCTGAGCAGGTCACCCCAGCGGATCATGGGGGTGGCCTCGTGCCCCTGGGTGATGGTCTCGAAGATATCCTGGGCGGTGTTATTCGCTCGGAAATCTGGATCTCGGAGTGAAGGCCCGATCAGGCCCAACCCGTCGTAGCCGTGGCATTGGGTGCAGAGTTGGGCGTAGATTTCATCCGCCGAAAGCTTCACAGCGCGGGTATCCACTGCCGGAGGTAGTTCCACCGGGGGATTTGCCTCCCAGGATCGGATGAACGCCACCAGGGTCTTGACCTGATCGTCGTCCAGGGGGCCGCCAAAAGCGCTGCCGAAAGGCGACATCCCAAAATTAGGTTGACCTTGAGAGATGATTTGGAATAAGGTATCGTCATCGCGGGTCTTCAGGTATTCAGCGGAGCTGATCGGCGCGATCACGTCGTCTGGACGGGCCGGGTTGGTCCCCCCTTCGCCAAAGTCGCCATGGCAGATGGCGCAGTTTTGGGCGAACAATTCCTGGCCGACCTCAAGCGGCGCGCCCTGAGCTGCTTCCAGGGTGTAGCTAACCAGGGCATCGAGTTGCTCGGAGGTCAACACATCGCCCCAAACGGGCATGGTCTCGTGAGCGCCGCCGCTGGCGATCTTTTCGCGCGCCTGATCTACATTTTCGATCTTGGGGATGCGGTCGCCATGGCAACTGCTACAGAATTGGCCGAAGAGGACATCCCCTCCTTCCGCGGAGGCCGGATCGCTGATGTATTGGGCTAGCACATCGAGTTGATGGGCGTCGAGCGTCTCCCGCCAGGGCGGCATTTCCAGGTGCAGTCCACCCTGGCTGATCAAATCCCTCAGCTCCTCTTCTCCTCCTGAATAGCTGACAGAACGCCCATGGCACTGTGCGCAATTCGTGGCGAAGAGACGTTGCCCATCAGGCGCGACCAGGAAGTTGAGCAGAGCGGTTCTTTTTTGAGGAGTGATCACTTCATCCCACTTGGGGATTTGGCTCTCGGCGTGGGGAGGATAATCCCTGCCTTCATCCAGGGCTGCCTTCAATTCGATGGGGTCGC
Source organism: Chloroflexota bacterium (assembly GCA_016865865.1). GTDB lineage: Bacteria > Chloroflexota > Anaerolineae > Anaerolineales > UBA11858 > NIOZ-UU35. Next base: position 15,183 of record VGOC01000015.1, read on the forward strand.
TGGCGACCAGCTCCGAGGACACATGGCAGGCGCTGCAAAATTCCTGGAACAACGCGTTGCCCCCCGGCGACAGGATGAATCCCGCCAGGGCGTCAATCTCGTCGCTGGTCAAATCGCCGCTCCACGCCGGCATGCCCTCATGCGTGCCCTGGGCGATCACATCGTGCAGGTTCGTCCCCTCGGGGATAGAGATCGTTCCACCGTGGCAGGCAGCGCAATTTTCAGTATAGAGCGCCGCCACCGGGTCGCCCTGTCCGGCTTCGGACGGCGGGGGCGTCTCGCGGACCGATTGCACGCTCAGGAAGAGAATCCCCGCGACGGAGCCAATCACCAACGCAGTAATCCAGGGTCTGTCCAGGAAGTGCCTCCTCGGGCTGCGATCCAAAAAGGGCAGCAGAAAGAGTAGGAGGATGGCTACGGTAGGGATGAGCACGACGGCGACGACTTCCAATTCACCAGGGAAATATTTCAGAAGTTGGAACAAGAACAGGAAGTACCATTCTGGTTTGGGGGTGTAGGAGGTATCCGAGGGGTTGGCGCGCTCTTCGAGCGGCGCGCCGATGAAGTAGGCTAAGGCGACCAGTCCCAGGAACACGAGCAGGGAAACGACCGCGTCTTTGAAGAGGATATCTGGATAGAAAGGAACGCCCTTTTCCTTATCCTTTTTATATTGTTCCAGGTAGGCTTTCTGATCTTTCTCGTTCATGCTTTTTCCTCCCGGCCTGGCGTTGCGCTGATTCCGATCTTGATCACCAGGTACATGTGGATGGCTAGCAGCAGGATCAACGAGGCGGGTAAAACCCAAACATGCACGCCAAAGAAGCGCGCCAGGGTGACCGCCGAGAGTTCAGCGCCCCCGCGCATCACGCGCAGGATCCAATCTCCGATCAGCGGGGCCGAGCCTGCAATGCGGGTGCCGACTGTCGAACCCCAATAGGCTTTCTGATCCCAGGGCAGCAGATATCCGGTAAAGCCAAACCCAACTACAACCAGGAGCAGGAATACACCGCTGAACCAGGTCACTTCACGGGGGTATTTGTACGCACCCAGGAGAATCACGCGCAACATGTGCAGGACGGTCAACACAACCATCGCGCTGGCGCCCCAGTGGTGCAGGCCGCGGATCAACCAGCCCATCGGGATTTGCGTGGTGATGTACTGCACGCTGTCATATGCATGGTCTGGGGTGGGCGCATAATAGATGGTCAGTAGAATGCCTGTCACTGCCTGATTGATGGCGGTGAATAAGGTTGCGCTGCCCAGGGTGTAGAACCAGTTCACCTTTGGGATTTTCCGCAGGAAGATCGCCTCCCAGACGTTTCGCCAGCCGATTCGCTCATCGAGCCAGTTCGTTACTCTCGTTATCATCTTATCCTCCTCCCAAAACGAACAGTTGACCGTCTTCCTCTTTGACTGGATACTGGTCGAGGGGGCGTGGGGGCGGGCCGGAGATCACCTCGCCATTTTTCGCGAAAGCTGCATTGTGACAGGGGCAGAAGAACTGTCCTTGATCTGCGATCCAACGCACGCGGCAGCCAAGATGAGTGCAGATATTCGACAAGGCCACGAAATCGCGCCCGTTCTCGGTGAACACGTAGAACGAGAGTTCTTCCTTGTTGGTGATCCAGCCCGTCTGGCGTTCGATTTCGGTCTTGAAGAGCGTTGGCGTTCCCAGCTCGACCTTGGATACTGAACCCAATCGGATCCAATTTTGTTCTTCTTCTTTTCGAGCAGCAGGGCCGATGATATAGGCAATAGCTGGTATGCCAAAGCCGGCGCTGATGATCCCGCCGATGGCCCATGTCATAAAACCTAAAAATCCTCGCCGGTCTATCGTCCGTTTTTCGTTCATGTTTTGTATTCCTTTTCCTGACAGAGCACGACCGAAATGTGCATCAGGACAAATTCGGTCTATCTTACCATAGTGCGGCTTGTTATCGCAACTGAGGAGGGATAGCCAGCTACTACCCAGTTTGATAGGCGACATCACGAATTTGCTTGAAGTATAATCAGGTCATGCCTACCGCAGGGTTAGTGCTGATCTTTTTTTTCTATGGCCTGGCGTTTTTCAGCATGGGCCTGATCGTCGCAATCGAACGCGATCGCGGCTCCGATCCCCGGTTGCGCCATGCGCTCTATCCTTTGATCGGCTTTGGGGTGATCCACGGCGCGCATGAGTGGTACGAAATCTTCGAGAAGCTGAACCTGCTCCCCGGTCAGGATATCGCCGCTTTGGCCTGGGAGAGTCTTCGGATCGCGATTCTGGCCTATTCGTTTTTCTTCCTGACAGCTTTTGGAGCCTCCCTGCTCTCTCCCAATGAAAAAATCCGCCGCCTCAGCTACCTGGTCACGCTATTCCAGGCTGCTATATGGGGATATGGGCTTCTGACCATGGCCCGGCAATATGATATTCACGGCGATTTATGGGACGTCGCCGATGTATGGACGCGTTATGTCGTCGCGATCCCTGGCGCGCTGCTGGCATGCCTGGGTCTGATCAATCAACAGCGGGCTTTTCGTCTGGCCGGGCTGGAACAATTCAGCCGCGATAGCCTCTGGGCGGCGGTGGCTTTTGCCTGGTATGGCCTGATCGGGCAGACATTTACCCGCCTCAGCCCTCTGCCCCCCTCCACAGTCATCAATCAGGATCTGTTCCTGGAGATCTTCGGCTTTCCCGTACAATTGCTGCGCGCTTCCGCGGCGATTGCTGTGGCAGTATTCGTCACGCGCTTCCTGCGCGCTTTCGAGGTGGAAACCCAGCGCCATATTGCCGATCTGCAGGCGGCTCGCCTGCATGAGGCGCAGCGCAAGGAGGCGTTACGCGGCGAGCTGCTCAGACGGGTGGTTTCCGCGCAAGAAGCCGAGCGCCAGCGCATCGCCCGGGAGCTGCATGACGAGATGGGCCAGGCGCTCACCGCGATCGGCCTGGGGCTGCGCGGCATCTCCTCGACCATTCGCCAGGACATCGAGAAAGCCGCCGGCAATTTGCGTCAGCTCGAGGGCATGGCAGTTCGCTCCCTGGATGAGTTGCGCAGGCTGATTTCAGATTTGCGCCCATCTCATTTGGACGATCTAGGCCTGGCGGCGGCGTTGCGCTGGTATATCGGGGAATTGCAGGAACGTGTTATCATTGATTTCGATATGGATATCAACCTCTCCGATGGCGCTCCGGAGTTATCTTCTACAGCGAGTACAGCCCTTTTTCGGGTGGCTCAAGAAGCGTTGACGAATACCATAAAACATGCTATGGCAGATCATGTTTGGGTGCGCCTCCTATACGAAGGCAGTTATATCCGGCTGGAGATCGAGGATAATGGGGTGGGTTTTCGCCCGGAGCAGTCTATGAAGCCTGGACAAACCGCCTGGGGTTTATTAGGTATGGAAGAGCGCGCCTCGTTATTGGGAGGGGATTTCACCTTGAAATCAGCGCCTGGAGATGGAACGCGCGTCACGGTGCGAGTCCCATGCCATGACAGCACCGAATCGAAGGAAGAAGATGAAGATACGATTGCTGCTGGTGGATGACCACGCGGTTGTGCGTTCGGGCCTGCGGATGCTGCTCGAAGGTGAGGAGGATGTTCAGATCGTCGGCGAGGCGGGTATGGCGAGCGAGGCGATCAACCTGACCCCTGACCTGCGCCCCGATGTCATCTTGATGGATATCGGCCTGCCGGATATCTCCGGCATCGACGCGACCCGCCAGATCAAGGACCTGTGGCCGGATACCGCCATCGTGGCTTTGACGATCCATGAAGACGAGGAGTATTTCTTCAAGATGCTCGAGGCGGGCGCCAGCGGTTATGTGCCGAAGCGTGCTGCTCCCGAAGAATTGCTCACCGCCATCCGGGTGGCCGCCTCTGGAGAAGTCTATCTCTACCCGTCCCTGGCGAAGTTATTGGTCAAAGATTATCTGATGCAGGATCAAATAGATGGTGAGATTCGCGCCCTGGACGGTTTGACGGGACGACAACAAGAGGTATTGGCGCTCCTGGCGGAGGGCGTGACGAATGCCGAGATCGCCGAAAGGCTGCATATCAGCCCCAAGACAGTCGCTTCTCACAGGGAGAATATCATGCAGAAGCTCAATTTGCACTCCAGGACGGAGTTAGTCAAATACGCCCTTCGCAAGGGGTTGATTCAGTTGTAGGGGGATGCATCGGGTATTCGACCGATTGGATATATTGTGAAAATAGGAACATAACCTAGGGTGGTCACCCCCTGCTGGTCCGATACGATCATGCATTCTCCGGTTTGTGAAACTAGTCGCACAGCCGATTTACTTGCGGCCATTCTATTGCTACACTGAGCATACCATCAATCGAAACCTGTATTGAGAAAGGTAGGTGAAAGATGTCTGCAATAGTATTAGGTACTCTGTTGGTTGTGCGAATCATTCTGCCCTTGGCGTTGTGCCTGGCGGTCGGGACCATGCTGGAGCGACGGCGGTTGACAGGCTGATAGCGAGGTATTCATGGAGACAACTCAGGGGTTGCTCCTGGCGATCGGTTGGTTTCTGTTGCGCTTCGGCTTGCCGGTAGCTCTGACGGGGCTTGTCATCTGGCTCTTCAAACGTCTGGACGCGCGCTGGCAGGCCGAAGCCCAGGAATATCGAAAGCGCACCGGCGTTGAAAGCCTCGCGCCCACGGTGCGTTGCTGGTTACTCAACGACTGTCCAGAAGAACGTAAACAAAACTGCCCTGCATTTCTGAATCAGGGGACCCCCTGCTGGCAGCATTTTCGCGCTGGCGATGGATCCCTTAGAGAGAGCTGCCTCGGCTGTGGAGTATTTCGAGGGGCTCCTGTCCTGGCGTCTGGTGTTTAGAAAGGATTACGCAATGACAAAACGATTACTCTTCCGTGCGTGCATAGCAATACTGTTTGCTATCCCCTTTGGATTAGCGGCTGTCGCTGGCGTTCAGGCCAGCGACAGCCCACAGGATAGTTCTGGCGGCCCGAATTGCCAGGTATGCCATCCGGCTGTTGTCGCCGTTTGGGAGACGAGCCGTCATGGCCAGGCCATGGCCGACCCTGCTTTCAAAACAGCCTGGGAGGAGAGGGGGAAACCTCAGGAATGTCTTCCCTGCCATACAACCGGCTATGATCCCGCTTCGGGGACCTGGGCGGCGGATGGCATCGTCTGCGAGGCCTGTCACAGCCCTATCGCGAAGGATCATCCCAATACTCCTATGCCCTCGGACAGCTCGGTGAATCTGTGCGGCGACTGCCATCAGGAGACCGTCTTCGAATGGCAGGTCAGCCATCACCGCACGGCGGAACTCTCTTGCGTGGACTGTCATGGGCAACACTCGACCTCGTTGAAAGGCGAGGATGCCCAGGCTTTATGCGCCAGTTGTCACCGTGAGCGTGCATCGAATTACGCCCATTCCGCCCACAGCCTCGAAGGGCTGCAATGCGCCGATTGCCATCTCAACCCTACGGGAGGAGAGGTGGGGGAGGGGCATGCCGCTTTAGATCACAGTTTCCATGTCAAGCTGGAAACGTGCAATGAGTGCCATTCCTATGATATGCATGATCCCGTGGCTGTACACACGAATGATTTACCCCTAGAGCCAGATGCGATGGCGTCGGCGGCGAATATCGGCGTCAGTCTCGACCCAGGGCCGATCAGCCCGATCTACTACGCGCTATTATCGGCGCTGGTGGGCATGGCTTTTGGATTGCTGGTTGCTCCCTGGATCGAGCGCTGGTATCACCGGCTCGATGTACGGGATCATTCCGAAGAGCAGGGCGAGTGAGGAGGTGCCTTATGACAGAAAAGAAACAGACGGTAGGTCGGCGTGAATTTCTGAAGCTCGCCCTCGGGGGCGGCGCGGCGGTTGCCAGTTTGAAGATCGCTAAAAACGCATCTGCTTCGAAACCGGTAGGGTCCAGCCCCCACAAATGGGCGATGGTCATTGACCAGGGCAAGTGCATTGGTTGTGAGTATTGCACGAACGCCTGCCGGGCGCATAACGATATTGCCCCTGACATCTCGTGGAACCGGGTGATCGTATCCAGTGAAGTCAATGGCGAGAAGATCTATGTGGCGAGGCCGTGCATGCAGTGTGAGCATGCTCCTTGTGTGGATGTCTGTCCGGTAAAGGCCAGCTACTATCGCTCCGATGGCATCGTGATGATGGACTATGATCGGTGCATCGGATGCCGATATTGTGAGGTGGCCTGCCCCTACAATGCCCGGGCTTTCAATTGGGAGAAGTACACAGGCGATAACCCCATGGTGCCTGAATGGGGGGAGCCAGAAGTCGAACGCAGGCCGCGCGGCGTGGTCGAGAAATGTTCTTTTTGTTATCAGCGCGTAGATCGTGGTCTCGCCCTCGGGTTGACGCCCGGTTTGGATCCAGAAGCCACCCCAGCCTGCGTGGGCGCCTGTCCCGTCGGGGGGCGGGTATTCGGCGATCTTAATGATCCAGAGTCGCAGGTGAGTCAAATCTTGAAAACGCGCGTGACCCACCGTCTTAGAGAGGATCTAGGCACCGGGCCGCGGGTCTATTATATCTGCCCAGAGAACTCTGATTCCCTCGAGGCATAGCATCCATGAAGATCAAAAACCTTACTCGAAAGCTTACGAAATTCCATTACTGGTTAGCTGGTTTGACAGCCGTGATGGTCGCTGGCGTGATCGGCGGCCTGATCGTCTTTGCTAAAGGATTAGTGGTCACCAATTTGACAGATCTTGTGCCATGGGGTTTGTGGATCACGATAGATCTGTCGTCTATTGCTCTGAGCGCGGGCGCGTTTACGCTGTGCGCAGCCGTTTACTTGATCGGTTTGAGGGAATACCAACCTGTCGCCCGCACGGCGACTTTCATCGGCATCATCGGGTATAGCATGGCGATGCTGTGCCTGCTGATGGACATCGGCCGCCCCGAACGTTTCTGGCATGCCTTTGTCTTCTGGAATGTGCACTCTGTTCTGTGGGAAGTCACTATGTGCGTAGGTTTGTATTTCGCCGTGTTGACGCTGGAAACCCTGCCGATTATCGGACATTCCGAGTGGTTCGTAGGGCGTTGGCCTAGAATCGCGGGTTGGCTATCGAAAGTTCATCATTATGCGCCTTATCTGGCTATCGCCGGGCTTTTCCTCTCCATGTTGCACCAGTCATCTTTGGGCGCCACCTACGGTGTGCTCAAAGCCAGGCCGCTGTGGTACACCCCAAGCCTGTCGGTGCTGTTCATGGCTTCGGCGATAATCGGCGGTATCTCCTTGACGATCCTAGCCTCCATGATTGCGGCGAGAGTCAGTGACAAAGCCAATGTGGATGACGCTTTGCTCGAAAAGCTTGCCCATTTTATCGGTTGGGCGTTGGTGGTTTATCTCTATTTCCGCTTCTGGTACACCTTCTCGATGACCTACACTTATGAACCAGGACGCACAGAGGGGCTGCGCCTGCTCACCAAAGGCCCGTTAGCATTCAATTTCTGGTTTGGGGAGATGCTCTTCGGGGCCGTGATCCCCATGATCATCTTGCTCAAGAAGGAATGGCGCGCCCGCGCCTGGTTGCGGATGACGGCGCTGGCGCTGGTCATCGGTGGGCTGGTTGCCTACCGGTGGGATGTGAATCTCTCGGGGCAGTTGATCGTCCTGACCTATCTCCAGGATGAAATCAATGCTTTCTACACCAGTTATTCGCCCGCTTTCATCGAGATCGTTGTGGGGGCAGGCGTGATCGCTTTTGGGGTATTGGCATTTACCCTGGGTGTTCAATATATGAAGGTTGTAGATCATGCCTCAACCGAACATGCAGTAGAGGTGCATGTGGAACCTGTTTGATTTTGCTCATTGAGCGTTTGGCGATTTACTCCGAGGCGCCAGCCTTGATCCATTCGGTTACTAATGCCAATTCGTCAGCCGTGAATTGCCCGAAGTGGGCCTGATCCCCGCTTTGTTTTTGGATCAATAAGCTGCTCTCCGGATCCCCAGGGATGACAACTGCGCCATTGCTTCCGCCAGCCATGGTGGATTCGTAGGTAATGAGATTCAAGCCCTGGATGCCCCCTTCTCCATGGCAGCTTCCACAGCGCAGGACGAAGAGCGGCCCGATGACGGCTGCGTAAGTGAGGGGGCCTTCGCCTGGCAGAGCCTGTTCTTCTACAGGCGGGGGGAGCTGGCTGCTCAAGATTTCGCGCAGGCCAGGGGCGTCGAAACCGGCATACTCCCAGACATTCCCATGGCAGGCGCTGTTCGAGCAGAAGGACGTATTGCTCACCCCGCCAGGATTTTCCGTGGTGTGGCAGTTGGCGCATGTCGGATCATAAACATCCCGGTGCAGGCTGATCCAGTTGGCATTGAGATGCGATTCTGGCTCTGGGCCGCGGCTGATCTCGATATGGGCGACGAAATCGGCGTCAGTAGCGACTACTGGAATCGAGTGGCAGAGGTTACATTCCAGGCGGATGGCTTCTTGCTTTTCGTTGAGGTGTTTGCCGTCATGACATCGGAAACAGCCAGGCGAGAACTCATGGCCGATATTATTGGAATGTGAGTTCCAATCTGATTTCTGCTCCGGGAAGACGCTTTGAGAATAGCTATTCTGGAGAATGAGGATGGCTTTTTCGATCAGCTCGCTGTTCTCGACATAGAACTCAGGATAGGAAGTCCGATAGAATTCTTCCAGACCGGCGAGAGCATTCAGGGCTTGTTCGCTGCTCTCGTAAGGCTGGTAGAGGATTTCGACAGCCAGACGCCGTATTTCGGGGATCGAAGATGAGATCTGATCGCGGTCCAACAATTGTTCCACCATATCCTCTGGGGGATAGACGAGATGGGTAATGCGGTTATGACAGGTGATGCAGTCCATCTCTTCGAGATCTTCTTCTAAGATATTGGCCGGGTTTATGTCCGAGTCGATATCGAGATATTCTATGATTGTTCCATCTTCCGCCTGAACCCGGATGTAGGGAATCTCCTGCTCACCCTTGTCGAGCGGTAGATAATAGATGGGATTCTCGATGTGCCAGTGGATACCGTTGCCTAAACCCAGGCGTTTCGATCCGCCTCCAGTTTTCATCACCAGGTAGGTCGAAACCGGCGTGTTTTCGGTATCGTTACCGAAATGTTTGATCTCCCGCAGGCTGTCATCGGAGAATTTCTCGGGGAAGTGGCACAGCTCGCATGTCTCGCGCGAAGGGCGCATGTCTTTGGCTTCGATTGGGAATTCATACTCATGAAATGCAAGGCTGATAATATGTTTTGCATCGCCTGCCTTACGCGTGATCCGCGTGGTGATGAAGCCTTCGCCGATGTGGCAATCAACGCAATCCACGCGGGCGTGTGGGGAGGTGAGGTAGGCGGTATATTCTGGCGGCATAGTATGACAGGATGTGCCGCAAAATCCAGGGGAGTTGGTGTATTCCCAGGCATAGGCCGACGCTAAAAGCACAACCAGGGTCAGCACGCCAAGCACGGCATAAGGTAGGATGCGCAACCACCGCGGGGAACCCACTGGCGGGAAAAAGAAGCTTTTCAGCCATCTCAGAGAGCGTTTCATGGATATTCCAATTCTTGTGTTTCGATTATTCTTCTGGCGCACCAGCCTGGACCCAATCAATGACCAGTTGTAATTCTTCAGCAGAGAATTGGCCTGGATGATCGCCTGAGGACTGTCGTCCCACAATTATCCTGCTATTGGGGTCGCCAGGAACGATGACTATTCCAGAAGCCCCGCCTGCCATGGCGCTTGCGTAGCTGGTCAGGTCGAGTCCGCCCATAGCTGTCGGTCCATGGCATTGCGTACATTTGGTCTCCACCAGGGAGGCGATCCCCCCATTCCAGGTATTTCCTATGATTGGCGCGGAGGTGGCAGTGGGCATTGCAGTTGGCAATGGGGTAGGGGTAAGGGGAGCGAATACGACGATGTTTTCAGCCGGGGGAACTGTCTCGAGGGCTGTTTCTTCGCCCCTTACGAAGAAGAAGACGCCCACGAGCATAACGGCGGCGATCGTCGAATAGGTGGGGAGGAAGACCCGTTTCCGTTTGGCAACCAGCCTGGGGTCTTGGGGGATAGTAGCGATACCCGCTTTGAGGTCGGCCAGTTCGAGAGCATGTTCATCCAACATCTCATGCTCCGAGAGATAACCGGTGAACATACTCTTGTTGAGGTGCTTGATGTGCACGTTATAGAAGTGCCAGATGATGATTGCCAGCACAGCCAGGAGCGCCTCATTGCTGTGAGCGGCTTTGGCGGCAGGGATGAAGACGCCCGGCAAGAATTTGGCAGCCGAGATTGGATTCCAGAGCATGAAGCCTGTGATTCCCATGATGACAGTACCCCACACGAACGCCCAGTATTCGAATTTCTCATCGAATGTAAAGCGTCCTTGTTGAGGTCTTTCTTTCTTGAAACCCAGGTTATGCAAGAAAAGGTTCCAGGCGACAGTGACATCTCTCAACGTCGGCAGCATCGTTATGCGCGAGCGTTTGACGTAATATTTGTATCCTGCAACCCCAAGATGGTAGATCGTCCCCAGCATGAGGCCGATCGCAGCAATCCGGTGGATGATGCGAACTACTTCGATGCCGCCGAGGGCTGCGATGATCCAGATGGAGATATTGGCCTCGGAGAATTTTTGAATCAGGCCAGTCAGCCCAAGCAGGCCGAAACTAACCACCTGAACCCAATGCTCGATCCGGTCTGAAATCGAAAAACGCAGGTATTTGCGTGTCTGGCTCATTTCTTCCCCCCGATCTTCCCGGAAATCCTTTTGGCTGCATCGGCGCCGACGAATATGGCCATGCCGCCGATGGTCACAGGAATGATGATTTTGTAAAAGAGATCAACGAAGAATACCAATGGGGCCTCTGTAGGGCTGGGTTCATAATGTCCGAGCCATGCGGTGGGGAAGTTGGTCGTCGCATCGGGATGACATTTTTGGCAAGTGTCGAGTAGATTTTCTTTGATCACGTGGCTTTCGGGGTCATCCACCTTGCGCATATCGTGAACGCCGTGGCAGTCTATGCAAACCGGCTTATTGGTTTCTTGATCCGGGGCGATCTTCTCGAAGAGCACCACCGTTGTTCCATGGAAATCGGATACATAGGTATCGAAGACCTGGGTGCTGATGCCGTAGCGTTCCATCAGTATTTCATCCGCATGACACTTCGCACAAAGTTGGGGGGAGAAGAGGTGAAAAGAGGTGGAGTTCGAAGGCCCTTGAAAATTGTGGACTCCGTGGCAATCTATGCATGTGGGGACGTCGGGATTGCCCTCGCCGATCAAAGCTGCGCCATGTACGCTGAGTTCGTAGGTTTTGTATATCTCCGAGTGACACTTCTGGCACATCTTGGGGATGTTGCTGCGTGGAGGTTCCGGCTCGTTGATGTTATGCGCGCCATGGCAATCTGTGCAAATGGCTGCCTCGGGATGACCGGCAGCTAATGCCTTTTGGTGGGTGCTGTCTAATGTGGCGTCGTAATTACTTTCATGGCAATTTTTGCAGAGCGGATACATCTGCAGGTTGTATTCGCGTCGTGAAGCGGCCGGGATTGGGCGATGTGGATATTCCTGGATATCGGTGTGGCATTGCCCGCAGGCGATGTCATTACGCCCATGGACGGAGGTAGCATGGATGACTCTATCTATCGTAAGGTAGAGAACTTCGCCCGACTCCAGCGTCGTCTGCATTCCTGGGGAGTCATGGCAGGACAGGCAATACTCAGAGGTCGCGCCTGGTTCGCCTTCTTCAGCTTGCGCGCTATTCATAGGGAGGATGAGAGCTATGGTCGCAATTATTATGCCCAAAAAGGGTATTACTTGCTTGAATTTCAAGGATGCCTCCTTAAATAAACACCAACCAAAACCATGCAAATTTCGGATGCAACCAAATCTGTCTGCATGATTTCGGGCATTGTGAAAATATTAACGTAGGAAGCACAAATATGTCACCCCCCCTTGGGTAAATCTTGACCACCTTGAGGGTAGGTTGCTTGTTATTCTGACTATTCATTTGGATAGGTTATTCGCTTTTCTTGCCAGGTGATCAATAGCGCGCCGCGTTATTTGATAAAATCGTAGCTACTCAGCCAAACGGAGAAATTCCCGAAAAAAGGGTGTGCGCAGGGGGCTACGCCCCCTGCGCACACCCTTTTTTCGGGTATATCCGTTCGATGGCTGAGCAGTTACATAAAATCTATCTCAAAAGGATCCAGTGATTTGACCAGGAGGCGATCTTGATGGAACCATTTAACAATGATGCGATTTCTGTTGATGTTGGTGAGCGGCTACGCGATTTGCGTGAGGAGCGCAATCTTTCCATGAGGGAATTAGCGCGCTTGAGTGGACTCTCGGCGAATGCCCTGAGTATGATCGAGCGGAGCAAATCTTCTCCTTCGGTAAGCACCCTTTATAAACTGGCGGATGCCATGGCGGTGCCGATCACAGCCTTCTTTCGTACAGAAATCCCGCAGAAGGAGATTGTATTTCGCAAAGGAAACGAACGTACCCGGGTGCCTTTTCACCGCGGACTATGGGAAGGGTTGGGTGGTGAATTGTTCTCCGGCCGGGTGGAGCCTTTCATGCTAACCCTGGAGAGCGGGGCGAATAGCGGCCGGTTCTCTATGGCTCACACAGGTCACGAATTTGTGCTATGTTTGCGAGGCCAGTTAGAATATCGCATAGAGAATCAGCTTTTCCTCATGGGGCCTGGCGACAGCCTCCTGTTTGCCGCCGAACTCAAACATGAATGGCGCAATCCCGGCAATACCGTTACCAATGCCGTATTCGTTTTGGCGGGCTTCGAAGAGGGTGAAAGCCCTAGTGAATTCCATATTGCAGCCGGCATGGCTGATGATCGCGGGGATGAAGAGTTCGTCGAGGAAGTATGATTACCTCTCATGTCGAAACGAAAAGGCCGCGATGAGAAACGTCGCGGCCTTTGCGTTTTTTGTGTTTCTTGTTCTTAGATGAAAATAATTTGCGCGCCTTCGGTCATATCTATAAAGTCGCTGGCGGTGACAACGTCATCTACCACAGGCAGGAAATCCTTATCCTTCAGGCCGAACATATCCACGGTCATCTTGCATCCATAGATCTTAGCGCCGGCGTCGTGGAGCATTTCGAGGTATTCGCTCACCGGAGGCACTTCCAGTTTCTTCATTTTCATCTTCATGAACCAGCTTGCGAAGGCGGTCATGCCAGGGATGATGCCCATGATGTTGGGGATGCCCAGGTTGCCCGTCGGCAGGCCCATCAGGCTGAATTTGAAGCTGGTGTTCGCTACGGGGGCAATTTCTAGTTTGTTGACCCGTTTCTTGGTGATCATATCCAGGCCCCAGAAGGTGAAGAAGAGGGTGACATCAACCCCATTGCCCAGGGCAGCCCAGCCCATGATCAGGGCAGGGTAGGCCATATCTAGATTGCCTTTCGAGCAGATGAATGCGATTTTGCGGTTTTCTTCGGACATTGCAGGTTCTCCTTTTTCTCAGATTGATTTTTCTCGTGTTCTATCGAAACTAAACACAGCCCTCAGGCTTGCCCAGGCCAGAGATCTTGGCGACCTTTTTGGCGGGTCCCTTGGGGTAGAGCGCAAAGAGGTCTTTCGTCGAGAGGCCAGTACCTTTGGTGATTTGCCGCAGGGTGGGCGCTGCTCCGGTGGTTTCGGCGTTTGCACGGCAGAATTCGATGATCTTCCAGTGATCTGCGGTTAGTTCAGCAATTCCTTCGCCCTTGGCCAATTCCACAGCGATTTCTTTAGTCCATTGAGTGGGATTGATCAAGAAGCCTTCTTCGTTGAAATGTAGGTTATCGAGCACAGACATAGTTCACTCCTTTAGAATAAGATGAATCCACTGCAAAAACTGCGAGTAGAGGCTCCGGGCGGCATATATGGGGGTGCGTGCGCAGCACGCACCCCCATATATGCCGCCCCGCCCCCTCGTTCATGAGTTTTTTCAGTGAACACATAAGATGGATAGTTTTATTGATTTCGTGTACTTGCTTGATCGTCAAGCGCTTTGATAAGATTGATCATCCGGGCCAAGCCGCGGCGCACACTGGGGTCGCTCAGTTCGCGGATCAAAGCCCAGGTGGATACCTTCTCGGTTTCGGGGATTTCTTTCCGAATGACCCCAACCGCGTTATTCACCAGGGTCATGATTTCGGGTTGGGTCATGTTGCGGATTGTGCTCAGGATCGTGACAATATTATCACCCAGAGCGAGCACATCCTCCTCGGAAAATTCCGTGACGATGCGTTCGACAATTCCCCAACCCTGGCGGGCAAAGGCGAAATAACCCTCCCGTTCGAATTGATCCAGTTGTTCGACTGCGTAATTGAAAACCTGTTTACCCAAAAGCTCCGTTTCGTCGGCGATTCCCATCAATGCTTCCAGGCGGTCGAATAGCGCAAGCAGCATATGTGTGTTGCGGATCGCCCGTTTTACCAGGAAAAACAGATCTTCGACTTCGAAATCTTCGCCGATATCAGCCAGTTCATCAATGCTCAACTTGATCATGTGGTTGACGATCGGAATAGCGTCGTTCTTCAACTCGTCGAACTCGCGCTGTCTGCGCTGCTGGATTTCGGCGTGAGCAGTCAGCGCGGCGACTTGTTCGGTGAGCAAATCAACTTTTTGATGGAGGAGGGCTAGATCATCAGCCATTATGCGCTCCTTTAAGCCCACTTGCCTGCCATGGTCATTTGAGACTCGAAAGGCATTTCGCCGCCTTTGAGCAGGATATTCCAATACATCCAGCGGAAAGCCATCTTGCCCCAATGGTTGGCGGCCGACTCCTTGAGCAGGGAGAATGGTCCAAATCCGGGCAGGGGGAACTTGCCAGGGAGGGGTTCGACATCATAGTTGAAATCTATCAGGATGCCCTTCTCGAAGCCGGATTCGATGTAGCAATTGGCGTGACCGTCGAATTTGGGCAGCGGCTTCAAGCCTTCCATGTGGCGGAGCATATTCTCGATGAGCACGTCCAGCATGAAGTGCGCTACGGAGCCAGCCTTCGAGGTGGGCGCGTTACCCGCGTCGCCGATCGCCCAGACGTTTTCCCATTTTTCTGATTGTAAGGTGTGTTTATCTATCGGTACGTAGTTAAGCTCATCGCCCATTCCAGAGCGGGCGATGACTTCGGCGCCCATATTGGTGGGGATGGTGACTAAAACATCATATTCGACCTCGCGTTCATCCCAGGAGACGATGGCCTGTTTGCTGTTGTCAACGCTGCCGATATTGAATTCCGAAACAAGGTTGATCCCTTTTTGGCCCAGCATGTCACCCAGGATCGCTGATGCGCGCGGTCTGGTAAATGCGCCATCCAACGGCGTGGCAAAGGTGATCTCGACATCGTCACGGATGCCGCGCTCATGGAAGAACCAATCCGCCAGGAAGAGGAATTCCAGGGGAGCTACGGGGCACTTGATGGGCATCTCGGTGATGTTGAGCACCATGCGACCGCCCTTCCAGAACTTGAAGAAGCGGCTCAGCGCTGTAGCGCCCTCGATGGTGTAGAAATCGAATTTGTTCTCATGCCAGCCATCTTCGGCCAGGCCCTCGGTTTCTTCAGGGTGGGTTCGAGTGCCTGTAGCAATTACCAGATAATCATAGTGGATGACTTTGTTCTCTTTGGTGAGTGTGACGCGGTTCTTATCTGGCTCGATCAGTTCGATATCGGACAGGATGAATTCGACATTCCGAGGGATGAAATCTCGCTTGGGCTTGATGACATCATCCGGGGAGTAGATGCCGAAGGGGATGAAGAGGAAACCGGGTTGGTAGTAGTGGGTTTCGAATTTATCAACGATGATGATGCGCCACTCCAGGGGGTCGAGTTCATGGGCCATTTTGTTGGCGACCATGGTGCCGCCAGTTCCGGCGCCGAGGATCAATAATGTTTTCATAAAGAGTCTCCTGAAATTGGTGACGAGTTTAGGACGAGATTTCCAGGCCAACTGATTCGGCCAGTTCGCTTTGGTCTTGTAGTCGGCTTGCCAGAACCGCCCGTAGCAGATCCATAGCCTCGATGATGCGAACATCGGCCAGCGAATAATAAACCGATTGGCCTTCTCGCTCGGCCAGGACCATTTGACGTTCACGTAACACTTGTAGATGACGAGATACCGTAGGTTGGGGCAGTTCGAGGCTTTCAGCGAGTTCGCTGACGTTGTGGGGACGATCATGTAACGTATACAGGATCAGAATACGGGTTGGGTCTGCCAGACCACTACAAATACTGGCGTGTAATTTGTTGATTTCGGCCCGAAGATTGGTCATGATGTTTTCCTCTGGCTAATGATTGCAGCTATCAGGATATACACTTATGTCCATACATTAATCTGTGATAAATATAACATAGTGGGTAGCTCCTTTTTAGTGATGTTTGTCACAGAGGAGGGGTTAGGGATGTAATGAGATAAAAGTGATAGGAATTACTCCGGGCGTCGAAAGTATGAAAAAGGGGGCGTGGCGGCATAAATGGGGGTGCGCAGCACGCACCCCCATTTATGCCGCCACGAATCCTCTACTCGTAATTGTTTCAGTGGACTCCTGGAATACCTGTGTTATAATGCAACAAAATATTGATAGGGTTCTGAACGATGAAATTGACTTACCTGCCGATTGACGATAATCATAACGCCAATGCTACCGACGATCAGCGTCGGGTGGTACGGTGCAGGCTGTCAATTCGTTGAATTTGATGATTGCGAACCGATCGCCCGATGCCCAGAGCAAAGGGCGATTTTTTATGTAGTGAGAATGAAAATGCGCATAAGCAAAACGCCAGCAAACGAGCAAACCTGCAATCTTTGATGGAGGCACTCATGTATAAATCGCACACGTGCGGAGAATTGACCGCGAAACACCTGGATCAGGAAGTCACCCTGGCTGGTTGGGTTCACCGCCGCCGAGACCATGGCGGCGTGACCTTCATAGATCTGCGTGACCGTTTTGGGATGGTCCAGATTGTTTCGAACACTGATCTGTATCCAGAAGCGCACAAGATCATGGAGCCTGTCCGTTCGGAGTGGGTCATCCAGGCGAAAGGCTGGGTGCGCAGACGCCCAGAGGGAACTTTCAACCCTGAGATGTCCACAGGTGAGATCGAGGTAGAGGTTCGAGAAGTCAAGATCCTCAACCCTGCCAAAACGCCTCCCATCTATATCAACAAAGAAGAAGAAGTTGACGAGCAGGTGCGATTGCGCTACCGCTACCTTGATTTGCGCAAAGAGCGCATGCGCCGTAATCTGGTGTTGCGCCATCAAGTGGTCAAGTTCATTCGCGATTATCTGGATAGGAATGGATTTCTGGAAGTAGAAACCCCCATTTTATTCAAGACCACCCCAGAGGGCGCGCGTGACTACCTGGTTCCTTCGCGAGTCCACCCCGGGGAATTCTATGCGCTGCCTCAGTCGCCTCAACAGCTCAAACAGTTATTGATGGTCGCCGGGGTGGAGCGTTATTTCCAGATCGCGCGCTGTTTCCGGGATGAAGATCAGCGTGGCGACCGTCAGCCTGAGTTCACCCAACTCGATCTGGAGATGTCCTTCGTCGAACGGGAAGATGTGATGAGATTGACAGAGGACTTGTTCACCAGGTTGGTCGCTGAAATCGTCCCCGGGAAACGTGTGCTGGAGTCCCCTTGGCCGCGCTTTACTTATGATGAGGTGATGAGGCGCTTTGGGAAAGATAGTCCCGACATCCGCTTCGGTATGGAACTCATAGATATCACCGACCTGGCGGCGGGCAGTGGTTTCCGCGTTTTCGAAGAGATAGCAGAAAGCGGCGGCCATGTGCGCGGCATCAAGGCTCGTGGTTTGGGCGATTACAGCCGTAGGCAGATCGAGGAACTGATTGAGTTCGTCGCTCAGTATGCCGCAAAGGGATTGGCGTATATCGCCCTGACCTCGGCTGGCGAACAACGTTCATCCTTTGCCAAATACCTTCCCGAAGAAACTCTGACAGAGATCGCCAGGCGTTTCGAAGCTGAATCTGGCGACCTGTTGCTGTTTGTGGCCGCCAGGCCCGAAGTGACTTTCGAGAGTTTGGGCCGTTTGCGTGAATTCCTGGGAGACCGCCTGGGCCTACGCGATCCAGAGGCGTTAGGTTTTTGTTGGGTGGTTGATTTTCCTTTTGTGGTGTGGAACGAGGCGGAAAAGCGTTGGGACCCCAGTCACCATCTGTTTACCTCGCCGATGCCGGAAGATGCGCCTCTGCTCGACAGCGAGCCTGGGAGGGCGCGAGGGCAACAATATGATATGGTATTGAACGGCTACGAAGTCGGCGGGGGCTCGATCCGTATCCACAACCGGGAATTGCAGGCCAGGGTCTTCGAGTTGATTGGGCTGGAAACCGAAGTCGCTCAAGAGCGTTTCGGCCACATCCTGGAAGCCTTCGAGTATGGCACCCCTCCTCACGGCGGCATTGCCTCGGGGATCGACCGCATCTGCATGATCCTGGCCGGGGAAACCAATATCCGTGAGGTGATCGCCTTCCCCAAGAATCAAAACGCCCGAGACGTAATGGCAGGCGCGCCGTCTCGAGTGGAAGATGAGCAGCTCGAAGAATTGCATATCGAATTGGATGTATAGCGGGAAGATAGTAAATTGGTCGGTGGTAGACTGGTCATTGGTAAATTGGTAGATTGGTTGATGAGGAGCCTTTATGACAGCGATTATCCGAATCGAACAGATTAGCGAATATGTCGGCCAAGAAGTCACTATTCAGGGCTGGGTGTATAACCGCACTCACAAAGGCAAGCTGGTTTTCCTTCTCGTCCGGGATGGTTATGGCTTTGTACAATGTGTGGCTTTCAAGAACGATCTCCCCGAAGAGACTTTCGAGGAGATCGTGCATATCACTCAGGAGTCGTCGGTAGAGATTAGCGGCCTGGTTCGGGTTGACGGCCGCGCCCCCGGCATCCCTGGCGGCTTCGAGATCGGCATTACGGGGATCAAGGTCATCCAAATCGCAGACGAGTATTACCCGATGTCCCTCAAAGAGCATGGCACGGATTTCGCGCTGGAGAACCGTCATCTCTGGCTGCGTATGCCCAGTCAGTGGGCTATCCTGCGTGTGCGTGCGACGGTGATCAGCGCCATCCGCGAGTGGCTGGATACGAACGGCTTCATCAATATGGACACCCCCATCCTGACGCCCGCGGCCGCCGAGGGGACGACCACCCTTTTTGGTACTCCCTATTTCGATGAGGGGATTGCCTACCTGGCTCAAACAGGGCAACTTTACAATGAGGCCAATATCTATGCCTTCAAGAAAGTCTACTGTTTCGGCCCCACTTTCCGGGCGGAGAAATCCAAAACCCGCCGCCACCTGACCGAATTCTGGATGGTCGAGCCGGAAGTCGCTTTCTGTGATCTCGATGAGCTGATGGAGATCGAGGAGCAATTCGTTTCACACATTGTCCGGCGCGCCTTAGAAGAACGCGCCCCGGAGTTGGCTTCATTAGGACGGGATACTTCCTCCCTGGAAATGATTTCCCCGCCATTCCAGCGCATCTCATATGATGAGGCGGTCGAGAGGATCGCTGAGGTCCGCGAAAAGACCGCGGACCCTGAAGAGAAAGAGCAATTGGCTTTCGATTGGGGAGGGGATTTCGGCGCACCCCACGAGATCGCTTTGACCAGACAATTCGATAAGCCGGTCTTCGTATACGGCTATCCCACAGCAGTCAAGGCCTTCTATATGGAACCCTGGCCTGGCCGTCCAGAGGTATGCAAGAGCGTTGATCTGTTGGCCCCCGAAGGGTACGGTGAGATCATCGGCGGCAGCGAGCGCATCTCGGATCCGGCGTTGCTGCTCCAGCGCATCCACGAGCACGGGCTTCCCGAGGATGCCTATAAGTGGTATATGGAGCTGCGCCGCTTTGGCAGTGTGCCACACAGCGGATTTGGTTTGGGCGTCGAGCGCACGGTCTCCTGGATTTGCGGCATTCATCATATCCGTGAAACAATCCCGTTCCCTCGCACCATAAATCGGGTCTATCCGTGAAACATTAGAAAATGCCCGGTTAGAACAAACGTACCTTCCCATGGAAATTCTTTTATGGTATAAGAATCACGCCCTGCTTTGTTCGTGATGCAGCCCATGCGTTTTGAGCCAACACTTACTGATCGTCTGGCCTGATATTACGATAGTGACGCGATAGGCTTCGGCCAAGGCGGATCTACCGATGAAGGCCAATACCTGCGAAAGCAGGTTCAAAACTTAGTTGCACACGGCATAGCGGGGTTTTTGTTATCCGGCAAAGATAAGAAGGCGACCCATGGGTCGCCTTTTTTTACAAGGCGCCTTTCAGGCACGAAACGTGTAACGTTCAATGTAGGTTGATAAAATGGAATCAATAACCCGTATTGGCAGGAAGCGATTTTCCTGAGAGGAGTGCAAATGAACTCTCTAAGAAGAAAATTCTCTTTAGCAGTTGTTGTCTTGTTCTTGGGCGTCTTGGCATGTAACTACTTTGTCTCTCCAACACCAATTGTTATCGTAGTGACCTCTACCCCAGATTTCACCATGACAGCGATCATTGATCTGTTGCAGATCAGCCAGCAAACTGCGGCGGCGCTCGCACCCACCAGCACAAGCGATGCGGGGCAGGGGGCTGCTATCCAGGCCGTGGCAAGCGATACGCCCACGCCCACGGAGACCCCTACGCTCACATCAACGCCTATCCCAACCAATACCCCTGTACCCACCATTACCCTCACCCCCACAGTTTCCTACGCCGGGCCAGGCATGCGCCCAGGGACGAGCATCACCGCGGCCTATGTTGCCGATTCGCCCAATCTGGATGGGGAATTGAGCGATTGGGATGCAGCGATCTACCCGGCCTCCTATCCGGTATATGGGGCGGGTAAGATCAGCGAAGAAATCGATCTTTCAGCTAATGTGATGGTGACCTGGGATGAAAGCTATCTGTATGTGGGGGCGCGTGTCAAAGATGACCAGTATCATCAAAATGCTACTGGGAAATATCTGTTCCGCGGAGATAGCGTGGAGATCCTATTGGATACGCGGGTTGGGGCTGATTACTACCTCAATGTGTTGAGCGACGATGACTACCAGTTGGGGGTGTCGCCTGGAAACCCAAGCAAGGGTAACAACCCCGAGGCCTATCTCTGGTATCCAGCAGGGGTGGCGGGACCGCGTTCCAATGTCTCCATCGGGGTGATGGGCACGGCCAACGGCTACCATATCGAATTAGCGATCCCTTGGGGCTTGTTCGGAGTCAACCCCTATGCCGGGCAGCATTTTGGCTTTGCCTTTTCAGTCTCGGATAATGATACCGGTTCCGAAAATGTACAGCAAAGCATGATCTCGAATGTGCCCACCCGTTACCTGCCACAGCCAATGACCTGGGGCGACCTGACGCTGACTCAATAAACTCCTGATAGCCTGTGATCCACGAAGGACGCCAAGAACACAAAGAAATCCTTCCGAAGATGGCTGCTATATGTGTATGGCATGCCCCTCGATGTTGTGCGCAGCCTCCATAAGGACTTCGCTCAGGGTGGGGTGAGCGTGCACGTTGCGGGCGATCTCGGCAGGGGTCAGTTCCTGCATCTGCGCAAGGGTTAACTCGGGCAGTAGTTCGGTGACCTCGGGGCCGATCAGATGAGCGCCGAGGATTTTCCCGTTTTTGGCATTGGCGATCAGTTTGACCCATCCAGCCGACTCGCCCAATCCCAGGGCTTTACCGTTGGCCTGGAAGGGAAAGCGACCCACCTTGACCTCGAAGCCGCGTTCTCTGGCCTGCGCTTCGGTCACGCCGAAAGAGGCGATTTGCGGCTGGCAGTAGGTCGCTCGCGGCATCATCTCGTAATCGAGGGGTTGGGTTTCTACCCCCGTGATATTCTCCGCGCAGAGGATACCTTGCGCTGAGCCGACATGCGCTAGCATTAATTTAGCAGTCACATCGCCGATTGCCCAGACGCCTTGCACGTTGGTCGCCATGCGCTCGTTGATCTCGATAGCCCCGCGCTCGGTCAGCTTCACGCCGACATCTTCCAGACCGATACCGTGGGTGTTGGGTTTGAAGCCAATGGCCATCAGCGCCTGTTCGGCCTCGATGGTCTGCTCGCCGCCTTCGCCGCTGATGGTCACCCTGACGCCGCTCTCGGCCGCCTCGATCTTCTCGACTTTGGCATTGACCAGGGCGTTGATCTTTTCTTTCTTGAAGGCTTTGGCAAGTTCGTCGCTGACTTCTTCGTCCTCCAAAGGTGCCAGGCGCGGCAGCATCTCGACGATGGTCACATGCGCCCCATAGGAGTTCCAGATGGTAGCGAATTCCAGGCCGATGGCTCCAGAGCCGACGATGATGACAGACTCAGGCAGTTTTTCTTGCAGAATCGCCTCTCGATAGGTGACGACTTTTTCGCCGTCTACTACCACGCCAGGGATGATGAAGGGGCTGGCGCCGGTAGCCACGATGATATTTTTACCCTGCAGCGCATGGGTTTTTCCCTCATCGTCGGTCACGGCGACCGTGTCTCTGGCGGTCAATCTGGCTGCGCCCATGTACACCGATATGTCGTTCTTCTTCATCAGGTAGCCAACCCCCTTGGTCAACCGCCCCGAGACCTGGCGGCTGCGTTTTACGGCTGTGCCGAAATCCAGCTCCAGATTCTCGAACGAGAAACCGAACTCGCGCCCGCGTTTTCGTAAGATGCGCGCAACTTCAGCATTCTTGAGCAGCGATTTCGAGGGAATACAACCAATATTCAAGCACACCCCTCCCAGCCATTCTTTTTCGATGATGGCGGTTTTCGAACCGAGTTGCGCGGCGCGAATGGCAGCTACATACCCCCCAGGTCCCGCGCCGATGACGATAACATCATAGTTGTTCATAGGAGATTCTTCACGTCAGCCATACGGGGAAGTTCCCGAAAAAAAGGGTGTGCGAAGGGGGCTACGCCCCCTTCGCACACCCTTTTTTCGGGCTAATCCGTTTCACAGCGTTGTGTGGTGAGCAATCGCCTTGGTTCAAGGTTTTTCTACCTCGATTTTCAGGCGCCGCCAGCCCCATAGAATTCTGGATCTACAGGGGTTTCGCCGGAGGGATCCCAGACGTAGACCCAATCCCCAAGATTCGCCCATTCGAAGAGCCAATGTGCGTCGCCGATGGAGAGATTGACGCAGCCGTGCGATTGGGGGAATCCCAGGTTCGCGCGCCAGTACGCTCCGTGCAGGGCGCGCGCCTGATCGAAGTACATCGTCCAGGGGACATCTTCGAGATAGTAGGCGTCTGAGCGATCGAGTTCGAATGCGCCGCGCATGGGCGTGCTTTCGAGTTTCTCGTAGATTTGAAACAGGCCGGGGCGGGACCAGAAGGGCTCGAGGCCGCTGGCGACCAGAGTAGCGAAAACCAGTTCGTCCCCATCGTAGACAGCCATGGTTTGTTCGAAGAGGTTGATTTCGATCCACCGGTCGCCGGATACGCCCTGGGGCGGGGTGGTGTTGGGAATCACCCGGGCGATGACATTTTGGGGCACCCATTCATCGGGGCCGATCATATACCACTCGGCGCCATCGGCTTCGGCGGTGTCGTAGACCCAGACCAGTTCATGATTCTGATAGGTGATTCCTGTATAATCTTTTGCTTGATTCCCCGGAGTTCGTTTGGCCTCGACGTAGCCGCTGGTTTGACTCAGATAACTCAACACCCAACCGAAGGGCCGCGGAGGCGTTTGGGTGAAGGCCAAACCCTGGAACCTGGGCGGTGTGACGCGGCTGACATCGAAGGCCGTCATCCAGTTGCCGGTTTCGATTTCGTAATAGCGCGCCCCGTCAATGACGGTGTCCTCGTAGTAGGATACAAAGCTGAAGGGAGAATCGATCCGGCGGATGGCGTTTTTATCTTTGCCTTCGATGGCTTGTTCCAAAGAACCGTAGACCGGCGCTCGATCGGTGCGCACCTGGGCGTATTGATATTCGATATAGGTTAAGGCGAAATCTGGGTATTGAATTGGAAAAGGTTCGGCAGGCAGCGTAATGCCCGTCTGGGCCAGGCGCGTCAAATATTGAGCCGGCCCCGAAGCCAGGCAGTCGCTGACCGTGTTGATATAAGCTCCTGGTAGGCAGATCACTGCGCCGTCATCGGATTTCGTATTATCAGAAGCGAAGACGGGATGCGCGATGATCAAGAGCGCGACGATCATAATGAAAATAACCAGGCGAGGTTTCTTTATCATAATCAACGGGTTGGCTGGAGTGCCGGAGAACGCCGACTACCCCCGACGCTCCTGGCGAAATGAGATGATCTCCAATTGTGCCAACCAACTCCACCAAAAAGTCGCGTACATGGCGTGGTCAGCGTGTGTGTATGGGCAAAAGGGAGCATCACGCCGTAGATTCTTATCTTACCTCATTTCCCCCGTCCCTGCAACACACCGACCATCCCCATGTGATTTTCTTACCTGTTCACGGGTTAGTCCCTGATTGAAGATGTAAGGCGGCAGCCTGGTCTATCAGCCAGCGCAGCCGGCCTCGAGTGGGACGGATCGCCTGGGCGGGCAGGACCTCAGGCTGATACGGCCCCACCAGCACCTGCCACAGACGTCGGGCTTTGCGCTCGCCGGATACCAGAAAGATGACGTTCTGGGCGGCATTGATCAGCCGGGGGGTGAAGGTGACGCGCCAGGCTTCGAGCTTCTCGACGAAGCAGGCCGTCACCAGGAGGGCATCTTCGTGGACGGCCATTGTTCTGGGGAAAATGGCGGCGGTGTGGCCATCATCTCCCATGCTCAATAAGATCAAGTCGAAGCTGGTCGGACGTGGGTGGAAGAATTGATGGATGGTATTTTCGTACGCCTGGGCGGCGTCCTGCGGCCAGGCCTCGCCTGAAACGCGATGGATATTCGCTCTGGGGATCGCCAGGTATTTGAGCATCGTTTCGTACGCCATGCGGTAGTTGCTGTCCTCGTGGCCGGGGGGCGCCGCCCATTCATCGCCCCAAAATACGTGCACCCGTTCCCAGTCCACTTTCTGGGCGTATTCGATGGTGGCGAGAAGTTCGTATGTAGCGCGCGGCGTGGAACCGCCTGCCAGAGCCACCGAGAAGCGACCGTGACTTGAGATGGCCTCCTGCGCCAGCGCCGCAAAGTGATCCGCAGCGGCGTGGGCCAGTTCATCGGGCGTGGGATAGGTCTGGATGATCGCCATGGAGGTGAATTATACCTTCAACGAAAGTTGGTGATGGAGCACTTCGGCCAGCGCGCCCTCAGGCTCGAAACCATACGCGGCAGCTAATAACTCCACCGGGTGGATGCTGGGCATCCCCGTGCCATGGGTGATCTGCCAGCGGCAGGTCTCGCTGTCGCATACCGCCATAGGCCCGCCGACATCTAGCACGAAATCGAAGAGCGGCTGCCCCACGGCCATGCTGATCTCGTATTTTTCCTTTTTGTAGCCATACGTTCCGGCGATGCCGCAGCAATCGGCGTGGCTCTCGACGATTTGTAGCTCTGGAATCAGGCGCATGATCTCGAGGGCCGGGCTGCCGATGCGGTGGGCGCGGTACTGGCAGGGTTGGTGATACCCCAGTCGCAGCGGAATCGGACTGAGATTCTCAGTAACCAATTTACCAATATCCAATAACTGTAATAAGAATTCATGGAAATCATAGGTGTGCTCTGCTACCAAACGCGTATCCTCATCGTGCATGTCGAGCAGCTCGGGGGCTTCTTCCTTGAGGGTGAGGGTGCAGCTTGTAGACGTACCGGTGATGGGGATTCCCCGCCGCGCGTAGGGCGCTAAACTGCGCACATTGTTCTCATGATAACGCCGGGCAGCTTGGAATTCGCCGTTGGAGAGAAGCGGTAACCCGCAGCAGTTTTGGGGCGGGATGATGACCTCGAAGCCGTTGGCCTCCAGAATATGGATGGCAGCGCGCCCGACGTGGGGCTCGTAATATTCAGTGGCGCAGCCGTGGAAGAAAACAACATGGGACGCGGATGAACGAGGATGAACGCGGATTTTGTTTTTTGGGTGCTGTCTAGAAACCAGGTTTCTTCGAGAAACCGGCTTTCTGGTTTCTCTCCACCATCGCGAAAACCTTTGAGGTGCGAAAGGTGGAAAATATGCATCTTTGGCGATGCTCAGTGTCGATTCGGTGATGCCCCGGATAATGGAGTTACTCAGCAGGATATTCGCTATGGGCGCAATCGGTTGTGCGAGATTCCCTAACAGTTCCGTGCGGGCGATCAGGTTGTTGCGCAGGCGCTGCACGAAGGGGACTTTTCCACTAGCGACAATATCACGCCGGGCGCGGGCATTCATCTCGGCGATCTTGACCCCATTCGGGCAGACCATATTGCAGACCCGGCATCCGCTGCAAAAATCCACTGATCGATCGGGGGAGGGCTGCCTGGCTCCCCGGAAGCGTCCTGCCTGTGGCCCAGCGTATTTCGGCCCGGGGAAACGGTCTTCGACGGCGACCACCGGGCAGGCTGAGACGCAGATGTTGCATTTGATGCACTGATCGAGGGTGAGTTCTGGTATGCGTGGGGAGGGGTGAGAGGGGGAAGTCATTTTGCGCCTACATTCTTCCCTGCCGCGTACCCGCTTACCAGCGCCACGCCCTCCAGCGAACGCTCTCGCAAAAAGTCGCCGGTCAGGGCGCTGCCGACGATATATAGATTTTCGTAACCGGCGCGCAGATCTGCTTCCACGCGCGCCCCGAAGCGGAATACAGGCTGCCCTTCGGGATGCAAGAAGGTGGCCTGGAAGCGTTGTTCACTCTGAGTGAGCGAATACAATGGGAGATCGAAGGCCATTTCCTGCGCATAGCCATTAGAATATGTTTTGACTCCGCCCCCTAAGAATCCACCGGTAGCCAGGATAAATTCCTGTGCAGCGTGAAGCGCGAAGCGCGAAGCGGATTCGGTTTGCACAGCTTCGATGCGGCCGCCGCCTGCCGACGGCTGACGACTGACGGCTGGCTGGTTTCTGTCGTCTGTGATCGCTCCGGTGACTTCCATCCCGTTGTAAACGCTCCCGCCTGCCTCTTGGATGGCCTTAACGAGAAGATTGTGGAGCCTGATCCCTGGAACCGAGGGCGGCAGGCCGGGCGTTTCGAATATCCTGCGCCCCAAACGGGATTCCAGATCCCTCAACGCCCCGATGGGATTCTTCAATCCCAGAACCGCCGGAAATCCCAGGCGGGCAGCGTCTCCCAGGTGCGGCTTGACGGCCTCGGCCACTTCGGCGCGGAAAACTTCCAGATCGAACGAACGCCCCAATGTCATCGTGTCCACACGCCGGCGTGATTGCAGACTGGGGAGTTCGATGGTAACAGCCCGCGCTTCGAAGCCTTGCGCTTTCAGGTTGGCCGCCGCGAAGTGGGGGAAGAAGTCATGATAGCCCTCGAAACCGACGATCAGCATTGGCTCATCGGAATGCAAGTCTCCAGCGAACATCGTCTCTGGAGCCAGGCAGGTTGGTCGGACCGCGCCAGCCGCGGAGGGCAGCAGCCAGTTTCGATCCAGCGCGCCGCTCAATGGGTAGCCTGATTCCCGGCACAACTCCTGGAAAGCCGACAAAGCCTCGTGCAGCTCTTCCAATCCGATCAACGCGTAGGGATGTTCTGGATTTTCTTTTATCAAGCGTTGGACGTCCTCTTCGGGATTTGCGACAGGCTCTCGAGCGCCGATGGGATGATAACCGAGAACGTCAATGCAGCCTGACCCCCAGTGTGTGGCGCCCCAGCCTTTGGCGATCACTTTGGCGCGCCGACCGTTCTGTGAGGCTCGCCAGGCAGCGGTTAGCCCGGCGAGGCCCGCGCCAATGACGACGACGCCCTCACCCCTCCCCCCCCCGCCCCCCTTCCCCTCTCCCAACCCTTCGGCTTCGCTCAGGGCAAGCTCTGGGAGAGGGGAAGGGGGGTGACCGGCAGGTCGGGGGGACGGGGTGAGTGCGTAAGGCTGCGCCGCCAATCGGGAAGCCCGCGGCCCAGGCAGATGCTCGACATCGAGCACATTGACATAGATGAGTTCATTCAGCCGTTCTTGTTGTAATTGCTTCCCCCACAACACCGGCAATATGCCCTTCCAACGTTCTTCCAGGAAATCGCGCAAGGCAGCATTCGTCTCCTCCACCGTACACAGACCACTGTCTACTGTCAACTGATGCAAGATCCCCGCGGCGCGCAGCGTGCAAAACCCACCCTGGCAAGGTCCCATTCCTAAACGTACATCCCGCCGGATGTCGTCTAGCGTTTTGGCTTCCCCTTCAGTGATGGTGCGCTCGACATCGGCGTGTGCCGCCAGTTCACACTCGCAGATCAGTTGGCCGTAGGCTTCGTGTTTTTCGATGCGAGCCAGGCGTTCTCCGAGGAGATGATAACGAGGTAGACCGCGGTCTACAGACGACCGACGGCAGTCTACCGTCCGCTGTCTGCTGTCCTTTGCCTGGAGCACCTCCAAATGAGTGCGGCACTCTCGCTTCACACCCAGCTTCTCGCATACCAGGTCAACCGTCGCCTCGGCCATCTTGCGGTAGGTGGTCCACTTGCCGCTGGTGATGGTGATCAGCCCGGAGACGCCATCGCGTTCCTGGTGATCGAGCAGGACGAAGGAGCGGGTGATGTCGCGGGAATCCTCAGCCCTGGTTTCCTGGTAGAGCGGGCGCACGCCGGCCCAGGCGCGCAACATACGCATCTCTTTGAAGCCAGGGATGATTTTCTCGCCCTCCTCCAGCAGGAGTTGCACCTCCCAAGGCTCGATGGCGAAGCTGTCGGGGTCGGGGACTTGCACATCGGTGGTGCCCATCACGGCTACGGTGTGGGCGGGCACGAGGATGTCGCCATCGGAGGGCATTTTGCAGCGATTGATGACTGTGTTGACGATTCGCTGGCTGACAGCGATCATTGCGCCTTTTCCGGGGCGGATGGCGATTTCCACGCCCGCGCTGGCGCCGATTTTCCCAGCCCAGGCCCCGGCGGCGTTGACCACCAGATCAGCGTGGATGGCGACTTGCTCGTCTTTGACCAGATCATGGCAGAGCGCGCCAACGACAGCGGACGACCGATCACTGACCGCCGTCCGCCGTCCGCCGCCTTCGGTCAGCAGTCGAATGACTTCGTAGTAGGTGAAGATATCTGCTTTGTATTCGCGCGCCGAAGCCACGTTGGCGTGAGCAGCGGCGAAGGAGTCGACGGCGGCGTCGGGGACGCGGAAACAGCGGCTGATCTGCGGGTCGAGCAGCGGCTCCTCTGCGAGCATTCTGCCGATGGGCGCTTCCTCGACAAGAATCCCCGCAACGCGGCAACCCTCCAAAAAGGAGTCCGCATATCCTGGATCATCCCAGGGGGTACAGACGAAGAAGCCCCCGGTGTCCTCGATGCAATGGGGCATGATCCTGCGCAGGATTCGATTTTCCTGGATGCACTCTCTGGCTGCTCCGGGGTCCTTGACTGCATAACGACCGCCGCTGTGCAGTAATCCATGAAATCGCCCGGTGGTGCCGTAGGTCAGGTCGCGCCTTTCTACCAGCACGGCCTCGAAGCCGCGCATGGCCAGATCGCGGAGGACCCCCGCGCCAGTCGCGCCGCCGCCAATGACGAGTACTTCGGTGTCGAGTTGTCTCATGATAATGGCCTCGCACCTTAGTATAATTGACACAGGATCAAACCGCAAACAGCCCCTGGCGGTTTGCCTGAGGATGTGAACCATGTCTGGATCGAATCACGAACGTTTTGCACTCGATGAGCGTTTAGCGCTTGTTAGTCGGTCGCTCCCCGAGGACTTGCAACAGGCTGCTGTCTTGAAGTTATTCCAATTGAGCCTCGAGGAAGACTTATTGCCTCCTTCAGATACTGTGCGGGGTGAGGGGCGATTGACAGAAGGCGACATCACCAGCACTGCTACCATCGAGCCGGATTGCGTTCTCGAGGGCAGGATCACTGCAAAGGCTTGCGGCGTGGTCGCGGGATTGCCGGCGGCGGGGGCAATTTTTACGCTTGTTGATCCAACCATTACCTTCGAAGCCCGGATACCCGATGGCGCGGCGGTAGAGGCCGGGGAACTTCTGGCGACTGTCGTCGGTTCGGGCGTATCGCTATTGGCAGCAGAAAGGGCGGCATTGAATTTCTTGGGCCGCATGTCTGGAGTCTCGACGCTGACACGGAAGTATGTCGAAGCGGTTGCCGGAACGAAGGCGGTGATCCTGGATACGCGCAAGACAGCCCCCGGCTGGCGCGCCCTCGATAAGTATGCCGTGCGCATGGGCGGCGGTCGGAATCATCGGCTGGGGCTGTATGATATGGCGCTGATCAAAGACAATCATATTGACGGTGCGGGGAGCATCTCCGCTGCGGTGAAACGGGTGCGCGGCAAATTCGGCAACTGCTACCCCATCGAGGTCGAAGTGAAAGATTTGGCGGAACTCGAAGAGGCCCTGGCCTTGCTGCCGGATCGCATCATGCTCGATAATATGTCCCTGGAAACTATGCGTCGGGCTGTCGAAGTCTCGGGCGGGCGAGCGCCGCTGGAGGCCTCAGGCAACGTCTCGCTGGAGACGGTGCGGGCGATTGCCGAAACCGGCGTTGATTTCATCTCGGTCGGCGCACTGACGCATTCGGCGACGGCCTTGGATGTGAGTATGCGGCTGAAATGACCGCCGACCGCTGACCGCGGCTTGCCCTGAGCCCGCCGAAGGGTCCGTCGTCAATAAACTTGCTGGAGAAAATATGTCTTACGAAACCTTTTTGAATGAAATGCTCGTTAAACTCAAGCATGTGGTGCCTGAGCCTGAAATTTATATCAAAGCCGAGATTGCCTACGAGATCAACCGCCTGAAGGCCGAGAGGAACGCCGTCATCCTCGGGCACAACTATATGGAGCCAGCGCTGTATCACTCGATCCCTGATTATGTGGGCGATTCATTGGGGCTGAGCCGCATCGCCGCGCAGACCGACAAAGATATCATTGTCTTCTGCGGGGTGCGCTTCATGGCCGAGACAGCCAAGATCCTCAACCCGGAGAAGACCGTGCTGCTGCCCGCTCAAAAGGCAGGCTGCTCCCTGGCGGCCAGCATCACCGCTGAGGACGTCCGCAGCCTCCGTGCTCGATTTCCAGGAGTCCCGGTCGTTACGTATGTCAATACGTATGCGGATGTCAAAGCCGAGAGCGATGTCTGCTGCACCTCCAGTAACGCGGCCGCTGTGGTCGAGTCGATGAATTCGGAGGCGGTCATCTTCTTGCCCGATGAGTATCTCGCCCGCAATGTCGCTCAGCAAACAGGAAAGCATATCATCTTCCCCTCGCGCCAGAAAGCGGAGGGAGAAACCGATTTGGATTACCAATTGATCGGCTGGCACGGACGCTGCGAAGTCCACGAGCAGTTCACGATCAGGGATATCGAGGATATCCGGGCGCAGTATCCCGACGTGATCATCCTGGCGCACCTGGAGTGCAGCCCTGAGGTAGTGGCGGCTTCGGATTTTTCGGCCAGCACCACGGCCATGATCCACTATGTCGAGCAGAGCGACGCGCCGCTCTATCTACTCCTGACCGAATGCGCCATGGGCGACAATATTGCCGCGGCCAACCCCCACAAAGAGATGCTGCGCCTGTGCCGGGTGCGCTGTCCGCACATGAACGAGATCACGCTGGAAGATACATTGGCCGCGCTGCAGAAGACACAGTATGTGATCGAAGTGCCGGAGGATATTCGGGTGCGCGCTGCACGAGCGGTCGAGCGCATGATCGCGATAGGTTGATGAAAACAAGCGTTCCCTCCACCCTCCAAACCGACACCCTGATCATCGGCAGCGGGATCGCAGGGGTGTCGGCGGCTTTACGCCTGGCCTCTGACAGCCAGCGCCGGATCACCGTGATCACCCGCGCCAGGGAACCGGCCGAATCGAACTCGCAGTATGCGCAGGGAGGCGTCGTCGGCCGCGGCGCAGATGACGCCCCTGAGTTGTTGGTGGAAGATATCTTGCGAGCAGGCGACAGCGTGTGTCATCGCCCGGCGGTGGAAGTGCTGGCTACGGAAGGCCCCGATCTGCTCCTCGAGGTGCTCGTTGATCGGGCTGGCGTGGCGTTCGACCGGGACGAGGCCGGAAGCCTGATCTACGGGTTGGAGGCCGCCCACTCCAAACGTCGAATCTTGCACGTTGGGGATATGACCGGCCGCGCCATCATGCGCGGCCTCCTCCAGGAACTCGCCAAACAACCCAATGTCGAAATCATCACCGGGCAGACCGCGGTTGACCTGTTGACCTTTCCCCATCATGCTCTGGATCCTTTATCTGTCTATCGCCCGGAGGTCTGTCATGGGGTGTATGTCTTCGATCAGGAAACGCGCCAGGTGAGGACGATCCTGGCGAAGTCCACGATCCTGGCGACTGGGGGGTTGGGTCAGATTTATATGAATACCAGCAATCCCCCGGGAGCGCGGGGGGATGGTCTGGCGATGGCCTATCGCGCGGGGGCGAGGGTGGCCAACGCCGAATATATTCAATTCCACCCTACGGTTTTACACATGCCCGAGGCGACGAAATTCCTCATCAGCGAGGCGGTGCGCGGCGAGGGAGGTGTGTTGCTGACCCCCGAGGGAGAGCCTTTCATGGCGCGCTACGATCCCCAGTGGAAGGACCTGGCCCCGCGCGATGTGGTAGCCCGCGCCATCTATTGGGAGATGCTGGAGAATGGTTACCCCTACGTGCTGCTGGATATTGCCTCCCACATGCAGGCCGACGCCATCCGGGGACGTTTCCCCCAGATTCACGCCCGCTGTCTGGCGTTGGATATTGACATCACCGAGCGGCCTATCCCTGTTGTCCCGGCAGCGCATTATTTTTGTGGGGGGGTACTGGTGGATACCTGGGGGCGGACTTCGATCCCTGGGCTGTACGCCGTGGGCGAAGTCTCTTGCACCGGCGTGCATGGCGCGAACCGTCTGGCCAGTACATCCTTACTGGAGGGTCTGGTGTGGGGCGACCGCGCGGCGCGTCATATTCGCGAGCAGCCCTCGGGAGAGGCGGTTCGTGATAACGAAGTCCCCCCCTGGGATGATTCCAATTTGATCTACGATACCGACCCGACGCTGATGCAGGGCGACATGCAGACCATTCGCAATATCATGTGGCACTATGTGGGTTTGGTGCGGAGTGAATATCGGTTGAACCGGGCGATGCGAGAGCTGCGTCATCTCTGTCTGGAGATCGAAGATTTCTATCGGAAAACCCGCCTATCCGATGGATTGATTGGCCTGCGCAACAGCGTCCAGGCAGCGATGATCGTGGCGGGCGCTGCCAGGATGAATCTGGTGAGCAGGGGGAGTCATTATCGGGAGGATAATTAACTGACCGCGGACGGCAGACCGCGGACCGCCGTCTATTTAAAATGGGGGTTCTTCACCAGTCCAATAGAGTTCGCTCTCCTCCCGTATCTTGCGGCCATTGAGCGAGGAGCGAAAGGCTTGCAGCTTGATGAAGAGTTTCTCGCTGAATTGATAGGCTTCCCGCAGCGGCTGGGGGTCTTTGAGGTAACCGCGTTGGTTGATGAGATGCTGGCAGTCCGCGGTCTGCGGTCATTCTACCCAATCAAACGTGCGCGTCACCGCCTTCTTCCACCCGGCATATAATTTAGCGCGTTCCCCCGCATCCATCTTCGGCTGCCAGGTCTTGTCCACCTGCCAGTTGGCGCGCAGGTCGTCGAGGCTCTTCCAAAATCCTACCGCCAGCCCGGCGGCGTAGGCTGCTCCCAGGGCGGTGGTTTCGGAGACGACCGGGCGCACCACCGGCACGCCCAGGATGTCGGCCTGGAACTGCATCAACAGCTCGTTAGCGACCATGCCGCCGTCTACTTTCAGGGCTTGCAGTTCGACGCCGGAGTCGGCTTGCATGGCGTCCAGCGCCTCGCGGGTCTGGTAGGCGGAGGCTTCCAGGGCGGCGCGGGCGATATGCCCCTTGTTGATGTAGCGCGTCATGCCGACGATGGCGCCGCGCGCGTCCGCACGCCAGTAGGGGGCGAACAGCCCGGAGAAGGCCGGCACGAAGTAGATGCCGCCACTGTCTGCGACGGCGCGGGCCAGGGCTTCGACATCGGAGGATTTCTCGATGACGCCCAGGTTGTCGCGCAGCCATTGCACCAGCGCGCCGGTGATGGCTATAGAACCTTCCAGCGCGTAGACGGCCGGCTGGTCGCCGAATTGGTAGCCGAGCGTGGTCAGCAGTCCGCTCGTCGAGGGGACGATCTCCGAGCCGGTGTTGAGCAGCATGAAGCAGCCCGTGCCGTAGGTATTCTTGGCTTCCCCGGCGTCGAAGCAGGTTTGGCCAACGAGGGCGGCTTGCTGGTCGCCCAGGTCGCCGCAGACGGGGATGGCTGCGCCGAAAGGCCCCTCGGGGTCAGTCATTCCCCAAGTTGCAGGATCACTCGAGGGGACGATGCGGGGCAGCATCCGCCTCGGGATATCGAGAATCTCCAGGATGTCATCATCCCAATCCAATGTCGCCAGGTTCATCAACATCGTGCGGCTGGCGTTGGTCACATCGGTGACGTGCGCGCCGGTCAGGTTCCAGATCAGCCAGGTGTCTATATTGCCGAAGAGGGCCTCGCCGCGCCCGGCGGCCGCGCGCAGGCCGTCCACGTTCTCCAACAGCCATCTGATCTTCGGCCCGGAGAAATAGGTCGCCAGCGGCAATCCGGTCAGTGCGCGGAAGCGGTCTTGCCCGCCGCTCGTGCTGAGCGAAGTCGAACCAGCGAGCTCGTCGCAGATGCCTTTGGTGCGGGTGTCCTGCCAGACGATGGCGTTGTAGTAGGGCTGGCCGGTGCGGGGGTTCCAGACCAGGGTGGTCTCGCGCTGGTTAGTAATTCCGACCGCGGACGGCTGACCGCTGACGCCGGGTTGCGCAAGAGCTTCGAGTACGACTTCCTGGGTGCGCGCCCAGATTTCGAGGGGGTCGTGTTCCACCCAGCCGGGCTGCGGGTAGATTTGCTGGTGTTCCTTTTGGGCAACGCTGACGACTCTTCCGTTGTGGTCGAACAGCATACAGCGGGTGCTGGTGGTGCCCTGGTCTATGGCGGCGATGTAAGTCATAGTTGGCTAATTTCGACTTCGCTCAGTGCAGGCCTGGTGTGCGTCTGGCAAACGCGGGTCTGAAGCGGGAAGGAAAGGCGGTAAGCCGCAAACCGATGTGGCGATCCCGTCGAGCAGGTGGCGATGGATAACGATTGAAGGTGTGACAGAAGCGTCCCTTCGCTCCGCTCTGGGCAGGCTGTCATGCAGAACTTGCCAAAGCGGTTGACAGGCAAGCCCAAACTTGTGTTGAGCTTGTCGAAACAAGGGACTGTGTTCAGGCCATGCAGTACATTGGTGCATGGTAACCACTCAAATGGACACCGGCGTACACCTGCACCGACCGCAGGTGCGGTGAAGCACCATCCTAAGGCCACAGAACAAGGGACACCCGGAACGGGGAAACCCGTTACAGCTCTTCTGCTTCATACAGGAGCAGGCGGCCAGGCCGAATGCTGTGACGGAGTAGAGCCTGCCCTGAACGCAGTGAAGGGATGCCCCAAGAAGCGAATGACCTGGGTAATGCCAGGGATAGGCTGACCCTTCGCTTCGCTCTGGGCAGGCAGTGGGGCGGGTGCTCAGGAAGGCAAGGGCTCTCAAACTGATAAGGCTTTAGAGAGTGTTTTAAAACTCAAATCGGCCACAGATGAACACAGATAAAAGGGATTTCGGCGATAAAAGACGGCTGTTCATCAAGAAAATCGGTGTTCATCTGTGTTTATCTGTGGTTTCTGGCGAC
>VGOC01000016.1 GCA_016865865.1 Chloroflexota bacterium
ATGGCAAAGGAAACATTTGTACGCGACAAACCGCACTTGAACGTAGGCACCATGGGGCACATAGACCATGGGAAGACGACGTTGACGGCGGCGATCACGAAATATTGCTCCTTTTTAGGGAAAGCCGACTTTCGGGCGTTCGACACGATAGACAATGCGCCGGAGGAGAAGGAGCGCGGGATCACGATCAACATAGCGCACGTGGAGTACGAGACGGAGAAGCGGCACTATGCGCACGTAGACATGCCTGGGCATCGCGACTACATCAAGAACATGATCACAGGGGCGGCGCAGGTAGATGGGGCGATTCTGGTGGTGGCGGCGCCGGATGGGGCGATGCCGCAGACGAGGGAGCATGTGTTGTTGGCGCGTCAGGTAGAAGTGCCGAGCATCGTGGTGTACCTGAACAAGGTAGACATGATGGACGATCCGGAGCTATTGGAGTTGGTGGAGTTGGAGTTGCGCGAGCTGCTGGAGGAGTACGGCTTTCCTGGGGAGGAGACGCCGATCGTGAAGGGCAGTGCGCTGGCAGCGTTGGAGAGTGGGAGCACGGATCCGAATGCGCCGGAGTACGAGAGCATCAAAGAGTTGCTGCGGGTAGTGGATGAGTACATCCCTGAGCCGGTGCGCGAGTTGGAGAAGCCGTTCATGATGCCTGTTGAGGACGTATTCTCGATCAAGGGGCGCGGGACGGTGGTGACCGGGCGGATCGAGCGTGGGGTGGTGAAGGTGGGTGAGCCTGCGGAGATCGTGGGCTTGAGGGAGAAGAGCGGGAGCACGGTGATCACGGGAGTGGAGATGTTCCACAAGTTGTTGGAGCAGGGTCAGGCTGGAGACAACGTAGGGTTGTTGTTGCGAGGGATTGATCGGGACGAGGTGGAGCGAGGCATGGTGATCGCCAAGCCTGGCAGCATCACGCCGCACACCAAGTTCAATGCCCAGGTGTATGTGTTGAAAGCCGATGAAGGAGGCCGTCACAAGCCGTTCTTCCCCGGGTATCGTCCGCAGTTCTACATCAAGACGATTGATGTGACAGGCTCGATTGCGCTGCCGGAAGGCGTGGAGATGGTCATGCCTGGAGATGATGTGAACATGGAAGTAGAGTTGATCGTGCCGATAGCCCTGGAGCAGGGACAGAACTTCGCCATCCGCGAAGGCGGCCTGACCGTGGGCGCCGGCGTCGTCACGAAGATTATTGCGTAGGAAATATGGCTGACCAGAAGATACGTATACGCTTGAAAGCATACGACCATCGTGTATTGGACCAATCTGCCAAGCGCATTGTAGATACGGCTGAGCGGACTGGCGCACGTGTAGTAGGGCCTGTGCCTTTGCCAACGAAAATCGAACGCTTTGCCGTTCGTCGCTCGACATTCATTGATAAAGACTCGCACGAACATTTCGAGATTCGTACTCATAATCGAGTCATTGATGTCGTGGAGCCAGACTCGAAGACTATTGATATGCTTATGCGGTTGAATTTGCCCGCTGGCGTAGATATAGAGATAAAGATTTGATCGGTGAAACGTGATGAGGAAAACGTAATCTGCGCATCACGCATCACGTTTCACGTTCTACAAACAACCAAGGCAGCGTAAGAGTCGCTCCAGGCGCAAACCAACTAAGCGTCATTTGCGCTGGAATGTCTGACTGCGTTGTTCTGGGATGATGCAGCTAAGCCCAAGCTGACAGTCCCTGCAAGAGAAACTAATCATTGTGTAGGAGAAAACCGAAATGTTGAAAGGGCTTATTGGAAAGAAAATTGGCATGACCCAGATTTTCGATGATGTCGGTGCGTCTATTCCGATTACATTAATCGAAGCTGGGCCTTGCTATGTTACCCAGGTGCGCAATGTGGAGCGTGATGGCTATACTGCCGTGCAACTGGGTTTTGGCGAATCCAAACCTCGGCGTTTGACAGGTGGTCAATTGGGTCATCTGAAACGCAATGACTTACCGCCTCTTCGACACCTGAGTGAATTTCAGGTAAAGACAGTTGATGTCAACGAAGGGGATAAGGTAACGGTAGAGGTGTTTTCAGTCGGCGATCACGTTGATGTGGTCGGTCGCAGCAAGGGTCGCGGCTTTGCGGGAGCTGTGAAGCGCCACAGCTTTCGCGGCGGCCCAAAGACACACGGCCAATCCGATCGCCATCGTGCTGTTGGTTCCATTGCCGCCACTTCTGGCACCGCGCGCGTTTTTCCTGGTAAGCGCATGCCTGGACATATGGGCAATAACCGCGTTACCTCACAGAACCTGAAAGTTGTCTTGGTGGATGCCGAGCGAAATCTCATTGGCGTTCGCGGATCGGTGCCTGGCCCAAAAGACAGCCTGGTAACGATCAAAGAAGCGCGTAAGCAGTAGAGGCTGGAGCGAGACAATCATGGAAGTAAATGTATTGAACATGAATGGCAGAAAGGTTTCCACGGTGAATTTGCCTGTGGAAATCTTCGAGGCCTCGATCAATGTTGATTTGATGCACCAGGCTTATGTCCGTCAGATGGCGAACGCCCGCCTGGGGACGCATAAAACCAAAACTCGAGGTGAAGTTTCGGGCGGCGGGAAGAAGCCCTGGCGTCAGAAAGGCACTGGCCGCGCCCGCCAGGGATCTAGCAGATCTCCTGTTTGGGTTGGCGGCGGCAAAGCCCATACTCCCAGACCTCGGAACTATGAAGTCAAAATGCCCCGCAAGATGCGCCTGGCCGCATTACGTTCAGCGCTATCTGCTAAAGCGGCTGATAACGAAATTGTCGTGGTTGATGAGCTGACGTTGAAAGAGCCAAAAACGAAATTGATGGCCAAAGCTCTAGGTAAACTCGCCGGAGCTGGCAGCGCGCTGATCGTTATCCCCGAGAAAAACGAAGCGACTGAAATGATCGTGTTATCAGCTCGTAATCTGCCCAATGCCAAAACCTTATTGGTGAATTACCTCAACATTCGGGATTTAATGAGCTACGACAAACTCATCCTACCTGTTCAGGCGTTGGATGTGCTAGCGGAGCATTTGGGATAGGTGAGAGGCAGCAATGGCTATTAATATCTACAACATCTTGAAGCGGCCCCTGTGGACCGAGAAATCGAGCCACCAATACAAGAAATTGCATCATTACGCCTTCGAAGTGGATAAGGCCGCAACGAAGACGATGATCAAGGATGCAGTCGAGACGTTGTTCGACGTGAGAGTGCTGCGGGTGAATGTCATGGTTCTACCTGCCAAGCGCAGTCGTCGCGCTCTCAGCCGCCGTCTCCTGACGCGTAAAAGCGCTTATAAGAAGGCGGTCGTCACCTTGCATCCTGAAGATACCATAGATGCCTTCGAAGGAGTACGGTAATCATGGCAGTCAAGAAGTATAAGCCGACCACCCCAGGCATGAGGGGCAGGACGGGATACACATTCGAGGAAATCACCAAGCATGAGCCTGAACGCTCTTTGGTGGTGAAACAAAACCAACGCGGCGGCCGTAATTCCCAGGGACGTATTACCGTTCGGCATCGCGGCGGCGGTCATAAACGGAAAATCAGAATCATCGATTTCAAGCGCGATAAACGTGGCATCCCTGCTCATGTTGTTGCGATCGAATATGATCCCAACCGCACAGCCCGTCTGGCGTTGTTGAACTATGCCGATGGCGAGAAGCGCTATATCGTTGCTCCGGTCGGATTGCAGGTTGGCGATACTGTGCATACGGGTCCCGATGTTGATGTTCATCCGGGCAATAGCATGCCCATCAGCCACATTCCCACCGGCACGATGGTTCATAATATCGAGTTGCAGCCTGGACGGGGCGGTCAGTTAGTGCGCTCCGCGGGAACGGCGGCGCAATTGCTGGCAAAAGAGGGCAGCTATGCACATGTGCGTCTGCCCTCGGGTGAAATCCGTTTGGTTCACCGCGACTGTTATGCGACGATTGGTCAAGTAGGCAATTTGGATCACGGAAGCATAAAACTGGGTAAAGCCGGGCGCAAACGCCATAGAGGTATCCGTCCCACCGTGCGCGGTACAGCCATGAACCCCAATGACCACCCTCATGGAGGCGGCGAAGGCCGTTCTCCGGTTGGGATGCCCAGCCCGAAAAGCCCTTGGGGTCAGAAGACCCTCGGTAAGCGAACCCGCAAAAACAAGCAGACGGACAAATATATCCTTCGTCGCCGAGGAAAGAAGCGACGTTAGTCGTCAGATGGTCATGTGGTCGGTTTGTCTGATAGTCCAATCGAAAGCTGATTGCCAGACTACCGGACAACGAGACTACCAGACTAGGAGACTAAAGTTATGTCACGATCACTTAAAAAAGGGCCTTTCGTTAGCCCGAAACTGTTGAAAAAAGTCGAAGCCATGAACGAAAGTGGCGATAAGAAAGTTATCCGCACCTGGAGCAGGGCAAGCGTGATCTTCCCTCAGATGGTTGGTCATACCATTGCCGTGCATGATGGCCGCCGACATATTCCTATCTACATCACTGAGAATATGGTTGGTCATCGCCTGGGCGAATTTGCTCACACCCGAACGTACCGCGGGCATGTTGTCGAGAAAAAGCGGAAGTGAGGTGAATTATGACGCAAGATATTCGTGCTCATCTAAGCGATCTTCAGGCTTCTCCGCAGAAAGTGCGTTTGGTGGTTGATCTTGTGCGTGGAAAAGAGGCGCTCGAAGCATTGGACATATTGAAGTTCATGCCGAATAAAGCTGCTCAGCCTGTGTCGAAGCTGATTGCCTCAGCGATGGCAAATGGCGAAGAAAACTTTGGCATCAGCAGGAACGATATGTATGTCCATAGCATCTTCGCAGATCAAGGCCGGACGCGCAAATGGCGCAAATTTGGCGCCCGAGGTCGTTTCAAACCGTGGCTGCGTCGCTCATCACATGTAACAGTCATCCTCCGTGAGCGAGAAGAAGAATAGAGTAGACGCCAGGAGAGAATATGGGTCGCAAAGTTAATCCAATAGGTTTTCGTTTAGGAATCAACCGTGTCTGGGACGCGCGTTGGTACGCCGAAGGCGATAGTTATGTCGAGCAGTTACATCAAGATATCGCAATCCGTGAGATGATCTTTGGCGCAAATGACAAAGCAGGCGTAGCCCACGTTGACATCGAACGCTATCCAGGCAAGGTGAGAGTAGTTGTTCATACGGCTAAGCCCGGCGTTTTCATCGGGCGCAAAGGCGCTAATGTGAAACAAGCCCGCACTGACCTGGAAGCGATGGTCGGCATGAAGATCGATCTTGATATCAAAGAGATCGAAAATCCCGATTTGGATGCTTATCTGGTGGCGGAGAATATCGCTGGTCAATTAGAGCGCCGTATCAGCTACTCCCGTGCGATGAAGCGCGCTGTAAGCCAGGCGATGCGCCAGGGCGCCGAAGGAATCCGTGTTCAGGTGGCTGGACGTTTAGGCGGGGCAGAAATGGCTCGAACCGTTCACATGCGTGAAGGCCGCGTACCGCGCCAGACCCTGCGCGCTAACATTGACTATGCAATCGCAGAAGCAAACACCACGTATGGACGCATCGGAGTCAAAGTGTGGGTCTACAAGGGAGAGGCATTCCCTGAGATCGAAGAAATACCTGAGACAACCGAAGGTGTATACATTAGCGAATAGATTGTCTGAGGCTGATTTGACATCAGCTCAGACAAGAAGAGAGTGATCAACTATGTTGATGCCAAAGCGTGTAAAGTATCGTAAGCAAATGCGCGGTCGGATGAGGGGCAAAGCCCATCGAGGCGCGGATATCCATTTTGGTGAATATGGGCTTCAAGCCCTGGAACCTGGGTGGGTCTCTGCTCGTCAAATCGAGGCTGCCCGTCGTGCGATGGTGCGCGCCATGCGCCGCCGCGGCAAAGTCTGGATTCGCATCTTCCCCGATAAACCCATTACCCAACGAGCTGCTGAAAGCCGTATGGGCAAGGGTAAAGGGTCAGTGGAGTACTGGGCTGCAGTTGTGAAACCCGGCCGAGTTCTGTTCGAGATTGGCGGCGGCATTCCGGAAGATGTGGCTATACATGCATTGAAATTAGCCTCATATAAACTGTCTGTAAAATCCAGAATCATCACCAGCGATTCGGTAGCGGGAGGGTAGTATGAAAATAGCAGAAATTCGAGGACTATCTAGCGACGAAATCCAGGCGCAGATGGATGAGGCTCGTGAAGAAATCATGAACCTCCGCTTTCAGCAGTCCACTGGTGAGCTGGTGGATTACACAAAACTGCGTCAAATTCGCCGCTCGATCGCCCGCTATCAGACGATCCTCAATGAGCGGGCACGCGAAGCTGCAATGGAAGGTGAAGAATGAACAATCGTCGTCGTTTGACAGGAGTTGTCGTTAGCGACAAGATGCAGAAGACGGTTGTCGTCGAAGTAACGCGGACTTATCGTCATCGTCTTTATGGAAAAGTTGTTTCCGACAGCAATCGTTTTATGGCCCATGATGAAATGGGTTGCAGGATTGGTGATCAGGTTCGCATTGTGGAGAGCCGCCCTATCTCACGTCACAAGCGTTGGATGGTAGAGGAAATTCTCCAGAGTGACGAGACCGCCGTCGAAGTGGAAGAAGCAGAGGCATAGAAATGATCCAGCAAGAATCTCGTCTGAAAATTGCAGATAACACAGGCGGACGCGAGTTACTTGTGATCAAAGTTTTGGGTGGGTCGAAGCGCCATTACGGCGGCATAGGCGATGTGGTCGTCGGCGCCGTCAAAGCGGCTACCCCCCATGGTTCTGTGAAGAAGAGTGATGTAGTGCGCGCTGTGATCGTCCGCACTAAGAAGGGCTGGCGTCGAGAGGATGGTTCTCACATCCGTTTCGACGACAATGCTGTTGTCATTCTGGATGGCGATAGCCAAAATCCCAAAGGCACACGCATTTTTGGCCCGGTTGCTCGTGAACTCCGCGAAAAAGGCTATATGAAAATTGTATCGTTGGCGCCAGAATCTCTCTAGCGTAGTAGGAGCGAAAAAGTGAAAGGTAAAATACGAAAAGGCGATACTGTCGAAGTCATCGGCGGCCGCTCCGAAGATAAGGGCAAGCGAGGCGAGGTTATCAAGGTATACCCCGATAAAAACCGCCTCGCGGTGCAGGGCATCAACATCTGCAAGAAGCATCAGGGCAAATACCAGACTGGGGGGCGGAGCGTTTCCCCTGGTATTATCGAATTCGAAGCCCCAATGCATGTTTCGAACGTGATGTTGGTATGCCCTTCTTGTAAAGAGCCTACACGCGTTGGCATCCAACGCGATGAGAATGTCTCTCATCGCGTATGCAAACGCTGCAAAGCGCTGATTGACTGAGGTCGGTGAGAGTGAAACAATGAGTATGAAAGAACGTTACGAAGAAATCATTCCGGCCCTGATGAAGTCATTGGATTTGTCGAACGTCATGGAAGTGCCGCGCATCGAAAAAGTTATCGTCAATATTGGCGTTGGCGAGGCTTTAGAGAATGCCAAAGCCCTCGAGGCTGCTGTAAACGATATTACAGTCATCACAGGGCAGAAGCCAATCGTGACACGCGCCCGAAAGAGCATTGCTGCATTCAAATTGCGCGAAGGGAACCCGATCGGCACGAAAGTGACCCTGCGTGGCGCTCGCATGTGGTCATTCTTGGACCGCTTGATGAATGTCGCCCTGCCGCGGGTGCGTGACTTCCGTGGAATTTCGCCGAACGCCTTTGACGGTCGTGGAAATTACACCCTGGGCTTACGCGAGCAACTCGTTTTCCCAGAAATCGAATACGACAAAATAGATAAAGTTCGAGGCCTGGAAATCAGCATTGTGAC
This sequence comes from Chloroflexota bacterium, assembly GCA_016865865.1. Taxonomy (GTDB): domain Bacteria; phylum Chloroflexota; class Anaerolineae; order Anaerolineales; family UBA11858; genus NIOZ-UU35. The sequence continues at coordinate 7,770 of VGOC01000016.1, forward strand.
ATCAGCGAGAACTGATGAAGAGGGTCGCGAGTTATTGCGAATGCTTGGTATGCCGTTCGGGAAGGAAGGTTAGACAATGGCTAAGACATGTATGGTTATTCGTGAAGACCGACGTAAGTATAAAACTCGCGTACGGAATCGTTGTAAACAGTGTGGTCGCCCGCGCGGCTATATTCGCCGCTTTGGTTTGTGCCGCATTTGTTTCCGAGAATTAGCGCTAGAGGGAAAGATCCCTGGCGTTAGAAAGGCTTCCTGGTAATCCGGGCGGAGGGTTTACGAATGAGTGTTAGTGATCCTATTGCCGATATGTTGACTCGAATCCGAAACGCCGGCATGGCTGGTCAGACAGTGACCGCAATGCCCAGCTCGAAGATGAAGGTTGATATCGCCAAGATCTTGAAAACCGAAGGTTTTATTAAAGACTTCGAAGTAATGGATGGTGATCGTCCTGGACGAAAAGTGTTGCGCGTGCGCCTGAAATATATTGGTGATCGGCGCGAGCGTCGCCCAGTGTTGACCGGCTTAGAACGAATTAGCAAGCCTGGTCGCCGGGTGTATACCGGCAAAAAAGATATCCCCTGGGTGTTGTCTGGTATGGGTATTGCTATCCTGTCCACTTCGAAAGGCCTAATGACCGGCCGTGAGGCCCGCAAACAGGGCGTCGGCGGCGAGGTTGTGTGTAAGGTTTGGTAGTTGGAGGTTTACTGTGTCACGAATTGGTCGTTTGCCAGTGGAAGTGCCGCAGGGTGTTGATGTCAATGTCAAAGGGACGCATGTGCGTGTCAAGGGGCCTAAGGGCCAACTCGAACACACATTCCCTGCCTCTATGAAAATCACCCTCGAACAAGGTGTGATTACCGTAGAGCGCCCTTCTGACGAAGGTGCACATCGCGCCTTGCACGGTATGACCAGAGCAGTTATCAATAATATGGTGATCGGCGTGTCTGAAGGCTTCGAGAAAATCTTGGAGATCAATGGCGTCGGTTATCGCGGTGAATTACAGGGTAAAAACCTGGTCCTCAATGTTGGTTACTCCCATCCCATCGAGGTCGCGCCTCCTGAAGGCATATCCTTCGATGTAGAGGACCGCAACCGGGTGATTCGTGTGAAAGGCCATGATAAAGCGCTGGTTGGTCAGGTTGCTGCTGATATCCGAAAAATTCGCCCGCCGGAGCCTTATAAGGGCAAAGGCATCAAATATCAAGACGAGCGAATCCGCCGTAAGGCAGGTAAAGCTGGTAAGGTGATGTAATTATGGCGAAGATGAAATCTCGTTCTGCTGCTCGAGCTCAACGGCATCGCCGTGTTCGCATAAAAGTTGCGGGAACCCCTGAAAGACCTCGTTTGAATGTGTTCCGCAGCCTGGGTGATATTTACGCTCAAGTGATAGACGATGAGGCAGGCCGCACCCTGGTATCCGCCTCGACGATCGATGGCGAGCTTCGTCCCCAGATGAAGAAATTGTCGAAGACAGATCAAGCCAAACTCGTTGGTAAGAAAGTCGCCGAACGAGCGCAGGCAGCAGGGATTAACCAAGTTATCTTTGATCGCGGAGGCTATCGTTATATCGGGCGCGTGCGCGCCCTGGCTGATGGCGCTCGCGAAGGTGGCTTGCGGTTCTAGACCTCTGTAGGAGAAAGATATGGCGAACTATCAAGCTGAAAAAGAATTCGACGAACGCGTAATCGAAATCAGACGTGTCGCTGCCGTTGTGAAAGGTGGTCGCCGCTTTTCTTTTCGCGTGACGAGCGTGATGGGTGACAATGCTGGAAGCGTCGGCGTGGGCACTGGGAAAGCGAATTCAGTTCCCGATGCGATACGGAAAGCGATGAAGCAAGCCCGTCAGAACATGCGTCGTATTGCTATCTACGACAACACCATTCCCTATGCGGTGGAGGGAAAAGTTGGCGGCGCTCGTGTGCTGCTCAAACCCGCCTCCCCTGGTACGGGCGTGATCGCAGCTGGCGGCGTGCGCGCTGTCTTGGAAGCTGCCGGGATACCGAATATTCTGACGAAGTCGCAGGGCAGCAATAATGACATCAATGTTGTTTATGCTACGATGGCTGCTTTGGCTCAATTGAAATCCCCCAAGCAGGTAGCTGACGAGCGTGGTATTCCCATGGAACGAGTTTTACCGTTCTGGAGTAGAGGACAGTATTATGGCGCAAAAGAAGGTTGAAGCGAAAACGCTTCGCATAACCCTGATAAAAAGCCCAATCGGTTATTCGGAACGCCAGAAGGATACAGTTCGCGCCCTGGGGCTTCGCCGGATCAATCATACTGTTGAACAGAAGGATACTCCTGTGATCCGCGGTATGATTGATAAGGTCAGCCACCTGGTGCGTGTCGAAGAGTAGGTGCGACGATGAAATTACATGAATTGAAGCCAAACGAAGGCGCCCAAAAGAGGCGCAGGCGAGTTGGGCGGGGCATCTCTGCTGGCCAGGGAAAAACTGCTGGTCGCGGCACCAAGGGACAGAATTCCCGCCGCGGCGGCGGCACTTCCCTGATGCATCAAGGTGGCAACCTGCCGTTCTTCCGCCGTCTACCCTTCAAACGTGGTTTTACACCGCCTTTCCGTGTCGTTTATAACGAAGTCAACGTATATCAACTTGGAGGCTTCAGGAAGGGCAGTGAAGTCACCCCTGAAACGTTAGCCGAGGCGCGTTTATTGAAAGATGAATGCAACCCGGTAGCGATTTTGGGTGAAGGCGAGATCGAGAAGGCGCTTACGGTGAGTGCGCATCGCGTTTCCAAGGGAGGCGATTTTGGGTGAAGGCGAGATCGAGAAGGCGCTTACGGTGAGTGCGCATCGCGTTTCCAAGGGAGCCCGCGCCAAAATCGAAGCTGCTGGCGGCAGTGTTGAAATCATCGAATTGTAGGCGATAAGGAGCCAGATATGAAGCGGTCAGCTTGGCGTTATCTGTGGACGGCCCGAGACATTCGACGAAAACTATTGATCACGCTTGCCATTATGGTGATCTACCGGTTAGCAGCACAGGTGCCTGTGCCCGGCGTTAATCGCGCTGCTCTCTCTGCTATCCTGACGGGCGGCGGGGCTGCGGGAACCCTGGTGGGCATCCTGGATTTGCTCTCTGGCGGAACCGTGGCAAATTTCTCGGTGATGGCGATGGGCGTGTATCCGTATATTACTGCCCAGATTATCCTGCAGTTATTGGTGCCTGTGATCCCAGCTTTACAACGCCGTATGGAAGATGATCCGCGCGAAGGCCAGAAGTGGATGGAGAAGTGGACCTACATCCTGGCTGTTCCTATGGCCGCTCTGCAGGCGGTTTCGCAGATCCGCATCTTCAGCAGTTTTGCCGGCGGCGTGCCGATTATTGATAATTATGGATTCAGCGGCAGCTCGCTGCTGCCCTCGCTGGCGATTATCTTCAGCATGACGGCTGGAACCATGTTCGCCATCTGGCTCGGAGAGCTAATTTCTGAGTACGGCATCCGTAACCAGGGCCTCTCGTTGTTGATCTTTGCGGGAATCGTTTCGAATATTCCGCAGAATTTCGCCCAATTGCTCAACCCCAGCGCGTATACTGATCCTAGTGTGCGTTGGTATGTGTTTGGGAGCATCATCATCCTGACCATTCTGATCATCGCGGTGATCGTCTATGTTCAGCAAGGCCAGCGAAATGTGCCGGTGATGTATCCGGGAAGGCGTGTTGGTCGGCGCATGTCTATGCCCGTCAAGGGTACCCTGCCTCTACGTGTCAATATGGCAGGCATGATCCCGCTGATTTTCGCCCAATCCTTGCTGACATTCCCGGCAATCATCGCCAGTTTCTTCCTCAACTCGGAAACAGAATGGGTTGCAAATCTGGCTCTGGGTACGCAAAACATCTTTGGCGGCAATAGCGACTGGTACTGGTTGATCTATTTCCTCTTCGTGGTGGGCTTTGCTTTCTTCTATACGGATGTTTTGTTTGCCCAGCAGAACTATGGTGAAAATCTCAAGCGTTCTGGCGCGCAGATTCCGGGCGTCAGCAAGGGTGAACCTACCCAACGTTATTTGACGCGCGTATTGCGGCGCATTACCTTCCCTGGAGCTTTCTTCCTTGGTTCCGTGGCGATCATGCCCTTTTTGGTGGGTTTGATCCTCCCCTTGGGCGATAACGCTGGCACGCTCCTGGTATCTTCGTCGGGTTTGTTGATTGTCGTTGGTGTGGTGCGCGATACCTTCTTCAATATCAATGCAGAACTCAAGCTGCACGGTTATGATGAAGCGTTGCTAGTGCGATAAAGGCGTTGTTATGGCTAAGCAGATCGTGATGCTTGGGCCTCCCGGCGCTGGGAAAGGTACGCAAGCAAAGATGTTAGCAGAGAAGTTGGGCGTACCGCATGTTTCATCAGGCGACATCTTTCGCGAGAACTTGCGGGCACAGACTGAGCTTGGAAGACACGCCGGGGTCTATATCAACCGGGGCGAGTTGGTTCCAGATGATGTAACCATCGCCATGATCCGCGAGCGGATATCCCGCCGCGATTGCAACGATGGGGTTCTGTTGGATGGCTTCCCGCGCACCGCTGCCCAAGCCGAGGCGCTCGATGAAATGTTGAGCGATCTCGATAAGGGGCAGGTGGTCGCCGTTGCCGAGGCGCTCGATGAAATGTTGAGCGATCTCGATAAGGGGCAGGTGGTCGCCGTTCCCTGCATCATAGTACCGGAGGACGTGCTCATCGAACGCCTGACAGGACGCCGCACCTGTCGCGCCCAGGGACATGTTTTCCATATCGCTTTCAACCCGCCTGTACAGGCCGGGGTATGCGATTTCGATGGTTCGGAACTTTATCAGCGCGAAGATGACACTGTCGAAACAGTGACCAACCGCATCCGCGTATACCACGAACGGACCCAGCCGCTGATTGATTATTACCAGCAGCGCGGCGTCTTGTTGGAGATCGATGGCAATCGCCCGATCGAAGCAGTCTTCGATGGTATTCTGTCCGCTCTCACAGGCGTTTAGGAATCTCGTTTATGGTTTGGCAGCGAAACATCGTCGTCAAGACAGACGAAGAGATCGAGATCATGCGGGAAGCCGGGCAAATCAATGTCCTGGCTTTGAATACGATCCGCTCCATGATCCGCCCTGGCGTCACCACGGCAGAGTTGGATGAGGCCGCCGAAGGGATCATCCGCGATCATGGTGGTGTCCCGACATTCAAGGGGTACCCCGGGCCGTATCCATTCCCGGCTACGTTGACCATCAGCGTGAACGAAGCTCTGGTGCATGGCATACCCAGTGGATATGAGCTTCGGTCTGGTGATATTGTTTCGGTTGACTGCGGCACCACCTACCATGGCCTCATCGCCGATTCAGCCTTCACGGTTGGGGTGGGCGAGATTTCCAGGGATGCCCAGCAGTTGCTCGACATCACGGAGAAAGCTCTGTACATTGGCATCGAACAGATGCACGCCGGTAAGAGAATTGGCGATATTTCTGCAGCGATCCAACAGTTCGCCGAAGGACATGGATACAATGTCCCCAGGGAATACAGCGGACATGGCGTTGGCCGACAGATGCACGAAGCGCCCCAGGTGCCAAACTATGGTAGAGCTGGGCGAGGCCTGGTGCTCCGCCCAGGGATCACTTTAGCGATCGAGCCGATGCTTTTGGTTGGAACTTTCCGAACACGCGTCTTGCCGGATCAGTGGACAGTCGTTTCAGCCGACGGTTCCCTGACTGCGCACTTCGAACACACCGTAGCTGTGACGAAGAACGGCCCGTTGATCCTGACTCCGCTCGAGGAAGTTGTGGACGGAAGAAAAAAAGGCTAGTATAATTGAGGCTTTGGTTTCGAAGAGAGGTAAAATGAAAGTATCAGCATCCGTAAAAAAACGCTGCGCGAAATGTAAGATAGTCAAGCGCAAAGGTAGATTATACGTAATTTGTGATAATCCAAAACACAAACAGCGACAGGGATAATTCTTATGGCACGTATTGAAGGTGTAGACCTGCCACGCGAAAAGCGGGTCGAAGTAGCTCTAACATATATCTACGGCATTGGCCGTTCGCGGTCGAATGAATTGCTGGCCGCCACTGGTATCAACCCGGATACACGCGTCAAAGATTTGACAGACTCCGAAGTAACGACTCTTCGTGACGCAATCGGCCAGAAGTATAAAGTCGAAGGCGATTTGCGACGCGAAACTCAGATGCATATCAAGCGTATGATCGAGATCGGAAGTTATCGCGGCATCCGTCATCGTCGCAACCTGCCCGTTCGTGGTCAGCGGACGCGTACGAATGCGCGCACCTCCAAAGGTCCGAAAAAGACTGTGGCAGGCCGTGGCCGCCGCCGAGGTGTGGCGAAGAAATAGATCGCAGGAATAGATTCGAGTGCGAGGTAGTATGGCAAAAAAAGGTACAACGCAGCGAAAGAAAGGCGTAAAGAAAACCAGGCGCGCTTTGTCCTCCGGGCAGGTGCACATTTTCGCGACGTTCAATAATACGATCGTGACGATTACTGATCCCCAAGGCAATACGGTTTGCTGGGGCAGCCCCGGGATCTTGGGTCTCAAAGGCTCCCGCAAGAGCACTCCCTATGCAGCCCGTTTGTCGGCGGAACATGCCGTCAAACTGGCGATGGATATGGGGATGCGCGAAGTCGAACTGTATGTCAATGGCCCTGGCCGCGGCCGGGAAGCAGCCATCCGCGCCGTACAGACGATGGGAATCAAGGTCACAGCAATTTCCGATAAGACCCCCGTGCCTCACAACGGTTGTCGCCCGCCGAAAAAGCGCCGCGTATAGGTTTACCAGTAAGAAGAAAAAGATAGAGGATTGAAATATGGGACGATATTCAGAGCCCGTTTGTAAGCTGTGTCGGCGAGAAAGCGAGAAACTCTTCTTGAAGGGAGCACGTTGTTATACAACAAAGTGTTCTTTCGATCGCCGCGGATACCCCCCTGGAGAACATGGGCGTACCGCGCAATTCCGCAGCCGCCGCGAGTCGGACTTTGCCCGACAGTTGCGGGCGAAACAGAAAGCCCGCCGTGTATATGGCGTCATGGAGCGACAATTCCGCCGCTATTACGATGAGTCGCTTCAGCGTCGCGGCCTGACCGGTCTGAACCTGTTGCAGATTTTGGAATCCCGCCTGGATAATGTCATCTATCGTCTGGGATATGCCAACAGCCGGACTCAGGCGCGTGTTTTGGTTACGCATGGGCATTTCAATGTCAATGGCCGCCGCACTGATGTGCCCTCCATGTTGCTCTCTCCCGGCGATGTCGTCGCCGTTCGAGAAGGTTCTCGTAAACACTCTTACTTCAAGGATCTTCGAACTGAGGCTTCAGAACGAATGGTTCCAGAGTGGGTGAGCCGTGACGTAGAGGCTTTGACGGGCAATGTCCTCCGCTTGCCCGAGCGCCTCGAGATAGACGGAAACTTGAATGAGCAGCTCATTGTTGAGTACTACTCACGACGGTAAGTAAAATCGTGACAAGAAACGACACGAAACCTCGAATATTAGAAAATGGGAGGGGCGACCTGTGTTGGGAATAAGTAACATGGTTACGCCGAAAATCGAGCGAGAAGCCGAATCTCGAAATTACGGCAAATATGCAATCAGCCCGCTGGAGCGTGGCTACGGTCTCACCTTGGGCAACGCTTTACGACGCGTATTGCTTAGCTCCTTGGAAGGCGCCGCAGTAACATCTATTCGCATTGCGGATATTCATCACGAGTTCCGTGATATCCCGGGTGTGCGTGAAGATGTCATCTATGTGATGCTGCAGGTTAAGAAACTGCGCATGCTTCTCCATGATGTGGATACCGCCCGGATGCATCTTGAAGTGCATGGTACGGGTGAAGTTACCGCTGCCGATATCATCGCGCCGCCCGAGGTCGAGATTATCAACCCTGAGCTTTATCTTTTCACTGTGGATGATCGCGATGCGCCGTTGGAGATCGAATTTACGGTGCAGCGCGGCCGGGGATATTCCCCTGCTGACCATCGCTCGGGTCGCCTTCCCATTGGTGAGATTCCTGTGGATGCGATTTACAACCCGGTCAGGCGCGTCAATTATGATGTCGGCTTTGCTCGGGTTGGACAGAGCACGAACTACGATAAGCTCACCATGGAGATCTGGACGGACGGCACGATCGAGCCTGAAACTGCTCTCAGCACCAGCGCCAAGCTGCTCATGGAGCATTTGCAGCATCTGGCAGGCGTCAGCGCCGAATCCCTGGCTGTTTTGGTAGAAGAACAGGTCGTAGAAGATAGCCTGGGTGAAGAGGTCATCGAAACCCCCATCGAGGATTTGGATCTCTCGGTGCGTGTATTCAACTCACTGAAACGCGCCGGGATTACCAAGATCGGTGAGATCCTCGAATTGATGGATAAGGGCGATGACGCAGTCCTGTCTATCCGGAATTTTGGCGTGAAGAGCCTTTTGGAACTGCGAGACAAGATGGTCGAAAAAGCGTATCTTCAAGACGAGGATTTGGACGATTTGGAATTGGAGTGAGCAGAAATGCGACACAAGATAGCTGGAAAAAGACTTGGCCGAAATCGAGGCCAGCGTACGGCCCTGCGCCGGACGATGATTAGACAATTGTTTTCGAACGGACGCATCGAAACAACGCGCGCCAAAGCCGAGCATATTCGCCGCCCGGCTGAAAGATTGATCACGTTGGCGAAGCGCGGCAACAGCGCGGAAGGCGCTGCTGCAGTACATGCACGCCGTGTGGCAGCCGCCCGTCTGGGTGATGGAAAACTCGTCGCCAAGCTGTTCGAGGAGATTGCGCCTCGTTACGAAAGCCGCCCTGGTGGGTATACCCGTATGGTCAAGGCCGTCCCCCGGCAAGGCGATGCGGCCGATATGGTCATTTTAGAGCTGGTCGAAGAGTGATCGGTGTTCTATACTGATCACTGAAAATGGCACGTTACAAAGTTATTCTCGCCTACGACGGCACCCATTTCTACGGATCTCAGCGGCAGCTTGAGTTGCGCACGGTGCAGGGCGTCGTCGAGGATGCTTTGCATAAGCTGAGTTGGACGGGCGAATCGATTGCCATGGCGGGACGCACCGATACGGGTGTACACGCCACGGGACAGGTGCTGGCCTTCGACTTGGCCTGGCGTCATACACCTGAGGATTTGCAGAATGCGCTCAACGCGCTGCTCCCTGGCGATGCAGCAGTGCGACATATCACTGAGTGCAGCCTGGATTTTCACCCCCGTTATGACGCTATCTCCCGCACGTATCGTTACCGTCTTCTCGTTGATCCGATACGCAACCCGCTCGAGGAGCGCTTCTCCTGGAGAGTCTGGCCTACCCCCGCGCTAGACCGCCTACAGGCCGCCGCGGAATTATTCTTGGGTGTGCATGATTTCGCTGCCTTTGGCAGCCCGCATCGGGCTGGGGGATGCACTATTCGAGAAGTCACCAGGGCCAGTTGGCATCGCGAACGTGCAAGCGACGATCTGGTATTTGTGGTGACCGCGAACGCTTTTCTCTATCATATGATTCGGCGGCTGGTGCATGCGCAGGTGATGGCAGGTCAGGGGGTCCTTCTTGTAGAGGATATTCACCGATATCTGGAAACCCCACAAACGCTACCCATCCAAGGCCTGGCGCCTCCCCAGGGACTCACCCTGGTCGAGGTGAAGTACCCGCGAGAATAATAAATGATTCCACTGAAAAAAACGCATAACAGAGGTACCGGTGCGGCATATATGGGGGCGCGTGCGGAGCACGCACCCCCATATATACCGCACCGCACTCTTCTCTCGGCGTTTTTTCAGTGAACTCAACTATTGGAATACAAAGACGGAGAAAACACCGTGTATAAAACGTTTTATCCAAAATCTGAAGATATCAATCGCGAGTGGATTCTGGTTGACGCCAATGATCAGACTCTCGGACGTTTGGCAACGAAAATCGCTTCGGTGATGCTTGGGAAGCACAAACCTGAGTTTGCCCCCGGCGTTGATCTTGGCGATTTCGTCATCGTTGTCAACGCTGAGCGCATCCGCGTCACCGGCAACAAGCTGGAAGATAAGATGTATTATCGAGTCAGTGGACGCCCTGGCGGCCTGACATCTATCAACCTGCGCGGCTTGCTCGCAAAACATCCTGAGCGTGTGATCGAAAAAGCGGTCTGGGGTATGTTGCCTCACAATCGCTACGGTCGTCTGCTCATGAAGAAACTGCGTGTTTACGCTGGACCCGATCATCCCCATGCAGCTCAGAACCCGAAACCCATCGAAGATATTCTACCTTCGAGTGAGGAGTAATTATGGCAAATCAATACTACGAAGGAATCGGACGTCGTAAGGTCAGTACAGCTCGAGTACGTTTGGTGAGCGGTTCCGGCGAGTTTATCGTCAATGAGAAGCCGCTGGAAGCTTATTTCCCGCGCCTTGGTGATGTAGAGACCATCCTCGGCCCGTTGGAACTGGTTGGTCAACGTGCATCGCTCGATGTCAGCGTGCGGGTGCAAGGCGGCGGCGTCACCGGGCAGGCCGATGCCGTTCAATTAGGCCTGGCGCGTGCTTTGGTGCAAATGGACCCCCAATACAAACCCACCATGCGTAAAGGCGGCTTCCTGACTCGTGACGCACGCGAGAAAGAGCGCAAGAAACCTGGCCTCAAGCGTGCTCGCAAGGCGCCCACCTATACCAAGCGTTAGTCTTTTCCTGAAACGTAAAACGTAATGCGTAAATTTACGTTTTGCGCATTACGTTTCGCATTTAATTAAGGGACCGCACATGAAAACTCCTGGCATCACGCTTCTCGGCCTTGGCCCTGGCTCCCCGAAACTTCTCACACGCGAAGCCTGGCATATCCTCGAAAACGCGTCCGAGATTTTTCTTCGCACGCGACAGCACCCTGCGGCGGATGGATTTCCTGCTCGCCTGCTGGCGCATGATTTCGATCACTTGTACGAGGAAAGCGCATCGTTCGAAGAAGTCTACGCCCAGATTGTGGATGAGATCATCGCCTTGGGGCGCAGGCCAGACGGTGTGATCTACGCTGTGCCGGGACATCCTTTCGTGGCGGAATCGACCGCCCCCGAAATTTACCGCCGCGCAAGAGAGGAGGGACTACCGGTCTATGTTGTAGAGGGTCTCAGTTTCCTCGGGCCGATGTTCTCCGCCCTGGGGCTGGACCCCCTGCCGCAGACCTCCCTCGTGGATGCGCTGACCCTGGTTCGCGGGCACCACCCTCCCTTCCCGCCCGATGCGCCTGCGCTGATCGCCCAAATCTACGCTGGTCATATCGCCTCGGAAGTCAAGCTTACCCTGATGAATCTCTACCCCGATGAACACCCTGTCCGCCTGGTTCATGGCGCAGGGACGCAGGATGTCATCGTTGAAGATTTGTCTCTTTTCGAAATAGACCGCAGCCCACACATCGGGATGCTGACTACGTTGTATCTGCCTCCCCTTGGGCCGCATACCTCCTTCGAGTCTTTGCAAGAGATTACGGCGCATCTACGCGCCCCGGAGGGTTGCCCCTGGGATCAGAAACAAACTCTTCAGACCTTGCGGCCGCATCTGATGGAGGAAGCCTACGAGCTGCTGGCAGCGATAGATGCCGATGACCTTTCGAAAATGCAGGAGGAGTTTGGCGATTTGCTACTGGTTCTCACCATGCTCATGCAAATGGTCAGTGAGACCGATTTCAACAGCGCCGATGTGATTCGCATGATCAGCGCCAAGCTCATTTACCGGCATCCTCACGTTTTTGCTGGTTTGCAGGTGGATGGGGAAGAGGCGGTGCTCAGGAACTGGGAGCAGCTCAAAGCCGAGGAGCGCAGGGCAAATGGCGAGGCCGAAAAAAGTTTGCTGGATGGCGTTTCGATTGCCTTGCCTGCTCTGACCCAGGCCCAGGAGTTCCAGGAACGGGCTGCCCGGGTCGGCTTCGATTGGCCTGAAATCGAGGGGGTGATCGTCAAGGTTTGCGAGGAGGCCAAAGAAATCCGCGCCGCGGCGGATGACGAAGCCCGCGCCGCAGAGATGGGGGATTTGCTCTTTTCGGTGGTCAACCTGGCGCGCTGGTTAACGATAGACTCCGAGAGCGCGCTGCGGCAGGCGAACGAGCGCTTTCGGGAAAGATTTATCCAAATCGAAACTGCCGCCCGCCGCCAGGGGCGCAACCTTGGGGATCTGACGTTGGAAGAGATGGACGATTTGTGGGAGGCTTCGAAAGCGATTCGGTAAATTGCCAGGAACGGAAAAGCAGGCAGGAAGAGGAATTCGTGATTTCCTGGATTTCGGTTCTTCATTTTCTAACATTCACTATACCCACAGGCGTAACACTTCCTGCAGCCCTCCTCGCTGACCAGGGCTGCCTGTCCACAATCTGGGCATAGATCGCCGATCTCGAAGGAACCAGGCTGAGATTCTTCTTGATTTCCGAGAGCCAACTCCGAGCGTTCAGCAGACTCCTGCCCATGATCGTGACCGGCTTCACGCCAGGTATATTCTTCGAGAGAGTTCCCCAGATACTCACGCAACGCTTGAGAGACGCCATCGGGAAGAGATCGCACCCGATTCGGCCCAAAACCCAAAGGACGACCGCCGCCAATGCCAGAGAGCTGATGCACGATCTCGTACAGGCGCTCACGCGGCGCGATGGGAGAAGCCAGCCGCAGCGTATAAGAAATCAGGCGACCAATCGCTTCCGAGACAGCCGCGGTATCTGAGCCGGCCTTGGCGGTGTTGATAAAGACCTCGAAAGGCTGTTCGCCGCCATTTTCGTTGACCGTCACGAAGGCTTTGCCCAGAGGCGTGTTGACGTTATAGGTGTAGCCCTGTAATCGGCGAGGGCGCGGCTTCTTGGTTTCATGCCAGATGGTCAACAGGGCTTCCTCGGGGGCAATGTCCTCGCCGCCATTATCTTTCTCCTTTACCGTGGTCCGAGTCTCCAGGACAACCTTTTGACGCGAACCCGTGACATACACCGTGATGCCCTTGCAGCCCATTTCCCAGGCCAGTTTATAAGCTTTGGCAACATCTTCTTCCATGGCGTCTTCGGGGAAATTGATCGTCTTCGAGAGGCTGTTATCCACAAAGGCCTGTAAAGCCGCCTGCATCCGTACATGTTCGGTCGCTGAAATATCCTGCGAAACCACGAAGGTATCGCGCAAGTGTTCAGGTAGCATCTCGACATTCTGACAGGTACCACTTTCCAATACCAACTCGATGATCTGTCCTCGCTCATCTTCTTCCAGGCCGGCCTCGACCAGCGCTTTCTCGAATAAAGGACTGGTGTAAGTTAGTTCCAAATCCAGGCCATGATCATCCACATGGCGGATATAAGCCAGCGCGAAGACCGGTTCACAGCCATAGCCCTCGCAGCCAGCCACCGTAGCGATCGTCCCTGTGGGCGCAATGGTCGTCTGGGCGGCGTTGCGGATGCCGTGTTCCCGGATGCCTCCGACCACATCCTCCCAATTCAAGGCTGGGCGACCCCAATCATGTTGGTATTGCACAATCGAAGTTGGCGGCTCCCACGCCATATCCGATGGGTCATAGATACTCCCCGAAATGACCGGGAATGCGCCGCGCGACTTCGCCAGCTCGATGCTGGTGCGCATAGCATGATAACGCACGAACTCCATCACCTGGGCAGCGAACTCCTGTCCCTCCGGCGAACCGTAACGGATGCCGGCGTGATACATCAAATCTCCAAGCCCCATGATGCCTAATCCAATCCGCCGGGTGCTGAGGGCGGTTTCCCTCAATTCTGGCACATCGGGGACGTATGCATTGGCGTCAATCACATCGTCAAGGAAGCGCGTCGCTAACTCAACCGAATCCTGTAATTTCAGCCAATCTACAGAACCACCTGGCCCCAGGTGTTGCGCCAGGTTGACCGAGCCCAGGCAACAGTTCTCGTAACTGCCTAAAAACTGTTCGCCGCAATTATGCACCACGACGCCATTGGCAATGAACGAATGGGTTCCTGGTTGATGTAGATCGAAAACTGGCTCTACACCGTCTTGTTCTACGCCAAGCACAGTGGCCATAAAAGGCTCTTTATAAGGCCCGCGCGTCAAGCGGCTGAGAGATCGAAAACTGGCTCTACACCGTCTTGTTCTACGCCAAGCACAGTGGCCATAAAAGGCTCTTTATAAGGCCCGCGCGTCAAGCGGCTGAGATAATTCGCCAGTTTGTTTTGTTTTTCCTGCGTCAGAAAGCCGATCTCATTAGCAAAACGGGTCAAGTTGGTTTTGCTGATTGCCAACTCATGCTGCGCCTTGTGGAGATAATCTTTTGCGCCGCCCTTGCCATCAGGCATGGGGCGGTATCCGCTCAACCTGCGGTTTTCGTAAATTCGGCTGGCAACGCCAAAATTCAAGAGCAACTGCTGTACCCCCTTCAACAGGGGCAAATGACTGGAACTCAAACGAACAGAGCAACCTTTATCACCGCCATCGTTGACATAGCCATCTGCAGTCAATAACGCTTGGAGGAAACCACGTTGCAGGGCCTCGCTGCCCGCAAGAACGGCAGGCGGAACCAGGGGTTTGTGTTCTTTTGTAATTCCATACTTCACAGCCCAACGATGCAATCGCTCAGATGAAATTCGCGCCTCATCGCGCTCCTCGATATAGGTCACGCCAACGGGGTAAGGCCGTCGTTGTGCAGGATTTTCGATCAGGTTAGTGACAAATTCAGCAAAAACAGGCGCCAACTGGCGTTTCTCGTCTCCGAAGAAAGAAAGCACTGCACGATTTACGTTAACCGTCCCATCGCCAAGCAACCAACCGAGCACACGGCCTTCTTCCAGCGTACCAGATTTACCAAACCCACCTTTGTGATTCAAGATGTGAACGAGATCCCCGGGACACAGATCACGTGCTTTCACCCAGCCGCGCGCGGTCATAACCTTGTGATCTTCCGTAAGGCGCACTTCGTACCCCTGGCGGGTCATGAGGCGATAAACGGCCTTCTCTCCGGTGTGGAAGACACTCGTCGCCCGCTGGAATACTTCTGTTCCGAAGCGCGTATCAACAGTAGCGGATACCGGTGCGCCTGCCACAGCCAGCTCATCCGCCCGGAATAAGCCATCCTTCGTATAAATCAGCGTTTCACCGGAAACACAGGGATTTGTCGCCTCGAGCATATAACGGTGCGGAACAGGGTTGGCGCGGTTGGCTGCATCCAAGAAGAGCACCCCCGGCTCGCCGTTATGATGGGCCTGGGTGACGATCTTATCGAACAACTCGCGCGCCCGAACCCGCCTGTAAACTTTGATGGGAATCCCCTGCGCTTCCGCCTGCTCGATCGTACCACTGAATTCTCGATAGTCCGCACATTCGACATCCGGGAAGCGCAAATCCCACCAATCGTCATTTTCGACGGCCTGCATGAAGGAATCCGTGATCCCTACGGAGATGTTGAAGTTGGTGATCGCATCTTCATCGGTTTTGCAGGTGATGAACTCTTCGATGTCGGGGTGATCGACGCGAAGGACGGCCATATTGGCGCCGCGTCGTGCGCCGCCTTGAGCTACCTCACCAAAGGCTTTATCATAAACCCGCAGGAAACCCACCGGCCCGGTGGCTTTTCCGGCAGAGGTCTTGACCAGCGTATTCTTTGGGCGCAGGCGCGAAAAGGAGAAGCCGTTGCCGCCGCCGGTCTGCTGAATCAGCGCGGCATCCCGTAAAGTCTGGAAGATGCCATCATGCCAACGCCCCATATCGTCGCTGAGCGGCAGCACGAAACAGGCCGCCAATTGCCCCAGGGGTGTGCCCGCCCCCGTGAAGGTGGGAGAATTGGGTAGGAATCGTTTTTCGGCAAGAAGATCATAGAAGCGGCGCGCCGCCTGAAAGGGGTTCTCGCCCCATCTCTGCTCGACAGCCGCGATATGATAAGCCACGCGCCAGAAAGTACCTTCTACTGTCTCGATGGGTTGTCCGTCCTCATCCCGGCGCATATAACGCCGCGCGAATACCTGAGAAGCATTTTCTGATAACTCCACCTGGCGAGAACCTTCAGGCAGCGGCGGGATTTGTTTTGTGTCTACCTCATTTAAAATCATCCATCACTCCTCAGACGAATACGAAAGCCTGGCGAAAACACTCCCCCCTGCTGAAATCTCATCCGATCAACTCGTCTCGAGCAGACGATCGATTTCTTTGCGAATGGAGGCCAGGTCGTCTAACCCCAAATAGACAATCGCGTAACGGATGTATGCAACATGATCTAATTCTTTCAACCCGGCGATAACCATGTCCCCTACAACCCGCGAAGACACCTCCGCCTTCCCCATGGCCTGCAAGGAGACCTCGATCTCCCCCGCCAACCGCTCGACGTCGGCGGCGGAGACGGGGCGTTTCGCACATGAAATCCGAATACCTCGCATCAGTTTTTCGCCATCGAATTCTTCCCGGGCGCCGTCCTTTTTGATGATCAGGGGTGGCGCCAGAATTGGACGTTCGTGGGAACTAAAACGTTGGCCGCAGTGGAGACACTCTCTGCGACGGCGTACACCACCGTGTTTTTCTTTGGTTGTATCAATCACTCGTGAATGTTCATTCTGACAGTATGGGCAAAGCATAATCACCACTCCTAACCCCCATATATGGGGGTATACTCTATTGACATCCCTGCATATGGCGGTTTTAGAAAGCACATTGTAGCACGCTTGATCGGTAGGTGCAAGCCTTCCGAGGTACTACTTCTTTAAACCCAAGCTCCCCGCCCGAAAGCAGTAGCGGGGAGCCCAGGGTAAACAGACATTCAGAGATCGCTGGGAGGAGGGCCAGCCATCTCTAGCTCTACTACGATTTGTAAAAAACCAGGTAACTACTCAGCCAAACGGAGAAATTCCCGAAAAAAGGGTGTGCGTAGGGGTGCTGCGCACCCCCACCTAATCCGTTCGATGACTGAGCAGTTACAAAACCAGTATGCAGCTAACTATCGGAGCGCACCCGGTTTCGCAAGAAGGTGGGGATATCCAAATCTTCTGTATTCAATGTGCGCGGCCGGAATTCCGCTTGTTCCTCCTTCAAAGGAGTAAGCTCACGCGGGCGAGCAGCCCGCTCCATAATATTGCGCGGCATCCCTGATCGCTCGAAGCCGGTGGCAATGACGGTGATGCGGATATTCTCGTCCATATCAGGATCAATCACCGCGCCGAAGATCAGGTTGACATCGGGGTGAGCGGTCTCCTTGATGATGGCGGCAGCCTGGTTGACCTCGAAGAGGGTCAGGCTTGGGCCGCCGGTCACATTGAAGAGGATGCCGCGAGCCCCGTCTATCGTAATATCGAGTAACTGGCTGGAGATGGCCTGCTCTGCGGCATCGCGAGCGCGATCATCACCCGATGCCGTACCAACAGCCATCAAGGCTGCCCCGCCTTCGGACATGATCGTGCGCACGTCAGCGAAGTCGAGGTTGATCAAACCAGGGATGGTGATCAGCTCCGAAATGCCCTGGATGCCCTGTCGCAAGACATCGTCAGCCACCTTGAAGGCCTCTTGCAAAGAAGAACGCTTATCCACGATTTGCAGCAGGCGGTCATTAGGGATGACGATCAACGTATCGGCGCGCTGCTTTAGCTCAGTTATCCCAACTTCTGCCGATTTGATGCGGCGTGCGCCCTCGAATGTGAAGGGCCGGGTGACCACGCCAATCGTCAGCGCGCCAATCTCGTGAGCGATCTGCGCAACCGTTGGGGAAGCGCCTGTGCCCGTGCCGCCGCCAATCCCGGCCGTAACGAAGACCATATCGGAACCCTTGAGCACATTGTAAAGCTCTTCGGCAGTTTCTTCGGCAGCCCTGCGCCCGATTTCAGGATCGCCTCCCGAACCCAGGCCGCGCGTCAGCTTTTCACCGATACGAACGCGCGTCGTGGCGCGTGAGAGCGCCAACGCCTGGGCGTCTGTATTCACCGCGATGAATTCGACGCCTTGCAAGCCTTCATCAATCATTCGATCGACGGCGTTGCAGCCTCCACCGCCAACACCAACCACTTTGATGCGGGCAAACGACTCGGGTTGATTCATTGTGTGCATTTTCGGATTCTCCTCGACTCATCCTTCGGATATTTCCTCTACGATCAAGCGGGTCAGCCTTCGGCGCCCAAGGAAATTTTCACAAAGATTTGTCCATTTTACCAAACGTCTCGAAACTAGACATTTTTGTAACCTTAAAATAAACACTTACGGCAATAACCGGCGCAGCCAACCGCTCATCTTCTTCCAATCAACATCGCTTTTTATGCGGATTGGGCGGGCGCGGCGATGATCGAACGTGTTGACGAATTCACTCATCAATACAGCCCAACGCAGCAAACCCACACTGGTGGCGTAAGCCGGTGAATGTAACTGATCTACCATGCCGAGCAGCCCATCTGGTTGGGCGACCCGCACTGGCATGCCCAGCACTTGTTTGGCTAACTGGCGGATGCCCGGCAGGGCGCTGACTCCTCCAGTCAACACCATCCCGGCGG
Organism: Chloroflexota bacterium; assembly: GCA_016865865.1. Lineage (GTDB taxonomy): Bacteria > Chloroflexota > Anaerolineae > Anaerolineales > UBA11858 > NIOZ-UU35. Next base: position 26,200 of record VGOC01000016.1, read on the forward strand.
GTAATAAGCCGTCATATCCAGAGCGCTTGATCTCTTGCATCATCAGGCTGAAAATCTCCTCGACGCGGGCTTCGATGATATGGGACAACTCCCGACGGTTGATCGTCACAGGCTTGTCTTCTCCAAAGGGACGAATGTAGAAAGCCTCCCCCGGGTCGATCTGAGATTCGAGCGCGTAGCCATGTTGCAACTTGATCTCTTCAGCATGATTCACAGGCAAATGCAATCCATGAGCGATATCGGAGGTGATATGATTTCCGCCGATGCCTAAAACCATGGTGTGCCACACATCGCCTTCGATGTATACCGCCATATCCGTCGTGCCGCCGCCGATATCGCAGATCACCACACCCATCTCCCGCTCGGTTTCCGAAAGCACCACTTCCGCAGAGGCCAAAGGATTGAGCACGAACTGACTGGCACGCACGCCCGCCACCGAAACCGCCTGCCGGAGATTCTCCACGGTCGCTGCCGATGCAGTGATCACGTGGGTTTCTACCTCGAGCCGATAGCCATGCATTCCCACCGGGTTGCGAATGCCGTTCTGCCCATCCACGACGAATCCTCGCTGGATGACGTGGATCAACTCCTGATTGTGAGGGATGGTCACTGCGCGAGCCGCCTCCACTGCCCGCAAAACATCCCCGTTATCAATCGTTCCACCAGCGACTCCCACTACCCCCCGGCTGTTCTCCGAGGAGACATGCGAACCCGCCATGCTCACCAGGGCTGTTTCGATCTCCAGGCCAGAGGTCCGTTCAGCCTTCTCGATCGAACGCACGATCGCCTGCCCGGCCGCATTCATATCTACCACCGTGCCTTTGCGCATCCCTTTGGCAGGCTCGATGCCCACACCCAAAATACGCAACTTCTGGTCGTCCTCCAACCGGGCGACCAAAGTGCAGACCTTGGTGGTGCCTGCATCAATTCCAACGATAATCGGCGTCTCCATACTCATCATTGTTCCATGCGGTAATACGGCGCATGAAGATACTCCAGACTAATCAGGGTTGGCCTGATACCCTCTTCACTCAAACGCTGAACAGCAGCCTCATAAATCGCCAGTTTCGTCGCCATGGCGGCATCCGAAGTTTGTGCGCCGAAATAAACATCCCAGCCGCCGGGATCGCGCCATCCAAAACCGTGTCGCTCATCGAACACGAGGGGGACGCCATCGGGTGCAATGCCGCTCAAAGCGATGATGGACGCTGCCATTTCGGGGGACATGAACGCCCTGAGGGTTTCATCTCCTTCCGTTGTGGATTCGACCTCTTCCAGGACGAACGGCGCGGGGGGCGAGGTTGATGCGAGGACCCGAACCAGATTCTCCGCTTCCCCGCGCGGGGGGAAAGCCATCCCCTGCGCATCTACCCAGTGAACATCCTCATTCTGCTCCCAGGCGATCACAGGCTCGCGCTCCTCGATCTCCACCTCGACGATAGCGGGAAATCCTACCCGCACTGAGGCCGATACCACACCAGGAAAAATATTGATAATTCGATCCTCCAATACTTCCGGCTCGATCATGAAAACCGACCGGTTGTACACGAGTAACGAGCGGCTGATCGTGTCAGACGATAATCGGGCCAGGCCATCCATTTGCACCTCGTGCACCCGGTACATCGGCGAGTTGAATATGTAGTACAACACAGCCGAGAGCAGCAATACCAACAAGCTCGAAAGCAATCTCCAACCCGGCCGAACCGTGGGCAAGGAAGGCAAACGTACTTCCACGCCAGGGGTTGGCAGAGCGATATCGAAGCGGCGCTTGACGAGTTTGCTCTTCTTCTTGGGGCGCCTAGCCGGGTGGGCTGTGCGAACCTCGCGCACCATCACCGGGGGAATCCCGCGACCTGAACCGCTCTGCTTGCGGCGTCGCCTGGGCGCAGAGGGTTTGATGCCACTCTGGCGTTTTGCCCGGATCCTTTCCGACCGGGTTTGAGGCTTCTTACTTTTCATCAGTTCCTACAATCAGTGCTTCACGAAAAAGGATCCAAGACCCGTCCGCGGGTCGCCCGGGGACGGGCTCCTGATCGCTTTCGTGAACTACTGACAATTGATCACTTCGGGCGTTCATAGCGCCATTCTATACGGTCGCGCTCCGCGCGTCGCTCCAGGGCCAGCTCGATCAGGCGATCAACCAGCTCTGGGTATGACAGCCCACTGGCTTGCCACAGCTTGGGGTACATGCTAATCTGTGTAAAACCTGGGAGCGTGTTCAACTCATTCAGATAGAACTCGCCGCTCTCCTTATCCAACAAAAAGTCAACTCGCGCCATCCCGGCGCAATCTATCGCCTGGTAAGCTCGCACGGCTGCCGCACGCATCGCTTCGCCGATCTCAGCAGGGATGTCTGCGGGGATGAAAGCCTCCGAGCGCTCATCGTGATACTTGGCCTCATACGAATAGAACTCGGCCGTGGGGCGGATCTCGCCGGGAATGGAAGCCCGAGGGCTATCGTTGCCCAAGACGCTGATCTCGATCTCCCGCGCAACGACGCCTCTCTCGGCCAACACCCGCCGGTCGAAGCGCGCCGCCTCCATCAGCGCCTCAATCAAATCCGAGCGGTTGTGACATTTGCTCACCCCAACGGAGGAGCCCATGTTAGCGGGTTTGACGAAAATGGGATAAGCCGACATCGCTTCGATCCGATCGAGCACTTGCTCCATGCCTTCCTCGAATTCGCTTCGCAGTACGACCACGCTCTCGACGACCGGGATTGCATTGGCTTGCATCACCGCCTTGAAGACGCCTTTATCCATGCCAACTGAGGAACCCACCACTCCCGCGCCCACATAAGCTACATTGGCCATCTCGAACAACCCCTGTATGGTGCCATCTTCGCCGAAGGTGCCGTGCAACACGGGAAAGAACACATCGAAGTCTTGAAGATGCTGGAGGGTTTCCCTTCCTTCGGCCTCATGGACAGCATATATTCCATGGCGAGTAGGATAGCATATATTCCATGGCGAGTAGGATCAGGCAACATGGTCACAGGAGTGAGGTGATCGAACTTACCAGCCACGAAGCTATCGAGCACATTTTCCCCAACCAGCCAGGCTCCCTCATGGGTGACGCCGATCTCCGTGACCTGATATTTTCCGGGGTCGAGCGCTCTCAATACCGAACGCGCCGACATCAAGGAGACCTCATGCTCCCCAGAGCGCCCCCCGAAAATCACACCTACTCGAAGTTTGTTATTCATAACCATAGACACTTTTCAATATCCAACATCCAACTTCCAACATCCAACTACCACTCTCCAACCAGCTCGATCTCCAGTTCCAGTTCCACGCCGAATTTCTCGGCAACGGTCTTTCGGGCCAACTCGATCAGGGCGAAAACATCTTCCGCCGTAGCATCGCCGTGATTGATGAAGAAGTTGGCGTGCATTGGGCTGATCTCGGCATCTCCGACGCGGGCGCCCTTTAAACCGGCTTCTTCGATCAAACGTCCGGCGAAATCTCCGGGGGGGTTTTCGAACATCGAACCCATGCTGGCCCCAGGGGGCTGTGTGCGACGCCGGAAAGCAGCATACGCGTCCATCTTCTTCTGAATTTCATCCGAAGGGCGATGAGCCAACGCAAAGCGCGCCGACAAAATCGTCGCCGTGATTGGCTCACGCTTCAAGCGGCTGGAGCGATAGGCGAAACCCATCTCTTCCGCAGACCACTGCGACCACTTCCCATCCTGATGCAAGATTTCTGCCATAATCAGGCAGCCAGCCACATCACCACCGTGCGCGCCAGCGTTGCCGAATACCGCGCCGCCGACTGTGCCAGGTATCCCCGCGGCCCACTCCAGGCCCGACAGCCCGCGTGAGGCTGCCCGCCGGGCTACTTTCCCCAAATTGGCCCCCGAGGCAGCCCAGACCGTGGGAGGCGCGCCCTCGTCATCGAAGCTGATCTGGCGCGCCCGGTTGAGCACCACCACGCCCCGCACGCCAGCATCGCTAATCAGCACATTCGACCCTCCACCCAGAATCAGGAAAGGAACTTCCAACGCCCTTAACTCAGTCGCTGCCCAGGCCAACTCATCCACCGAGTTCACTGTCACCACCGCATCCGCGGGGCCGCCCACGCGCGCAGCCGTATGGCGCGCCAAAGACACATCCGTTTGCATCGTCTCGCCAAAAACGGAATGCAGGCTTTCGAGAGGCAGGGTAGCAGCAGGAAACATCGTATGCTATAAAACCTTGATTCGTTCGATAATCTTGTCTATCAACTCAGCCATCGAATAAATTCGAGGCGGGCTTACGAAATCCACTTTCGTGGATTGAGTTTTCGACCGACGCAGCGCCTGTGTTGAGCGCAGCGAAGCATCGGGTTCGCAAGGCAGCCTCGATTTCCAATCGCTGGCTGTCTGCGATGTGTTTTCCAGGCGTATCGCCGATAATGTCACAGTTTCGGCCTCGAATGTACGTTTTGCCTTGGTCATCGAGTCATCCTCACTCGCGATCCATCACGATGCTTTTTCTCATCCGACAACGATGCCAGCACATCCTGGCTGATTCGGATGGCGTCTCCAGCCGAGAGCACCAGCACTACATCGCCGGCTTGAAGATCATTCAACAAACAGGCGGTTGTATCGGCTAAGGAGCATGTAAATCGAACATGGGGATGATCCATCGCCTGCACAACCTGTTCAGCCGAGAAATCTAGGTCGAAGGCTTCTCGGGAGCGGTATACCTCGGTCACCAATACGCGATCAGCGTCATCGAAAGCCGCGACGAACTCATCGAAGAGCGTTTTAGTTCGCGTATACGTATGCGGCTGCCAGACCGCCCAAATCCTGCGATTGGGATATCGAACCCGGGCAGCGGCCAATGTGGCCCGAATCTCGGTGGGGTGATGGGCGTAATCGTCTATCAGGGTCACGCCAGCAACTTCTCCGAGCACTTGGAAGCGACGCCCAACCCCAAGGAATTCATTCAACGCCCCAGCGGCATCCGTCAAGGATAACCCCAGCAGGTCAACCACCGCCAGAGCGGCCAGGGCGTTTTCGACATTGTGCTTGCCAGGAACTTGCAGGGAAATCTGAGCAATCCTTTTACCGGCGCGGCAGGCATCGAAGTCGGAGCCGCCGTGGTGATTGAGCGTGATATTTTCGGCGTAATAATCATAGTCCGGTGATTGGACGCTGTAGCTCAACCGCCGGCGCCCTTCATTGGCCGCTACGGCCATGATTTTGCTGGCGCCGGGATCATCTCCACAGGCCAGAAGAATCCCATCGGGAGGCAGAATCCTCGCAAAATCCAGGAAGGCCTGCTGGAACGCTTCTGGGGTGGGGAATATATCGGGGTGATCGTGTTCCACATTGGTGATCACGGCGATTTGGGGCTTCAATCCTAAGAACATATAATCATACTCGTCGGCCTCGATCACAAAGGTGGGGCCTTCGCCGGCGCGGGCATTGGTCTCCAGATTCATCACCACGCCGCCGACAATGAAAGAGGGATCCTGGTCGAGGGCAGTCAGCGCCCAGGCCAGCATCGCCGTGGTAGTGGTTTTACCATGAGAACCTGCCACCGCAATGCCCTGTCGTCCTTCCATCAAATGGCCAAGATAATCAGCCCGCTTGAGCACAGGGATTCCCGCGTCGAGGGCGGCCTGCACTTCGGGGTTATCATCTTGCACCGCCGAAGATCGGATAACCAGATCGGCGCCGTTTACATTCGAAGCCCGGTGGCCGATGAAGACTTCAGCCCCGGCAGCTTCGACCGCTTGCGCCAGGGGGGAGTACTCCTGGTCGGAGCCGCTGACCGTGTATCCGCTCTCCAGCAGCACACGGGCAATGGCCGACAGGCCTGTACCACCGATCCCGACAAAGTGCACGTGCGCCATCAAATAAACACCACCAGAACCAATAAGAAAGCAAGACCAACTGCAACGAAGATTCCAGGAGAAATCCCCAGCCAAATTGGGGGCATGGCATTGATCAACATCGTTGCCGTACTAAGCAGAGGGTCATTGCTATTCGGCGCAATAATATATGGCTCGAATGGATAATGAGCCGAGTGCATATAGGACCAGATCGTTCCGACAAATAAGTACCCGTTGAAAGCGCCCACAACAAAACCTAATAGAATATCTTGAATTTTATCTCTGCGGATGGAACCACCCAGCTTCGTAAGCGTAGGTGTTTGATAGCCGAAAAAGACCAACCCACCCAGAATGCACGTTCGAATCCAAAATTGGCGGCGGTATGCGCTTTGAGCGTCAGCGTTGAGCTGGCTAAAAGGCTTGACCTCTTCCGGGGGAAGGATCACGACATCGGCCGTTTCTCCCTCGCTGACAAATCCATATGCTACTTCCAAAGATTTGAACGGCACAATCAATACTCTTAGATAATCTTGCGCAATCAAGATCATGAACAGCGCCAGCACAACACTGAATGTGACCAGCATCTCTTTAGCCCAACCCCTCAATGCTCCAACAAAAGCAAAGAGAAATAGAAAGAGAAAAAAGACCACCGCAAGACTAATCATCAGTTACTTCCTCTCATTGCATCGGCGCCTGCCAACTCGGCCAACAAACGGCCGATAGATAACGCCGCTTCAGGTTTGTTCAACGACAGCATCGCTTTGCGCATCTCCGCGCGGCGCCCCTCATCGTGCATCAGATCACGAACCAGAGGGACGATCTTCTCGGGCAATTCGGCGTCAGCTACCATCACGGCGGCTCCGCGCCGCGCCAGGTATTCGGCATTGACCTTCTGATAACGCCAGGCGTAGGGATAGGGCACCAGGATGGCCGGCAGCCCGAAGAGAGGCAACTCTCCCAGACTGGATGCGCCCGCTCGAGAGAGAGCCAGATTGGCTGCCCCGAAGGCTGCGCCCATCTCTGCGTGCAGGTATGGATAGGGGTGATAGCGTTGATCTTTTTCCGGAGCGAGTCCCCGGCGAGCCTGCTCGACTTCGGACCAGTTCAATTCTCCGGTGATATGGATGATCTGCATTTCGGCCAGCAATTCCGGCAAAGCCGGGAACAAAGCCCGGTTGATCGAGCGGGCGCCCTTACTGCCGCCGAACACCAATAACGTCGGCAAATCGGCCTGTAAATTCAAGACCTTCTGGGCCTGCTCTCGATTCCAGGATAGAAGCTCCTGCCGGGTAGGGTAACCAGTCACGACGACGCCGCGATGCTTCGGGAAAAATGAGCGCGAATCTTCTGTGGTCAGGGCAATTCGATCCGCAAAACGGGCTAATGTCTTCAAAGCCAATCCCGGTTCGATGTCTGGGACAAAGAGGACCGCAGGTATCTTCGACCCAGCCAAAGCGATAGGCGCCGCCACATAGCCTCCAGTAAAAAAAATCACCTCGGGGCGAAATCGTCGCAATATTTTTCGGGCTGCGATGAACCCGCGCGCCATCTGGAACAGATTGCCAGGCATGGCCCGCAGCCCAACACCGTGCATACCTGCCGCGGGAATAGCCTCGAACGGCAAGCCCGCTCGAGCTACCAGGTCAGCCTCCATGCCACCTTCGCCGCCGACCCACAGGAGGTCGGAAGGAGGAAGGGTGAAGACTTGCCCTGGGCGCAGCCGAAGGGAGGAAGGATGAAGGGCGGAGGAGGAATTTCCGCCTTCAGCCTTCCGCTCTCCGCCTTCCGCCTTTAGCCCTTCCAGAACGGCGAGGGCGGGGTACACGCCGCCGCCGGTCCCGCCTGCGCAGATTAACAATCGCACCGAAAGTCCTCCGTGATTCTTCTTCTTGTTTGCGCTCCGATAGACGTGAAATATTCAGCACGATACCCAGCGCCGCCATCGTCGTCACCAAATTCGAACCGCCAATGCTGAAAAACGGCAGGGAATTGCCAGCAAAGGGCATCAGGTTCAGTAACGAGGCCATGTTCATATAAGCTTCCAAAGTGATCCACATGGTCAGCCCGACAGCCAAAAGCGCCCCCAAACCATCTGGAGCGCGATTGGCAATGACCAATCCTCGCCAGAACAATAATGCAAAGAGAATAACTACAATCGTTGCTCCCAACACCCCCGTCTCCTCGCCAACGACGGCAAAGACGCTATCTGTGTGAGGGAAAGGTAAAGTTGTCATTTTGGTTGTGCCATGACCAAAGCCATCACCAAACCATTTACCGCGCATAAACGCCACCGTCGAGTGCTTCACATGGTCAGAGGATGCAAGGATGTTCTTCGAACCTTCTTTGAAATACGACACCCGTTCGTTATTCGTCGGGTTGAAGAGGATGACCAAAAAACCCGCCAGACCGGCGACCAGGAATAGAAACGCCGTTTGGATAACATCGCTGCCGGCCAGGTAATACATCAGACCGCCTAAGATCATCACCATGCCTGCGGCGCTCAAATCGGGTTGACGCAAGATCAAACCGCTGGTGATCCCAACGATAGCTGCCAGGGGGATCAATCCATAGCCCACATCGGCCAACTGGTTTCGCTTGGCGTACAACCACACAGATAGATAGATCACGATGACGAATTTCGCCAGCTCCGAGGGCTGAATCGATCCATCTCGAAAAGCACGCGTGACATCATTCATCGGCTCGCCAAAAAGCAACACAGCGATCAACGCTATCAGCGTGACAGCCATCGCGCCGATCGAGAGATAATGCCAATAGTGATAATCCAGCCAGGTCAGGAGGATCATGGTTACGAAACCCAACCCCAGCCAGCGAAGCTGCCGGTAAAAGAGATAAGTGGGTGAACTGATGCCAATTTCTTCCTTGGATACCAACATGGAAGGATCCCAACTGGCGGAATGCATCATCAGCAGGCCAAACCCGATCAAAGTGAGCACCACCAGAATCAGAGGCACATCAATATTCAGGCGCGGCGAAGACCAGGTTTTCCCCAGTCGTTTTACCTGACTGGGGGCGGCTACATTAACTCGTTGACCCATTTTCGAAAGCACTCTCCTCGTTCTTCGAAATCCGAAAACTCATCGAAACTCGTCCCGCCGGGAGCGAGCAACACCACCTCGCCGGGCTCGACGACCTGCGCGGCTGCGCTTACTGCTTCCCGTAGATTCTGGCAAACCGTCTGTGTATACGGCCGCTCAGCCGGGCCTGCCGCAGCCATAGCGCGAGAGATGATTGCTGACGCCTCGCCGAAGATCACCAGATGGTCTACTCGCTGGCGCACCAAAGCTGCCAGGTCCGCCCAGGGGAGGTCTTTGTCCCGGCCGCCGGCCAGAAGCACGATCGGCTCATCGAACGAGCGGATCGCCGCGATAGCCCTCTCTGGGGCGGTGGCAATCGAGTCGTTGTACCAATCGGCGCCGCCCCAGGAACGCACGAATTCCAAACGATGGGGCTCGCCCCGGAATTTCTCGACGCCGGCTCTCATGGCGTCTGCCGGGATTCCGATCGCCGCGGCGATTGCGCATGCTGCCAACACATTCGATAAATTGTGCTCGCCTCGCAGTTGGATCGCTTCTGTGGGAAGCAGTTTTCGAGGAGATTCTCTCTCCCAAAGCGTGATCCAGCCTTCGAGCAGGAAGGTCCCAACCCGACCTTTAGGTGGGCGCGCCATCCCGAAGGTGAGTAAATCCCCCCGGACGGAATCCAACAAACCCCAGGCTCCAGGGTCATCATGCCCCAGAACAGCCACATCGCCCGGGCGTTGAAAATCCAAAATACGAGCTTTTGCAGCCGTATAGGCCTCCATGGTGATATGGCGATCGAGATGATTTGGCGTTACATTGAGCACCGCAGCTACATCGGGGGAACGGGTCATCAATTCGAGTTGGAAACTGGACAATTCCATCACCACCAAATCGGCGTCGGTCATCTCGTCCACAGACGAAATCAACGGATTGCCGATATTGCCACCGATCCATGTGCGGGTTAGGGGAGGCGGGTTAGGGGTTAGGGGTTGCACACTACCTGACTTCCTAACTCCTAACTCGCAACTCTCCCCTGCCATGCGACCGACAAGCGATGTTGTGGTAGTCTTCCCCGCCGAGCCGGTAATGCCCACCACCTTACAAGGAGCAGCCTCCAGGAAAATCTGTGAGTCATTGGAGAGAGGCAGACCTCGCTTTTGCGCTTCCACAACCAGAGGCAGCGTCAATGGCACGCCGCCCGATACGCACACCAAATCAACATCATCCAGCAATCCCAGAGGATGGCCGCCCAAAGCCCATTCGACGGGCGCATCGGCCAAATCCTGGCGCGCCGTAACGAGCTCATCGGCCTCACGGCGGTCATTGAGTAGGACACGAGCGCCATGCGCGACCAGATAGCGCGCCAGGGCTATCCCCTGGCGGGCAACACCGATCATCAACACTCGACGGCCGTTCCAGTCCATCTGCTTCCTCACGCCACCGAAAGCGCCACGCCGATCATGGCAGCCATCAAGCTAATCAACCAAAAACGCTGCACCACCTGCGTCTCGCTCCAGCCAGAAAGCTCGAAGTGATGATGCAGAGGCGTCATCTTGAAGACCCGCCTGCCCTCGCCATACAACCGCTTGGTTAGTTTGAAATAACCTACTTGGATCATCACACTCAAAGTGACGCTCACCGGGATGATGGCGATGATGGGCAAGACCGCCCATTGGCCGGTCATTAGAGCAACGACTGCTAATGTTGCACCCAGGCCCAGGGAGCCTGTGTCTCCCATGAACAACTCCGCTGGATGGACGTTGAACCATAGAAAACCAAACAACGCGCCAACTAATGTAAAACAAAAATGCGCTAGGTATACCTGTCCCTGCAAAACAGCGATGCCGCCATAAGCTGCGAAGGCTGTCGCCGAGATCAATCCCGCCAGACCATCCAGGCCATCGGTCAGGTTGACTGCGTTGGAAAACCCGACGATGAGGACCATGGCAATGGGGAAATACCACAGGCCGACCGTGAAATCTATGTTGAAACCAGGCATGTAGAGATGCGGCGCGTCGAGAAAATGGTACAGGCCGTAAGACGCGCCAAAAGCCACGATCAATTGCAAAAAGAACTTCGTCCGAGCGCGCATCCCTTCACCACGGCGGTGGCCGCGCAGGCTCTGCCAGTCATCGGCGACGCCGATCAAAGAAAACAGGATCAGCACCCCAAGAGGCAGTAACACCGACAATCCAAGCACCTCGGTTGGGCCAAGCAAGGAAGCAGCATTCAACAAAATGGTGATCAACGCGACGGGCAGGACGATCATCACCCCGCCCATGGTTGGTGTGCCCAATTTCGAGAAGTGCCGCTCCGGGCCTTCCAGACGGATCAACTCGCCCAGCTTGAAGTTTCGCAGAATGCGCAACAGAGGCGGCCCCCAAATCACGGTCAGCAAGAAACTGAAGCCGGCTAACGCCAGAGTCAAAGCAGCTTGGGTCATCGGCGCGCCTCCAGGGTAGCCACTATGCGATCCATACGCATACCCCGTGAACCTTTCACTAACACAACGTCATCTCCCAGCAAGCGGTCACACAAATATTCGATGGCCTGATCGCTGTTTTCGAATTCGACGAGTTCCTGATTGGGGAAGCCAGCCTGACGAGCCGCGGCAGCGATATGGCGGCTGCGTTCGCCTACCGTTACGATCACATCGGCGACTTCGGCGGCGCGCAGACCTACTTTCCAATGCCCCTCTTTTTCATACGGGCCCAACTCCAGCATATCGCCCAACACCGCAACTTTTCGTCCTTCCATTTCGTCGAGCAGATTCAAAGCCGCTATCGAAGATTGCGGGGATGCGTTATAGGTATCATCCAGCAGCAGAGCGCCGCTCTCGGCGCGCACAGCCACCAATCGCAACTGCGTGTGTCCTGAGCGCAGCCCGCTGATGATCTCTTCCCAGGTGAGGCCATCGTTCAACCCTACGGCCACAGCCCGGAGCACAGTATGAACAGAATGACGACCGATCAACGGCGCCCGCAGATGCAGGATCTCGCCGCGATGATGCAGGCGAAAACGGATGCCATCCAGCCCAAGACCCTCGACCTGGTCGGCCCATACATCTGCCTGGGGATCGAGGCCGTAGTAGAAGACTCGCGCCTGTGTCTTCTCCGCCATCGCCTTGACAAGAGGGTCATCATAGTTGAGGATGGCAACCCCTTCGGGCGCCGGGGGCAAGGCTTCGACCAGCTCAGCTTTTCCCCGGGCGATAGCTTCCTGGGAGCCGGCCCGCTCAGCGTGGACAGTGCCGATATTCGTAATCACGCCAATGTGCGGTTGGGCCAGATCACAGAGAAAAGCAATTTCACCGGGTACGTAGAAACCCATCTCCAACACAGCGCGGCGATGCCCATCGCTCAACCGCAGCAACGTGAGAGGCAGGCCGATTTCATTATTCATGTTGCCAGGGTTCTTCAAGGTGCTGTAACGTTGATCCAGTACTGAGGCAATCAGCTCCTTGGTCGTGGATTTACCAACGCTCCCCGTAATGCCGATTACGCGGATATCCAATTGACGGCGCCAGGCACCTGACGCCTGCTGCAATGCCTTGAGCGTGTCTTCCACACGAAGGGCAAAGGGCGCCTCCGGAATTGACGAACGTTCGAGTTGTGGGCGTCCACGTAAATCCAACACGGAAATGCCTTCCGGCAAATCGCGTTGCACTAACGTGAAGCTGGCCCCACGATCGAAGGCATCCTTCACATAATCATGACCATCAACCTGCTCTCCAGGAATTGCTACGAAAAGCGCGCCGGGGATCACCTGCCGAGAATCCACAACGGCATCGGAAATCACCTGATTCGCCCAATCAGGCCGCTGATTGATGAGAGCACTGAGAAGATCAGCCAGAGTCAACATCTACTTCACATTATCCATCGGCCATGCTCAGGCGCACGCTATCGGAGGGGATGTCCATCAAGACCATCAACCGCTCCACCACGTCAACAAAAGCTGGGGAGGCCATCAAAGACGCCCACTGGGAAACGGTGGGTTTGTTCAGCCAGACATAAACCATGAATTGTGGATCATCCAGCGGGCCCCACCCCACGAAGGAGGCGTTGGTCAAACCGCTGTTGTATATCGTCGCTGTGCCAGTCTTACCAGCTACGCGGATGTTTTCTGGCATGTCGGTGTAGGATTCGCTTTCGACGATTTGCGCCAGCATCGCCGAAAGCGTGTGGGCGGTCTCAGCCGAAATCGGCGACCCTGCGATCTCGGGCGCAATGGTGTATTGATGCCCGCGATTGATAACAGCCTTCAAAATATGTGGGGTGACCATCTTACCATCATTCGCCACAGCCGAAATCGCCCGCAGCATCTGCACGGGAGTGACTTCGATGCCCTGTCCGAAGGAATTCGTAGCCAGGTCAATGAGGTGCCAATTATCATCGTTGTTGAAACGGACATGCCCGGCATATTCCCTGGCTAACTCGATGCCTGTCGGCTGCCCAAATTGGAAAGCTCTGATATATTCATAGAAGCGGTTTTGCCCAAGCATTTCTGTAGCAACATAGGCCAGGCAGACATTCAAAGAATGTTCCATGCAAGTCGTCATCGTTTGAGGGCCCCAGGCTCCACCATTCCAGTTGCGAATCGTCCAGCCCTCTACGGTGAGGCCGCCCGTATCGGTATATGGAGTATCCGGTGTAGCCACACCGGAATCTAAAGCCGCAGCCATGGTGATGATCTTGAAGACCGAGCCAGATTCATACCCGTCAATGGCCATGTTGAAAGCCTGCCCCTCCTGATAGACTTCATCGAGTTTCCATTCACCGCTTAGATCCAAACGCGGCCTGGAAGCCATGGCCAAAATCTCGCCCGTTCTGGGATTCATCACAATAATGCTGCCTGCATAAGAGCCGGTCTTCTCCAAATGGACATCCAGGATGTCTTCGACTGTATCCTGGATTTCACGATCAATGGTGAGCACCAGGCTGGCGCCATCGTATATCTCCGGTATATCCATCGCCAGAAAGGGGTCCGCGGAAACATATTCTTCTTTCTTCACCCCAGATAAAAGCCATTGAAGATGTTCCTCGATCCCGTTATGGCTATTGCCTTCTTTGTCAACCAGCCCTAGAACATTGGATGCAAGATCGCCTTCCGGGTAGCTTCTATCCAGGCGGGGCGTGATGACTAAACCAGAGAGGCTATGGGGGATCCCATCCTCACTCTCGCCAGCCTTCGCAGGGTCTTCGCGCAACTGGTCTTTCAATTCCAGCAACTCTTGCGCTTTGTCATAGGGGACGAAGTAGTCCAATGTAATATGTTTAAAAGGGGCATCCTTAGGATTCTGACTGGCCTCGAGGAACACCTCATGATAATCAAGCCCCAACTCGACGCTGGCAGCCAGCGCAATCGTGGTAGGGTTGCGTACGTAGTCCAATTCGAGCGCCGCCTCGTAAATCAATTGGCTGCCAGCCAACAGGTGGCCGTGGCGGTCGTAGATATCCCCACGAGCGGGGACAAGGGTATCCCACTCCTTTCCATCGAGCGCTTCGTAATTCAGAATCTCCGCGTTGGGAGATACGACCTGAATCTGAATCAATCGAGTGGTGATCACAAGCCCTGCCAGAGCAAATGCCAGACCCATGCTGGCGTAGCGTAAACTGTGCTTTTCGTTCATGGCCCTGCTTCCGCGAGAGGGATGAGGGGAGCTCGAAATTGCCGGGCGAGCCAATCCACCCAAGATTGAGTGAAGGCTGGAGATATGACCGGCGCAGTTGCCGTGGTAGGCTGGGCTGGTTCGGCCAATTCGACATGATCGCGGCCCATATAGCCGGGACCATGGATATACATGATCTCTTCGGATGTCGCCGGGCGGAAGCCCATCTCTATGGCGCGCTGTTTCATCACAGAAGCTGAAGTCAATATAGCCAATTGCGATTCCATGTTAGCAATCTCGAACTCCAGTTCTTCGATCTCTTGCCGATTTCGTTGGATTTCTTTTCCTAAGGCCGCCGTTTTCGCAGTGACGCTCACGAAAACGCTGGCGGCCAGTAGAATCACGACCAACACGACCAAAAAGATGCCAATCCCCTGAAGCTGTTTTCGCCACGGGGCTTGTGAATAAGCTTGAGTAAATTGTTGCACACGATCCATCGCTTCGAAACCTTGCAAGTCTCATGCCATGCTCATAGTTTTTCGGCTACTCTGAGGCGGGCGCTGCGCGCTCGGGGATTTGCAGCGATCTCGGCCTGTTCTGGGCGGATCGGCTTTCGGGTGACCAGCCGCAACACAGCCCGGTGGTTGCAGGCGCAATGCGGTTGTTCTGGCGGACAGACGCAATCCATGCTCTCCTGACGAAAGAAGCGCTTGACGATGCGATCTTCCAATGAATGGAATGAAATCACTGCCAAACGACCGCCTGGAGACAACGCAGCCATCGCCTGAGGGAGAACTTTCTCCAATGCTTTCAATTCTTCGTTCGTGGCGATGCGCAACGCCTGAAATGTGCGCGTCGCGGGGTGAACGCGAGACTGCCCTTTGCCAACCACTTTCGTGACAACTTCTTTCAATTCTCCAGTGGTTTGCAAAGGACGGGCAGCCACGATCGCTCGCGCCACTTGCCGCGACCGGCGTTCTTCTCCATAACTGTAGATCAAATCGGCCAACTCGTCCTCAGACAGGTTGTTGATTAAATCTGCGGCGCAGATCCCGGCTCGAGGGTCGAAGCGCATATCCAGGGGGCCGTCTAGACGCAGGGAGAAGCCCCGCTCTGGGGTATCGAGCTGCAGGGACGAAACCCCGAGGTCGAGCAGGATGCCTTGAACGGAATCCCACCCCAGGGTTTCGAGCTGCAAGCCCAGTGTCGTATAGGAGGCCTGCGCCAGGGTTACGCGATCCCCAAAGGGGGACAATCGCTCACGGGCCTGATCCAATGCCTGAGGATCTACATCCAGCCCCAATAATCTACCGCCGGGCGAACTGGCCTCCAGGATTCCCCAGGCATGGCCGCCTGCTCCTACGGTGCCGTCAACATAGAAACCGCCGTCACGGGGGCGCAAAGCTGATATAATTGCTTGGTAAAGAACAGGTTCGTGCATCTTGGTTCGACAATTGGATAGTTCGTCCATCGAATGAACCATCGAATGAACCATCCATTGAAAACCTAGAGTTCTAGCTCGGAAAAGCGTTCGGAGTTGGACTCCACATCTCTCAGCCGCATGACTTGAGCTTCCCATGCCCCTGGAGACCAGATTTCGATTGTCTCGCCAACGCCAACGATGACAGCATCGCTCTCCAGGCTGGCCACCTCTCGCAGGAACTGAGGGATCAGTATCCGCCCTGCCTGGTCGAAGTCAACCTGGCTGGCGGCAGCGAAGATCAAGCGGCGCAAATCACGAGTGGTCGGGTCTGTGGTTTTCATCTGGCTGAGTTTTCCAGAGATTGCCTCGAAGGATGACTCGGTGAGTAAGCGTAGGTTATGATCGAAACCCTGGGTCAGGTATGCGCCGCCGGACAACTCCTCGCGAAAACGCGCCGGGATCGTCAGGCGTCCTTTCTCATCAAGTGTGTGGCGGTACTGTCCTAGGAACATATGTTCTAACTTTGCATTAACGGCAGGACGCCGGAAGCCCGGCGTCTGCATAGATTCAATACACTTTTTGCCACTTTTACCCACAATTACACACAGTATAGTCGAAATCCCCACAAAATGCAAGTGGATTTATCCAATTTGTTGGGGGTCTGCAAGGCAGGTTTTTATGGCTAAAGGAAAGAAAAAACGCAAACAGGACGATAAAACTCGTATCCCCAAGGCAACTTACCAGACACCCATCTCACGCGTTCGTCCGGTGAAGATAACCGGGCCACGCTATTATCTCCAAAATGCCCGCGAATACCCTATCTTCGGCTGCTGGATCTATAAGGATTGGCAAAAAAGCGGCATTACCCCGGTCGTCGTCGCTCGCCGGCAATCAGAAGATAAAGTGATTTTTGGCGTTTGCATGGTAGATATCTGGTGCCTGGGGATCAAAGATGCTTACGCCAACGCTGATTTCTCCCGCAGGCAATTCGAGCAAAACCTGTCGAAAATGTGCAATTATGAGCCAGAAGAATGCTCAGTAGAATTTGCGCATGAGTTGATCTATGGCGCGATGGAATACGCGAAAAGATACGGCTTCACGCCGCACGTAGATTTCACACGCCAGTTCGTTGATAGAGTTCTCGATCCTCCCGACGCTCACCCACGGGAAGGCAATATCGAATTCGGGAAAGACGGCCAACCGTTCTACGCTTCTGGTCCATATGATGACGAGTCGAAGATCAATCAGGTCTTACGCACCCTGAAACGCACTGCTGGCGATGAGAACTTCAAATTCATGATTGCTCTGTCCACTCCTGATTCCTTCTTTGAGCCTTGATTGGCTGTAATTATTCCCTTCTCCGCAGCCTTCTGAAAAACTCCATCACCCCATCCACCCAGGCCTCTCGATAGGCGATGTACAGCACCTGGGAGAGTGGAAAGACCCCCCCGACCCTCGCCCGACCTCGGGGGAGGGAGTCGATCGGTCGCTCCGCCCACACGCGGTTGACGATGAAGCTCTCATCTTTCCTGACCCCCCTAGTGTCGAACAATAAGCCCACGAAGGGATAGCGCACAAAAATCGAAAACAGCAGGCCCCGGTCAATTCCAAAAGCTGAGTGAGGGAAGGAGAAGGGAACGATCTCCTGACCGGTGATTTCCTGGATCGCCCGACAGGACTCGACGATCTCCTCTTCGATCTCGGCATCCGACAAATCCATCAGCTTGCGATGGGTTTTGGTATGCGCGCCGATAGTGAAACCTTCGGCGTGCATTTGGCGAATCTGCGCTATCGTCAGATATGGTTTGTATTC
Source organism: Chloroflexota bacterium (assembly GCA_016865865.1). Taxonomy (GTDB): domain Bacteria; phylum Chloroflexota; class Anaerolineae; order Anaerolineales; family UBA11858; genus NIOZ-UU35. Next base: position 43,907 of record VGOC01000016.1, read on the forward strand.
TGCGAGGAATCTCTCCCAATCTACATCCAACAATCGGCAAGCATCGTTGATGATGTCTTCGTCGGGCAGGCGCAGTTCTTTGAGCCATTGGATGACAGCATCCGGCCTCGATATATCCGACGTCAACCCTTCGAGGCTGGAAACAGACGCTGGATCGAGGCGCAGGCGTTCGATGCATAGGGAGATTTTGTTGCGGTAGAACATGGCGCAGTTATCCAGCCAATCCGTGGAGAGGAAGAAGGTGCAGGGGATCGAACGCTCGATCAACAATGGCCGAACCACCGAAAAACATTCCGAAAACCCATCATCGAAAGAGAGATGAACGGCGCGAGCAGGGAATGCTTTCCCCTCCTTGCGGCAGGCATGGATTCGCGCGTAGGAGACAAACTGATAACGATTCTGAAGATACTCCAGGGCTTCCTCAAACTGCGCTACCGGCACTACTGGATAGAGATGGCGGGCCTGCTCCATCGGCTCATCGGAGACGGCGTGGTAGAAAATGCCGATACTATCCCGTCTCATCAGAATTGGGTAAAGCCAGAGAGGAATGAGTTTGGCGATCAAGTCAAGTATTCGTGTGAGGAAGTTTTTCATAGCTGACGTAAAACGTGAAACGTGATCACGTAGAGCGATCAAGAAAAAGCCATATCCCCATCAACCAGCTTCAGGGTGAGCACTTCCCAGGCCTGCGCCAGGGGGCTATCGTCATCCTTGGGCATGCACTGGTAGATGCGTTCTTTCTTGTGCAAGAGCAGTTTCCCCAGAAGGCGTGGGCGCAAATCTGCGGCGGCTTCAGCCGGGATTTCGATGGTATCCGCCAGGAATTTTCTTCCGTAATGAATCGCCAGAGCCAGCACATAACGCCCATCGGAGGGGTTGGATAAGCGGTAATCCAGCGTCTTCAGCATGAATTGTTTCCCCTTTTGGGATGCCGAAAAAACGACGAAGCCTTTGTATTCGTCTTCAGGAGAGAAGACTTCCACGGCGATAGTCCGATACATGGGACGGGCGTCGCTGAAGAAATAATCCATCTCTTCGGTGATGGATTGGCCGGACTCGACCACCCAGGGATATTTCAGCATCCAATTGACCGCATCCACGCCGCGGTGCAGTTCGGCCTGCGGACGGGAGGGAGGGGTGGGAGGCTCCCCCGAGATTTGATCCACCTCCTCGAAGCGGATACCAGCCAAAACTTTCGTCTGAGGGCCGCCGATGAGGGCGTAGAAGACTCTTTTTAGAACAGGGCCAACCCAACTGTCGAGGCGACCAGTAAAAGGAGTCCGTAATTTTACCTCCCTCTTTATCCGCAAAAAGCACAACAACTTGCGACAGGCGCGCTGCAGCCACATCAGGGGATTCAGGCGTCCCATGCCAGACGTATCCAGCCAATAATAGATCAGCGGCGGGCGCTCCCAAAAACCATAGTCGTGGCAAACCCGCCGGGCGTGGACGCTGCCCACGATCAAGTAATCCTGATCGAGGCTGAGCGCCTCGGCCATCAACTGCGCGCCGATCCCGCGCCCGCGCACTTTCGCCGAAACCAACCAGGTAGTGAACCAATTCACTTTGAAGTAGTCGTCGCTGTTGCGCAGCAGCAGGGGCAGGATGCCGAAATACCCCACCACTTCATCGTTGGCATCGAAGGCTGCCAACAGGCCAACATCATTCCTGGACGCGTAGGGATTGTTGGCGTGAGCGATAGCGCGCTGCATGGTGATGGGCACGAATTGGCCTTTTCGAGACTTGCTCAGAACCCGCTCGGCGAATTCGTGTAAATCTTTTACCTTGATGTGTTCGAAGCGAATGGCATCATTTTGCATACAATCACCCCCCCAATCCTACCACAAATGCAGGGACACGCACCCCATATATGCCGCCCCGAATCCTCTACTCGTAGTCACTTCGTGGATTCAAATATCATAGCCTTCCATTATCAACACAATCATGTTAAACTTTTAGGTAACTACTCAGCCAAACGGAGAGATTCCCGAAAAAAGGGTGTGCGCTGGGGGCGTAGCCGCTTTGCGTGCGCACACCCTTTTTTCGGGTAAATCCGTTCGATGGCTGAGCAGTTATACTTTTAGAACTTGAATATACAAGGAGAAGATTACACCGTGAGCGAAGAGAAGCAAGTCGCGCTCGATCATGCTCTAGGTGATATCACCAAACGGTTTGGAGACGGAATAATCATGCGATTGGGTGAGGCGCGCCACCTGAATGTGGACGTTATCCCCACCGGATCCCTTTCGCTCGATATCGCTCTCGGTGTGGGCGGCATCCCTCGGGGCCGTGTGACAGAAATCTATGGCCCTGAATCTTCTGGAAAGACGACCATCGCGCAACATATCGTCGCTGAGGCGCAGAGGATGGGCGGCATCGCGGCTTTCATTGACATGGAGCATGCCCTCGACCCGATCTATGCCGAAGCGTGCGGTGTGGATGTCGAGAACCTGCTCATCTCGCAGCCCGATATGGGTGAGCAGGCTTTGGAGATCACGGAAACGTTGGTGCGCTCCGGCGCGGTGGATGTGGTGGTGATCGATTCGGTGGCCGCCCTGGTTCCCCGGGCTGAACTCGAAGGGGATATGGGCGACGCCCACATGGGCTTGATGGCGCGCTTGATGTCCCAGGCCTTGCGCAAACTCTCTGGGGCCATCAAACAGGCCAACACCGCCGTAATCTTCACCAACCAGCTACGCCAGAAGATCGGTGTAGTCTACGGCAACCCGGAGACCACCACCGGCGGGCAGGCGCTCAAATTCTACGCCTCTGTGCGTTTAGATGTGCGCCATGTCCAGACCATCAAAATCGGTTCGGAAGTTGTTGGCAGCCGCACGCGCGTGCGCGTGGTCAAGAACAAGGTTGCCCCGCCATTTCAAACGGCGGAATTCGATATCATGTATAATGAAGGTATCTCCAAGGCAGGCGATCTGCTCGATCTGGCTGCCGAAATGGAGATCATCAGCAAGCGGGGTTCGTACTATTCGTACGGAGACCAGAGGATCGGGCAGGGGCGTGAGAGCGCCAAAGATTTCCTGCGCCAGAACTGGAGCCTGGCCGAGCAGATCGAAGCGACCATCCGCGCAAGACTGCTGCCGCTTCCGCTGATGCCGCTCGAACATTGACACTTGGACCGCTGAATAATTCTTCTCGCCGCGCGATTTCTATCTATTTTTTCATCTTTCGCGCGCGGCCAAGGCTTTGAAATTCGATCTCAGACAATGCAGGTGTGTATGGATCTGGCCCTCAGGTTGTAAACAGGTTTTGGAACAGGATAAGAACAATATAGTACAATAGACCAAAGGGCAGCTTTTGCGTAATATATTGAACGAACAGGTTGTCATTTAACCTGTCGGCGAAAAGCATCATACAAAAACTGAGATCTCGATTGGCGAAGCGCGCAACCGTGGCTTGAAGATTAGCCACGGTTTAATTTTTTTGGCTATTCAACCATAAGGAAGGTTCCCGAAAAAAGGGTGTGTGCAGTGGGCGCGCCCCCTGCACACACCTTATCTTCGGGCAAATCCGTTCCGAGACTTGATAATTGGTAATTATTTACCATGGCAAGAAGAATCACAGCATTAAGAGTTCAAAAACGTAATCCTGATCGGGTGAGTGTGTATCTGGACGATGAGTACGCATTCGGGCTTCACCGGGTTGTGGCAGCCTGGCTGGAGGTTGGGCAGGAACTCGATGACGAGAAGATTCGCCAGCTCGAGCAGGCAGAGGCTGGCGAAAAAGCCTATCAACGGGCGTTGAACCTGCTCAGCTATCGCATACGCGCCGAGGCCGAAATTCGCCGCAACCTGGTCGAACATGACACGCCAGAAAGCGTCATCGAAGAAGTGGTGGAACGCCTGCGCCGCGCCAAACTGGTGGACGATCTCGATTTCGCCAGGAGCTGGGTCGAAAACCGTTCCGAGTTTCGGCCGCGCGGTCGGCGGGCATTGCAGAACGAATTGCGCCAAAAAGGCATTGCACGAGAAATCATCGCAGAGGTCCTCCAGAATTCGAACGAAGAGGAACTCGCTTACCGGGCTGCGAAGGAGAACGTCCGCAAGTATCGCACGCCGGAGTGGCCCGAATTTCGACGGAAACTATTGGCTTTCTTAGCCCGCCGCGGGTTCGAGTATGCGACTGCGGCGCCCGTAGTCGAACGGGTCTGGGCTGAGGAGCAAGACCACGCCTAGGGTCCGGGTAACAACCCAGAGCCAGATCATGGACATCCCGGCCCGGGAAGCGTTCCTCCCTCGAAAGGAATGCTTCCTTCAAGCTACCAGATAATGAACCTGTAAAAGAGGCTTAATCATGAACTTTCCAATATTCGTTGTTGCAATTGTGTCGGCGGTAATGGGAGCTGCTATCGGTTTCTTGTTGAAGACATTTCAAATTCGCCAAGAAAACCTGAAGTTGAAAGAAGAGGGGGATCGTATTCTAGCCAACGCCAAAGAAGAGGCCCGGGAAATCGTACTCCAGGCAAAAGACGAGGTGCTCAAAGCCCGCGAAGAAGCGGAGGAAGAAATTTCCAAACGGCGGGCAGAGGTTTCGCGTTGGGAAGACCGCCTGCAGCGACGCCACGATCAACTCGATACCCGCGCTGAACGGTTAGAACAGCGGGAACAATCGCTCAATAAGCGCCAGAGTACCCTGGATCGGCATGCCAACAAGCTCGAAACGATGGAAGAGGAAGCCAGGGAGAAACTCGTGCAGATCGCGAAAATGAACACCGATGAGGCGCGCGAATATTTGCTCAAGGAGGTAGAAAAAGAAGCGCGCGATGATATGGCTCGCATCATCCGGCAGGTCGAGGCCGAAGCGCAGGAAGAAGGCGAGCGCCGCGCGCGCAAGCTGGTGGCCGACGCTATCCAACGCGTGGCTTCCGAACACGTTGTGGAGGTGACCTCCTCGAGTGTGACCCTGCCATCCGACGACATGAAAGGGCGCATCATCGGGCGCAGTGGGCGCAACATCCACTCTTTCGAGCGCGCCGCTGGAGTAGACGTGATCGTTGACGATACGCCCGAGTCGATCACGATTTCATCCTTCGACCCGGTGCGCCGCGAGGTCGCCCGTCGCTCGATGGAAAGACTGGTCCTGGATGGCCGCATCCACCCCGCGCACATCGAGAAGATCGTTTCGAAGGAGGCCAAAGAAGTCGAGCGCGTGATCCGAGAGGCGGGAGAGGAAGCCGCTTTCGAGGCCAACGTCCCTGGTCTGCACAAGGAGATCCTCAATAAGTTGGGGCGGCTGAAGTTCCGCACATCGTATGGCCAGAACCAGTTGGCTCATGCAGTAGAGACTGCCAAGCTGGCGGCGGCGATTGCTGCCGAGCTGGGCGCCGATGTCGAGACGGCCAAGGCGGGGGCGCTGCTGCACGACCTTGGAAAGGCCATGGATCACAACGTGGAAGGCACTCACGCCCAGATCGGAGCTGAGTTCGCCCAGCGCTATGGTGTCAACGAAAAAGTGGTCAACGCCATCGCTTCCCACCATCATGAGATCGAGCAGGAATCCGTGGAGGCGGTGATCATCGAGGCGGCGGATGCCATCTCCGGGGCGCGGCCGGGAGCGCGGCGGGAGAGTCTGGAACAGTACCTCAAGCGGGTGCGCGCTCTCGAGGAGATTGCCAACACCTACGAGGGCGTCAAAGAGACCTACGCTCTGCAGGCCGGTCGCGAGGTGCGTATTTTTGTCAAACCGGAAGATATTGACGACCTGGCTTCCATCCACCTGGCGCGCGATATCTCCAAACAGATCGAGGAGACCATGCAGTATCCGGGGCAGATTAAAGTGACGGTGATCCGGGAGACGAGGGCGGTGGAGTATGCAAAGTAGGAGGGTGAAGGTTAGGAGTTAGGGGGTTATGAGTTGGGGCAGACAGGTACAGAGTAAACAAGATGCCCCCTCCTTGCCGGGTTGTTGAGGAGGGGGGACAGTTTATAGCATCAGTACACGAATAAGGATCCAAGACCCGTCCGCGGGGTGCCCGGAGACGGGATTCTGATCGCTTTCGTGAACTACTGAGTATGCAATGAGGAGGGGTTGTTGGTGGGGGTGAGTTCATCAGCGTGGTGGAACAAGCGGAGGGATACGAGGCACGGCACTAGAACCCAGGCCGGTATTCGGTGTCCGCTTCGGAGATGCCGTTCAGAGCATCAATGACGATATTGGTATCGAAGACTGCGTTCACGGACGAGCATCCCACTCAGAACGTAGCTTATCTTGATATTCGAGCGCGTCGATCTTACGGCCGCGCCACGAGCCAAAAGCGGGGTGCTGGCGAAGGGATTGGTGCTTTTCAGCAGGCTGTTCTACTGCACGCTGTCCCAGGAATGCGATGAAATCCAACGCCTGGCGTTGTTTCTCGGACGGCAGGCGCAATATTTCTTTTTGGATTTGCTCTGCTAAAGTCATAGCTGCCTCCAATCTGAATTATAACCTAAATCCCCTCGTTGCTGGGTTGGTGAGGAGGGGGCATTTTAAGTGATCAGTATACAGTGATCAGATTTCGGCAGGGGTGAGTTCACCGGCGTATTGGAGCAGGCGCAGGCTTTCGAGGTGGAGGATTTCGGGGAAGATGGTTTTGTAGATGTTGCAGTTGGGGGGTTGGAGTGTGGTATAATTTTTATACCATGCCATTCGAATATGATCCCCCAAAAAGTGAAAGGAATCGTCAGAAACATGGCATTAATTTCGAGCAGGCACAAGCGCTGTGGAATGACGAGCGTCACCTCGAAATCCTGGCCAAAACGAGCGACGAAGAGCAATTCCTGGTCATTGGTCAAATCGAAGGTCGGCTTTGGTCAGCAGTGATCACCTATCGCGGCGGAAATATTCGGATCCTCTCCGTGCGGAGGTCGAGAGAAGAGGAGCAAGATTTGTATGAAGGCATCTGAATTCGATCAAAAATTTGACGAGGCTGAAAATATCCTGGAAGACCTGGACCTTTCAGCGGCTCGCCGCCCTGCCCTGGAGCAAAAGCGGGTCAATGTTGATTT
>VGOC01000017.1 GCA_016865865.1 Chloroflexota bacterium
CCTCGGCAGCGCCGCGCCACTCATCGCGGCTGCCCCAATCCACCAGACAAAAAGACGACGCCGGGGTGATTTTGACGAAGTCGAAATCATAAAGGCGTTGATAATTCAGCGTGGCAGCGGCCAACCCCTCGGGAGTCTGGTCATCCACGGGGAAATGCCGCCACAGCGCGACCGGCGGGCGATCCGGCTTCTCGCCGCTCAGACAGATCTCGAGGCGTTGACGATGGGTCAGGGCGGTCAAGATAACGCTCCTGATTTCTTCCTGGATTTCTTGGGAGGAATGACGTCGTTCAGGATATCGGCCAGCTCTTGCTCTTCGAACCCGTGCTGCGTGAAATAATCATCCATGAAATTCGACCGCCGCATCCGCAGCGCCATGGGCGCAACAGCATGCAGATCGTCGGAGGTGACTTTCAGGCGGGCGTCGGCCACGGCGTGGGCTCGGGCGGCCTCGAAGAGGGTGATCTCCGCGCGCAGAGAGTCGATCTTGAGTCGCTCCACCAGGGACAACCCCTGCTGGGAAACTTCGTCGGGGATTTCCACCTGGGACAGCAAATCACGGGCGGTCTGGATATCCTCCTGTGCCAGGGCCGTGGAATCGGAGAATTCCACAGAAACCCGGCGAGGATTGGTGAGATAGGCCCTAGCGCGGCGATAAGCCTCCAGGCGTTCACCACGATCATTCAAACCGCGCACGACCACGCGCAGGCCAAAGCGATCCATGATCTGGGGGCGCAGACGGCCTTCCTCGGGGTTCATCGAGCCGACCAGCACGAAGCGCGCCCGGTAGGTCGCCGACATGGGGCCGCGCCGCACCAGGTAATAGCCCTGGGCGGCGGCGTCCAGGATGGCGTCAACGACGTCATCGCTGAGCAGGTTGACCTCATCCACATACAACAGGTTGCGGTCGGCCTGTGCCAGGATGCCCCGGCGCAGGCGAACATGACCCTGCAAAGCGGCGCGTTCATCCAGTCCCCCTACCACGTCATCCAGGAGGGCGTTGAGGGGCAGCTCCACCAGTCGCACCTGATCCATCACCGCCAGGGGTTCGTCCCCGGCATACTTCTTGGCGCAATCTGGGCAGACGGCGTCAACCCCCCCGGCCTCGATATCCTCCGGCAGACAGCCGTAATAGCACAGGCTGCGCGGGGTCTGAGGCAGGAGTTCCGGCAGGCTGCGCACGGCGGTGGTTTTGCCCGTGCCGCGCGGGCCGATCAGCAGCACGCCGCCCATGAGCGGGTTGATCATCGCCAGGAGCAGGGCTAGCTTCATCTCCTGTTGGCCGACCAGCGCTAAAAATGGGAAGGGCACCACGTCGGCGAAGCCGGCATCCTCTTGGGGGGCGGCGGCTTCCAGGCTGCGTCCGGTCACGCGGTCTATCAACTCGCGCAGGGATCGCACAGGGGGAATGCCCCCCTCGGTTCTGCCTGGCTCATCCGTTGTGTGAAGTTGGTCATTTTCACTCATATTTTGAGGTTTATAGTAACTGCTCAGCCATCGAACGGATTAGCCCGAAAAAAGGGTGTGCGAACGCAAAGCGGCTGCGCCCCCTTCACACACCCTTTTTTCGGGAACTTCCCCGTTTGGCTGAGTAGTTACGATTTTTATAGAAGCGTCCACTGAAAAAACAACGAGGTCTCTGCGATGAAATCTTGCTCTTACGAATTATCAATCCATATCTTCGCGCAGTTCATCGTGATCTACCGTGCTCAGGCGGTGTGGCTCCTCCTCCAGCACATCAATGGTCGTGTAGGTCAACTCCGACATCATTGGTGCCAGCGGCACAGACGCTGGCACACGAATGCGCGGCTGGGGCGGCGGCGGCTCACGGCGCGGCCTGGAAAAATCGTATGATCGCAGACGGAGGATACGAGGGTCGTCGTTCAGCCAGCCGATATAGTGGCCGAGAACAGAATAGATTTCGCGCTCAGGAGTCACCCATCCAACCCACTCACCGATTCGATTATAGAGGTAGGGATAAACGAGATAGGCTCCGACATCGCCGGAGGTTGAGTAGATGGGGATCAGGCGGGGAGAGTTCATTTAAACATCATTATACGTCCAAAACCGATTGACGAAATAATTCCAAAACATCACCAGGATGATGGCGATCGCCAGGGCGGTGTTGTGTCCCAAGAATTCCGTGGTCATAAAAGGGAAGATCCTCAGAAAGGGCAGATACCCGTAGAGTTTCTGGAGAGGCATATCCAGGAGGGCAAATACCGGCGTGCGGATTCCGACGCCGATGAGATTGACGACCGCAAACGAGGTCAGCTGGTTACTCAGCAGCTTCGAGCGCGAGTCCGGATACGTCCAATACCGGTTCCAGGTGAAGTTATTCAAGACGGCGACCCCAAAAGAGATCACGCTCGCCAGCACAGGGTTCAAATGGAGAAATTTGGTAAGGATATTGAACACCGCGAAATCCGCGAACGCGCCGCTGGTTCCCACCAGGGCGAACTTGAGAAAGCGTGTCCGCTCGTGGGGGTTTGTAATGAAATCTGTCATCATCATGCCTGGGAAAATTTCTCCAAAATTAAGATCAAGAGCCCGTCCCCGGGCGACCCGATGACGGGTCTTTGATCCTATTTTCGTGAAGTAATGATAGTTTCTCCTCGAAATAGGGGATGGTTTTTCGAATGCCCTCTCGCAAACCGACCACAGGCAGCCAGCCAAGCAATTCCCGGGCGCGGCTGATATCCGGCTGACGGCGTTGTGGATCGCCATCCCCCCGCTGCATCGGGTGAAACGCGATTCCTTGATTACCGCTAATCTGATTGATGGTTTCGGCAAATTCGAGGATGGTGATTTCATCCGGATTGCCCACATTGACAGGGCGATGCTCATCGGAAAGCAGCAGGCGGTAAATGCCCTCGATCAGGTCATCCACATAACAAAAACTTCGCGTCTGCTGACCGTCGCCATAGACCGTCAGGGGCTGCCCTCTCAATGCTTGCATCAAGAAATTAGGCACCACGCGCCCATCGTCGGTGTGCATGCGCGGGCCATAGGTGTTGAATATGCGCACGATTCGGGTATCTATGCCGTGGAAACGGTGATAGGCCATGGTCAGGGCTTCGGCAAAGCGCTTGGCTTCATCGTAGACCGATCGCTCCCCGATGGGATCAACATGCCCCCAGTACCCCTCCGTCTGTGGGTGCTCGAGGGGGTCTCCGTAGATCTCACTGGTTGAAGCCAGCAAAAATCGAGCGTTGTGCGCTTTTGCGACGCCCAGGGTGTTATGAGTCCCCAGCGCGCCGGCTTTCATCGTTTGAATGGGCAGATTCACATACCCAAAGGGAGAATGGGGGTTGGGGCTGGCCGGGGAGGCGAAATGCATCACCGCATCCAATTTGCCAGGCACGAAGATGAAGTTGGATACATCATGTCGGATGAAGAGAAATCGCTCTTCGCCCGCCAGATGGGCCAAATTTTCCCGGCTGCCGGTGATGAAGTTGTCCATCCCCACCACTGAGTGCCCCTCATCAAGCAGCCGGTCACAGAGATGCGATCCCAAGAAACCGGCCGCGCCAGTAACCAATACACGCATATTTCGATCCCTTCTCAACGCCAATCGAGGCGGTTGATGCGGCCATCGCCGCTGATCTGCCAGGCCTCGCCGGTCGCGCTATCAACCAACCAGATATTCCCTTGATAGAGCACAGCCAGGAGATACCCATCGCTGCCCTCCAAGAGCTGAGGCGCCCAGGCGCCCCAATCCCGTTGAGGCTCGATGCCCTGCGCCTCGGATGACGGGAAAAGTTCCCGGCGATTCGATCCATCACGATCCATGATCATCACCCGGTAACGGCTGTCGTCGCTTTGATCGGGAAAGATGGCCTGCAAAAAAGCCACCTGGTAAGCCTGTTCCCCGGTGGTTTTTGGTTGCATCGGCGAGGGCAGCGGATAAGCGAACATCCCCACATGAGAGACCAGATCAACGGGCATTCCGCCGGCGAGAGGGATGGCAGTCAAATCAAATTTCGGCGACTCTTCCGGCGAGGCCGAGCCGGCGGGCGGCGCATGGCGCACGGTGAAGAGCATCGCCCCATCCGGCCCAAACTCCAGCCCGGGTACCCAGGCCCAATCGCCGCGCGTCTCCAGGGGGGTATTCTCCAACACCGGGGTGAGGATGCCTTCCTCGAGATCCACCAGTCCAATTTCGTTGGGGTTGGCATAGGCCATGGATCGAGCATTGGCGCCATAAACGAAATCCGTCCCCCACCAGCCATAGACCCCGCCCGAGTTCGTCTCGACCACCACCTCGGGGCTGGGATCCACCCAACCGTTGACGCTGAAGTTCGCCATCTGGACATCGTTGTTAGCCTGCCATCCCGGAGCGGCCTGGCGAGGCTCGACGGTCGAATAGGCCGCGTAGGCAGTCGTCCCCGGCTGCCAATCGGCGAAATGGATCACATTGGTCGCTTGCAGGTCTATCTCGACATCGGGGTTATCTATCTGAACGACCCACAGGGTATTGATGATCTGCTCATCGTCGGCATGACGGGTAAATAATAACCATTCGGCGTCGTCCGAGAGCACGAACACCCTGCCATCCAGATCGCCCGTCGAAACCAGGGGGATGCGGTTGGCGGTTGTCCCCTCCATCATCCAGGCGTTGCCATCGGAGAGATAAACCAGCCTCCCCGGGATCGGGCGCGGGGTGAAGGAGGTCTGCACGCCAACCAGCATGACCTGGGGCTGGGGTTCTTTGATCATGACCGTCCTGATTTCGGTTTTGGAGACCTCGACGCCGTCCTCGTAAACGATGCGGTAGGTGATTTCCATGAGGCCATTTTCGCCGGGCTGCGAGGGCTGTCGCGCCCCCTCGGGAAGGGTCTCGACCGGCAGGAGCTGCTGCTCGTAAGGGATCACAACCTGCTCGACCTCGAACTCTTCATACACGCGCGTGAGCGTGATTTCCATGCCTTCGACCAGCGAGACATGCAAGTCCGGCTCGATGCGATCCAAAGCCTCCAGTGATAGACCGGCGATTTCGAGGGCGTCCTGGACGGTGCCCTGGGGCGGCGCCTGGACGGTGAAGATTTGCCCGTCTCCTGCGATCTGCACTTGAATCATGGGCTGCTCTGTCGGAATCAGGGCGCAGGCGCTCATCGTCAAAACAAACGCCAAAAAGAGCAAAAGAATAGAATGGTATAATCTCATCTCGTCCTATCCAAATAAAAGCTTGAGAAACCCGGTTTCTTTCTCTAGAGTTTATCGCTAAAACCCGATTATAGCATGAGCGACCCCATTCAATCCAAGCCGGATTCCCATCCTACCCTGAGCCTGGCGGCGCGCATCGAGGCGCTGCTCTTCGTCGCGCCCGAACCGGTTACGCCAGGGCAGTTAGCCAGGGTATTGGATGTTACTACACGAGAAACCGAGAAGGGCCTGGAAGAGATCGAATACCTCTATCGAGGCAGGGGGATATGCCTTCAACGCCACGAAGGGACTGTGCGCATTACCACCTCGCCCAAAGCCGCGCCTTTCATCGAAGACTTTTTAGACCTGGAAACATCCACTCCCTTGAGCCATGCCGCGCTGGAGACGCTGGCGATCATCGCCTATCAACAACCGGTCACCCGGCCGCATATTGACGCCATCCGCGGCGTCAATAGCGACAGCGTTATGAAGAATCTGCTCAGCAAGGGGATCATCCAGGAAGTCGGCCGCGCCGAGGGGCCAGGTCGCCCTATCTTATACAGCACCACGCCGGAATTCCTGAGTCACTTCGGCCTGATGTCCATCGAAGAATTGCCCCCGTTGAACATCGAGGAGATCATCAACGACAATCATAAAAATCATTCCGAAGCAGATATTCTAAAGGAATAGCCGACTACCCCCCACCCTCATACCCCGGCAAACCATAATCCTCGATGATTTGCATGATGAGCTCGAGATCTTCATCAGGAATTACTTCCAAAGCGAAGCCGATATTGTAGAAATTGGGGTCAATATCGGGCTGACACCACACGCTGCGTGCGGTCAGATTCAAGACCGGCCTGCCGTAGATATCTTCCGGAAGGTCTATGCGCAGATTGATGGTTTTCTCTGTCTCCAGCGCTTCCTCGCTGATGATCATCGCGCCGCTCTCGGTCAGGTTGCCCAGATAACCGATGAACGCGCCTGTCTGCCGGTCGAAGACGCGCGAATAGAACATGATATGCTGACGTTTTAGTATTCTGCGTTCATCCATCTCGGACCTCCTTGCCTCAGGGGGATTCCTCTCTATTATCAATTCTTGAACAGGATCAAAGACCCGTAGCTTCGGTTCACTCAGCACAGGCCTCGGGTCGCCCGGGGCTTGCACTGAGCAGAGCCTCATCCATCGAATATACCATACACCTGATCGGGAGCAAGAACCTCATTGAGCTTCTCCCGCAGGGACAGACGAGCCTGATAACACAGGTGACAGGCGTCTGCGTAAGCTTCTCGTGGAGAGAGGCCATACTGGCGCGACAGTTCCGCCGGGCCGCCGCGGAGCAGCGGGGCGATCACTGGGTGAGATTCGGGATCGTACGCCTCCCAGAGATGCGTCAGCTCTCGTGCGAACATGTTTCCGATGGTGATTCCCTGGCAGACGTGCAAATACCCCAACGGGTCAACGTGGACTCGGCCTGGATCACGCAAATCTTCATACGGGCACTCGCTGAATGATTCCCACGGCGCCTGGGGAATGTTCTCGACCAACTTTTCGGATGCACGGCCGCGATACATCAAGGTTCCTTCAGTATCACCAACATCCTCGGGGGAAGAGATGCTGATGATCCCCAGCGGCAATCCCAATTGCGCGGCTGCCTCCTGCGCATATCGGGCCTGCCGGCTGATGCGCTCGTCCCAGTGGTACAGGTCGCTGCTGACGGATAGATCATCCACCAGCCCAGCCAGGGGGCGCAGCCACTCCCGGGCATCGGGCAGGCTGTTGGCCCAATAGCTGTTGGTGACGATGCCCACTTTGAATCCCAATCGGGCTGCCTGTTCGACGCCTCGAACCATCACTGGGTAGTAGAGAAATGGCTCGCCGCCCTCGAAATAGATCCACTCCACTGTCCCCAAATCCTGGGCTTGCCGCAGGATATTTTCGATAGCTTGGACGCCCATCGTACCGGTCTGCCAGGGACTGCCCCAGACGAAACAGTGATCACATTCCAGGGTACATTGAAAGGTGAGCAGGAGGTGCAACCCGGTTAGCTTCATCTCAGACCTCCAGACCCTCTCGCCCAAGCTGGCCGAGGATCAACGATAATTCGCCGCGATGGTGAATCTCATGTTCGATCACATGCCAAAAGACGAAGCCCAGCGCGAATTCCGCGCCCCACGGGGAGACGAATTTCCTGGCCAGATCATCGAGCTCGAGATTAGCCAGATACACCTGGGTATCCGAATGGACATCATCCAGAAGTTCTTTGATCGCTTCCAGGGTTGGATAATTCTCGAGGGTGTGATGATTCGGCCACTCTTCGACCTCTCTTTTGACTGCATAACGGATCCAGCCGTCTTCGGCATTGGCGATGTGCAGCATGATCTCGCCTACCGACCGGGCGCCATCGTATGGTTTATAGGTAAGCTCTTCATCAGTGAATTTGTCCATGGTTTCCAATAATCCATTACGCACACCCTTCCAATGTGAAAATAGGTGTGTAAGTTTCATGATCAGACTCCACGAATAAACATGACTATACGAATATCTCGTTGACCGCATCCATCACCAGGCGGCCACCGAAGAACAACAGCAGCAGACCGCTGAGGGCGAAAACAGCCTGCTGAAACTTGTTTCCGAAGAACTGCCCACCCTTGAACGAAAGCGCCGACAAGAACCAATCCCAGATAAAATCGCAGAGCCAGTGGCCTACAGCGAAAGCGACGAACCCCAACACGCCGAACTCCACCGAGCGCAGGATCAAAGACGCGCCCACCGTCACCCACCAGACCAGGAAATAGGGGTTGCCAAGGCTGAACAGAATCCCAGCCAACATAGGTGAGCGAGAATCCGCCCGCTGCTCTTGTGAAAGCATTCCTTGGCGGGCGCTGCGCAGCATCCCGATCCCCATCCACAAAATGAACAGCCCGCCTGCGACGCCAATCCCAGCTCTGAGGTAAGCTGCATCCAATAATCTCCCTACGCCAAAGAAGACCGCTGCCATCAAGGGGAATTCGACCAGTCCGTGTCCGATGGCGACCAGCACGCCAGCGTTCGGAGACTCGTTTCCTTTACCAACCACAACCGCAGTGATAGGGCCAGGGGCCATCACCCCGGATAGCGAGATCAGGACCGCTTCAGAGATAAATAACCAAAAGGACATAAGGCCAGAAATCTCCTATCGAATATTCGAAAAAGCGCGCAATCGGGGTTAGCAGATGGCAGTAAAGAATGACCCCAGGTAAACCAAAATTTGACTGGTCATATACGCCTACTGATTTGTTGAACAAAAGCAGAAACAATTAAGGCAATGCACCAATAGAAGACGAACTCGAAGATACCAAAAACCAGGGCCGACGCGGCGCTCACTCCCACCAGGATCGGACATTTTTGGAGCAAACCTCTGCTGTAGATGGCGTGCAGGTGTCCAGGGAGAGAGTGTAATCCCCCCATCAGGAAAAACCATCCCAAAGGGTTGCCTGGCAGGCGCAGGGAGATCCACCAGAAGAGATAGCCTAGCAACCCTTCGGCCAGCCCAAACGGGACCACGATCCACCTGACCCATTCGGGAAGCACGTACTGATAACACGAATCCCAAAAAGTGTAAGTTGCCCAGGTATAGATCGCGCCCCAGAAAACCAGGGAGAAAATTGTCAACGCGGGTTGGAGTTCTCGGTAGGCGCCCTTTTTCAAACGCCAGACCAGTATGCCGACCAAGATAACATCAATCAGAGCAGCAACCAGGGCGGCTATCCAATAGATTTGCGATGTGGCTTGAATGTCAGTAGGCATTCTCGAATACCTTTGTCGGGATCAGGATTCTCGACTGGAACCGCCATCTCAGGCTACCGCATGACGGGCGCGCCAATTCTGGAGCAGCTTCTTCAATCCGATAGTCGGCAAGAGCAGCACGAGATACCAGGCCGGCCCGCCTGTCACCCAAACCAATCCGGCGAAAGAGCCGAAGCCGATCGCGCAGCTCTTATCCCAATGACGGGTGAGGAACAGGGCAATGATGAATAAAACGAAACCGATCGTCGTCTGCAGGGGCGCGATCATCCCAAAAACCCCAACCATGGTGGCCATGCCCTGCCCACCGCGAAAACCCACGAATAACGAAAAATCGTGCCCAATCACAGCCAGCGCTCCCGCCAGATAAACCCCCCAAGGCGCCAGGTCGAGGAAGCGCGCCAACTCCACTGCCAGCGCTCCTTTCATGATATCAACGACGCCGACCAGGATTCCCTCCCGCCTGCCAACCATCAGGAAAGCGTTTTTGGCGCCCATATTGCCATCCCCCAGCCGCCAGATCTCCTTCTTGCCGATGAACTGGGCAACCAGGTAAGCCGAGGGAAAGGACCCTAATAAATATGAAATGATAAGAACCAGCGCGATCTGAGTAGACAATTCAGGCCTCCTTTTACAGAATCAGTACTTCACGAAAGATGATCCAAGACCCGTCTGCGGGTCGCTCGGGGACGGGCTCCTGAGTTTTCGTGAACTACTGAGAATCGATACGAAGTGAAGAAAGGCGATGAGGTAATCGGATACTCTCATTGTATATCAAAATCGTTCGAGTTCAATAGGCTAAATGAACTTTCACACGGCTTGAATCAGCGTTCGATAAGGTATAATGAGAAAATCACGAACGTAAGGAGCAACTATGGCTGGAGTATTCATCTCCTACCGGCGGGCGGACAGCGCCGGATGGTCGGGCCGCCTGTTCGACCATCTCAGCAACCGCTTTGGCAGCGATCTGGTTTTCCAGGATTTCGATGACATCCCCCCGGGGGGTGATTTCGTCGAGGTGATCCGCTCAGCCCTTCAGGAATGCGAGGCCTGCCTAGTGATGATCGGCCCATACTGGCTGGTGAATCAACAGGGTCAACGCCGCCTGGACAATCCCGAGGATGTGCTGCGCATGGAAATCGCCCTGGCGATGGAAAACCAACTCGTCGTGATTCCCACCCTCGTCGGCGGCGCAATGATGCCCGGCGCGGACGATCTCCCGGAACCGTTGAAAAAACTATCCAGGTTGAACGCTGTCGAAATCAGCGATCGCCGTTGGAATTACGATGTATCCGTGCTGTTGGATTATTTGAGCAAATTGATCACGCCAGGCCGGGGGAAATACTCTCTGAGCGAAGCTCAGCAGGAAGCAAACAACTTGCAGACACGCTATTTCGAGCAGTATTCGCATGACGCCAGCGCAGCCCTCGAAGTTGCCCAGGAAGGCCTGTCTTACCTCGACCGCGTCACACCCCTCTATCCGCAAGATTCCTACCTTCAAGTATTGCGAGGCTATTTTCACAAGAACAAAGCCATGGCGCTGCGCGATCTTGGGCGCGCGCAGGAATGCCAGGCAGCTCTCGACGTTGCAGATCAGGTTTTCAGCACGATGATCCAGGAGAATGACGAGGATGCCGCTGCATGGAATGGAAAAGGAAGCGTCGAAACACTGCGCGGAAATTTCAGCCAGGCTTTAGCTTATATTGACCGCGCCCTCGAGATCGCCCCCAATTACCAGGCTGCCCAATCCGACAGGGAGAAAATCCTTGGCTCTATAAAACCTTGAACTGAGTTCACTTCGCTGGCGATAGCCAGAAGAAGAAATGTCACCCTTCTTCCTGGCGCAACCTTACCAAAGGTTCATTGACACATCCGATAAAATACACAACAATTACAGTGTATGAGTTCACTGAAAAAACTCCTGAACAAGGGGGCGGGGCGGCATAAATGGGGGTGCATGCTGCGCACACACCCCCATTTATGCCGCCCCGTATTCTCTCATCGTAGTTTTTTCAGTGGACTCAGTGGATGATATTCGGAAGACGAACCTCGTATGGAAGAGATAAAAGTCAAATTCGCGACCGAGAATCGAGAGCTTATCAGGCCCAGGTTCGCGGGGATATATTTCTTGATGCAAGGGGAGCAAGTTGTTTTCATTGGCGAGGATAAGGATATCAGACATCAGATCAACAAGCGCCTCGAACAAGGCCTTCGGTTCGACAGCATCGGTATCAGCCCCTTCGACGGGAAAGATAAAAAAAGAAGGGCATTGGCGCAAAGGCTGATCCAGAAATATCAACCCGTACACAACAAGATCGAGCACAAGGAAGCTGCATCACCTGCATGGACACAGCAGAAACGCCGCAGCCAACCGGCCAAAAAGGTCAGCCTGCCTCAGTCCAGGCCGGGCTTGATTCAGCCCAGGCTAACAAATGGGTCGCTGCAACTCCCAGTAGCCGCCCCTAAACAAACCGTCGAGAGCATCCAACCCCAGGCCATCACGCCCGACAATAACGAACAGCGTCGAGAAATTCGAAAGCCTGTCATTACGGCGGAAGCAAGAGAATCACTCATCAAGTGGACCGAAAAAATGACTCAGGAGACCTACTGGGAGATGGCCTTCGAGAAACCTTCTGTTCAGCCCCTCGAGAAAAGCAGCGATCTACCTGCATGGCTGATCAACCTGGCCGATGAAACCTTATTCGGGGATATCTACATCAAGACAGAAAAACCCGGCGTACCAACATGGATGAAGGATTTAGATGTGGGCAAACCCTTGGGGAAATCAGTCCCCCCCTTTGGTTAGAAAATGCCAGATGAAGTGAAATGATAGGCGATTTTCCCATCCAATAGACCGAAGGTGTCGTTTCCATCCTCGACACGCAGAACATTCTCACGATCAAGATACCTGGCTCGAATCCCCAAATGGTTCGAGACCGCCCTTTCCTTCCCTTCGCTGGGGGTATTGACCACCTTGGGGACGCCATAATCATCCACTGCTAAAGCGCTCGATCCGCCGCCATCCAGGCTGATGGCATTCCGGACGCCCAATTCCAGGTTCAGGGAGGCCAACTCTTTCAAGG
Source organism: Chloroflexota bacterium (assembly GCA_016865865.1). GTDB lineage: Bacteria > Chloroflexota > Anaerolineae > Anaerolineales > UBA11858 > NIOZ-UU35. Next base: position 12,016 of record VGOC01000017.1, read on the forward strand.
TCAACGCCTCCCGAAGGGAATCTTTCGCCCCCTGCACCACAGCGAGAATCAACCAATTATCTCCGGTCAGACCTAGCGACGTGCGCGGCGCTAAGGTCTTGCAATACACTTCTGGTTTGGCGCAGGTTCGAAGTTTGAGATTGATCGCCCCATTCTTGACTAATGTGTGCGAACCTGAGATGGCATCCCAGATAACTGTCGGGGGCGTCCCCCCTACCTGTACTCGATTGCTCCTCGAAATATAGACCGTGGGTTCGGGAGATGGCGCCGAATACTGCACCCCCTCGGAGACAGCCAGACCTTTAGGATTGGTCCAGTTCAGCCACTCGTCGCCATTGACCGCCAATTGCACGCCGTAGTGGATCATGAAATCCGAGGTTGTCTTCCCCAAACCCTCGGGAGGAGTCACCATCAAATCAATACTAGAGTCATTCAAGTTGATACCGATAATATGCGCTGTATGCTGGCGCGGCGTCGAGCGAACGAGCTTCTTGTAAAAGACGCTCTTGAATATCTCGATAGAGCCTGAAAGCAAGCGAGAGGAGCGAGTGTTGGCGGTTTCGCGAACAGGCTCGAAGACGCTTTTGTGATCCCTTGCAATCCAACGGAAATATCTGGAATTTTCGGAGTCTGAATGATCCGTGAGGAGGAAATCCACATCGGGGAGCAACTGAGTGAACAGATGCTGATACCAGGCTCTTATCTGCGGCTCGCCAACGATCGTCCGAGAGGGAGTAACCAGTGCGCATCGAGGCGCATATAGGCCTGCCATATCGTCTGGGTTCTTCGTATTCAAAGCCTCGAAGTAACGCCTGACAATATCTTTTTCGGCTTGGGTGGTCTGCCAGGGATAACTCTGGATGACCTGCCATACCCCCTCGAGCTGCTCGTCTATCCCATGCTCCAACCCTTTCGATACATCCTCCTTCGATTTCAGCGTAACCGGACTGATCGGGATAATCGGCCTGAAAGGCGCCATCTCTCGAAATTCGCGCTGACAACGGCTGATTTGTCGTCGAAGGTCTTCCATATCAGACGAGGAAAAATGGGGCATGTTGAAATCGCAATATGCCAGGAATTCGGCCCACGGAATTCGAGGATGATAGGAAGGAAACGAATACGAGCTCAACGCCAGCGGGACATCCGGCAAGCCAAGGCGCAGCTCCTGCAAATAGCTCCGAGCAGCCAGATTCTTACCTGGCCGCTTGTATTCCTCCTGCACACGGATCACGATACCATCCAGGTGTAAATGGTTGATTTGCCTGATAGCGAAACGGGCTTCCTCGATAGGACGATCCCCTCGGATATACTGCCATCCCCAAATTTGTACCCCACTCTCTCTTAATGTCTGGGTAGAAGCGATAAGATGGCCCGCGGCAATATCAATGATGACAAGATTCACACCAGAATCCTGAACATACCTGGCGACATATCCTGAAACGCTGTATCCACAACTTTCTTTCACATCCATCGAGTAGCCTTCTGCGCGTGACGATACATCCTTTGCGTGGATGCAATTTTCAGACCGTCAACGATTCTCGACCATATATATTACCCCATCTGTGCTCGAAAATAGTACTTCTAAGTCTGCAACCCTGGCGAGGTCTTCGGGTTCGTAGTAATAAAACCAATCGTTAGGCAAGAACCAGATCAAATAGGATGTATCGGCAGGCCACTGGCTGTAATTCGAATACAGCCCTTCAAAATCTGCGCTATCGCCCGAGGGGGAGATGGGCGCCCGGTGAGTAGTCTGGCGCGTAGTGATATACACCGCCGCGGGGTAATTGCTATACAGTTTTTTGCCGCCTTCGAACGAAAAACTATCCAAGTATTCAACGAGCGCGGAGCGATGAAATGAAGCCGTATTATACATATTGTATGTAGGCTCTCCATTCGCTCTGCTGACAACTACATACTTGTATAAGCGGTAGGATGGGTAGGCCAACCATACCAACGCCAATAAGATCAATATAGCGCGCGTGAGCGCGATGCGTCTTCCTGCAAAAGAATATCTATTCGACAAAGGCTCGAACACCAGGCCCTCGATCACAAGAGCTACAAATAGAAAGGCAAATACGAACAGAGGGGCATAATACCGATCATCGAAAGAAGCTGAGTGATCATAACCTACCGATGTAAACGTGACGAAGAGGTAATAAAACGGTGAAAACACCAACCATGGAAAATGTTTGGGTTCTGCAAGCATCTTGAAGAAAGTCCGCCAGTCCGCTCTTCGATTGAGCAATATCAATAACAACAAACACCCGCCAAGGAGCAGAACAGGATCCATATACCGTAGTACTTGATCCGGCAAGAACCAGCGGGCGATCTTGATGACCGAATCATCCAGGTTATATCCGAGGTCAATTCCCCCCGTATCGCGGTAACCCATGAAGCTTCCTAAGAGTCGATAGTTGCGACCGAACACCCATAGCGCGAATGGCAGCGAGGCCAGCGCGCCAGCCCAAATGGCGTTCCAGAAGGCCGCCTTTGGATTCCTGCGCAAAGCAACGAACGCCAACACCACAATTGTGAACACTGTGAACACCAGGATGACCCCATGCCAGCGGAGCAAGGCCGCTGCTCCAGCAACCAGAGTCAACCCCAATAAAGTCGCGGTTTTTGGGCTGGTCAGATAGGTCTCCCCGAGGAGGGCGCAGGCGAGCACCAGAACGATGAAGAGCGGATCGGAGCTGATGTTCGCCGATAAACGTAACAGGGGCAGCGAAGTCAATGTCGCCAACGAGCTAAGATAGAACCATCCCGATGACGGGCCAAAGACGAGCCGAAAGAGAAGGCCTGTCAGATAGACAAGCGCTCCAAAGCACAGGGCATTGAGCAGCCAGCCAACGATCACGGTATCCAGACCAGTCAATCCACTGATCCCGGCCAGCAGCAAGGGGTAGAGAGGCGGCCAATAGATGTATGGCTCGCCGGCGTAATCAGTGAAGCCGAGATTTCGTTTCAGGCTGTCAGCCGTGGAAATATAATCTACCGCATCGCCGGAGACTCCCGGCCCGTATGGCGTTGTGGTCAGGAATACGAATAGGATTCCCACGCATCCGAATATCAGCGAAATGATCCAGGACCGATTAGCTTTCATTCGATTGTGCGGTTTTCGTGAACAAGACAAGGATTCGCGTCGTCCAGTCGAAAATACGATTCTGGGGCGTTCGCCAATCATCCGAAAAAGGGAAATATCTCAGCGTGGGTGGACGGGGACCGAAATCCCAAAGCCCATCCTCATTCCTTCGATTCCAGAGCCACGATAGGGCATCCTGTGCGTATTCCACCCAATGAGGGAACCGCTGCGCCAGCAATTCGTGAGAAGCCAGCCAACGGTCGAGGTGAGAGGCGCTTCGAGGGGGAGGAACCGCCCCCAGGCATGCGTTGAGATACAGGATGCCCTCGGGTCGCTCCCAGAGCCAGCTCAACAAAGCCCTTTCCAAATCCACTGACAGCAATCCCTCTTCCGAGCCAAGGATCGTCAGCGCATAGCGATTCCCCAATACCAGGTAGCTTTCTTTCACGGTTGCCCCAGTCAATTCGGCATGGGCTTCGATTTCATCTTCAGGATCATATTTCCCTGATCGGAAAGCGCGCCCGGCGATTTCCAGCCACAAACTTCTATCTTTCTCCAAAACCGGGCGATCAGGGTGGCTCAGCGATAGGGTCGCAGCCAGGAATAGGCGCATACCCGTTGGCCAGCGATCGTTCTTCTCATGGCGATCAGGATATTCGAGCCGCCCGGACATGACAGCGAGAATATAGTCCGCAGCTCGAACGAGGATTGGATGAAAGGCATCCAGCCCCAGGGCTAAAGCTCTCTCGACCCCGATCTCCGTTGTGATGGTCTTTTGCTTCGAGCGCGAATCTCGAGAGTGGAAGGGGCCCCAACTCCCATCCTGGCGTTGTTCTCGAGCAAGCAATTGCACCTGCCTGCTGTTATCGAGATCCTCTCTGGCCTTCTGTAGTTCGGAATCGGTGGAGTCAAGTCGAAGGACATCCCGCAATAACCGGTGACGAACGACTGCGCCAGGATTCTCCCTCAGGATCTGCAAGGCGATGGCTTCGATTTCACCAGTAATCCTAGTCTTCAGCATAGAAGGCGAACCCAATCGCCCCAGGGCCAACATGGGTCCCTACTACCGGGCTGACCATCGAACGATGTATAACCGAAGGAGAAAAGCGCTGCTCGACCATATTGGCGACGAGATCCCCTTCGTCAGGGCAGTCAATATCTACAATAGCGGCTTCCATCATCCCTTGTCCGCCCAACCGTTCTTCGGCAATCTCCAGGATTTGAGCAATGGCTTTGCGCTTGGTGCGTGCCTGGGTGAGAGAATCGATCTGGCCATCAATAAACTGCAATATGGGCTTGACATTCAAGGCCGTACCCAACAAACGCTTTGCTCCGCCGATTCGCCCGCCTTTGTGTAGATATTCCAGGGTATCCACCACAAAGAGGAAGTTCACCCGTTCTCTCATCGCTTCGGCGGCCGCTACAACCTGCTCGATGGATTCGCCTGCCGCGGCCGCACGTGCAGCCGCCAATACAGAAAGCCCCAGGCCCATCGAGCTTGACAATGCATCTACCAAACGGATATCACGCTCTGGCAACTCAGAGATCGCTTGCCGGGCATTATCAATCGTGCCGCTGATCTTCGACGAGACCAGCACATTGACTATCGCGTCCGCTCGAGTCAGCACCTCTTCGAAGAAACTCACGAATTCCCCCACCGTTGGCTGCGAGGAGGTTGGCAGCGTTTTGGCCACCCTGAGCCTTTTGTAGAAGGTCGCAGGATCGATATCTACGCCGTCTCGGAAACTCTTCCCTTCCCATAGCAGCCATAAGGGGATCACCGAAACATCCAATCCCCTCGAAGCGCTTTCAGGGATATACGCAGAACTATCTGTCACAATAGCGATCTTATGTCCAGCCATCACGATCTCCTTTCCTCGAGACGATCAAAACATGAATGGAACGAACATCTTGGTTGTCTTCATATAGCTCTGATATTCGGCTTCCCAGTATTCGATGTTCTCGGCCTCTTCGATCCTGGCTGTCATGTAGAGAAAGAGCGTAGCCAGCGCAGCCAGGGTCAACCCAACCCAGGAGAGATACTTGAAGAAGACGCCCCAGGTAAGGAATAACAACGAGCTATATAGCGGGTGTCGAATGTAGCGGTAGACTCCCGTCGTCACCAACTCGGTGGTCTTTTCCCAATCCAAGAGAGCAGGATCACCTCTGCTTTCATCGGAGATGCCCTTTCGCAGCAGACTAAAACCCGCGATGACCATAAGTAAGGAAACAAGCAATAATACCCAGGCAATGATCTGGTGAGGGCTGAAGGGCTCGACGAACCAATATTCGATATTGATCAAGACCAAGGCCAGCATCGCTTCCCAGGCGAAGAAGCGATAAAAACCATGCGAGCGGATATCCCGCAAGGAAGCCCGTGAGAACCATGCAATGAACGTTGAACCAATGACGAAGATGGCAGGTTTGACGAAACCACCCATATTACACCTTTCGAATCACCAATCCTTTCAGATACGCGCCTTCGGGGAAATTCAGCGCTACCGGATGATCTGGACTCTGACCCAAATGCTCGATGATCTGGGCATCCACCCCTGCATCGAGGGCAGCGCCGGCGACGATCTGTTGGAAGAATTCCGCCGAGACGCCCCCAGAACAGGAGAAAGTCGTCAGGATGCCCCCCGGCCGCAGCAGCTTGAAGGCCAGCAAATTGATATCTTTGTAGCCGCGCGCAGCCTTCTGCGCCTGGGATGACGTCGGCGCGAATTTTGGCGGGTCCAGGATGATCATATCGAAATCTCTGCGCTGATCCCGGAAGGCGCGCAACACCTGGAAGACATCTCCCTCCAGCCATTCGATCTTCTCGCCGGGCAAATCGTCGAGGGCGCGATTCTCCTCAGCCAGGGTCAGGGCTTCCGCCGACGAGTCCACCGCGGCGACCGAGGCTGCGCCCCCGGCCAGGGCGTTGAGGGCAAAGCCCCCGGTGTAACTGAAGCAGTCCAACACGCGCCTTCCAGCAGCCAATGTCCTCACCCGCGCGCGGTTGATGCGCTGATCCAGATAGAAGCCGGTCTTGTGGCCGCGGCTCACATCCACCCTAAACCTCAATCCATGCTCCACGATCTGTATGCGTAGCGGATCAGGCCCAGCCTCGCCCCGCAGAATGCCTACCCGCAGTGGCAAGCCCTCCAATGTGCGCACATCCACATCCGAGCGCTCGTAGATTCGTCGGGCATCGGTCAGCTCCAGGAGCAGGTCGGCGATGGTCTCCTTCCATCGCTCGGCCCCTGCGCTCAAGACCTGCACCACCAGCGTGTCAGCGTAGCGATCCACCACCAGGCCGGGGAGGCAGTCGGATTCGGCGTGCACGAGGCGGCAGCCAGGCAGTGGGCAGTTGGCAGTGGGCAGTAGGCGGTTGGCCGTGGGCGGTTGGCAGTTGTCAGATGCCATGCACTGACCATTGTCTACTGTCCACTGTTTACTGTTTACTGTCCACTGACGCCTGTTTATGGCTGCTTGTAACCGTTCCCGGAAAAATGTTTCGTCAACAATCTCATCCGAGTCGAAAGACCACACCCGCGCCCCGATTTGCGAGGCAGGCGAGTAGGCGGCGCGCGCCAGGAATTCGCCCCCAGAATCGACCACATCCACCGTCTCCCCTACACCCGGATTCCCCTCCACTTCAGCAATTGCGCCAGAGAAGATCCAGGGGTGGCGGCGCAGCAGGGCTTTTTCTCGACTGGGTTTTAGGATAACTTTCGCCATAGACCTATTTTAAACGAAAAACGTAAAACGTTACTAACGATGCACGTTTTACGTTTCACGTTTTACGTTTTACTAATTACCATTCGACGCTAAATAACCCCCACCTGCCTCCCCGCCTCGGCAATCACATCCATAGCATATTCGATATCCTCGGACTCATGGGAGGTTAGCACGGTTGCCCGCAGACGCGCCAGACCCACCGGCACCGCAGGAGAGACCACCGGCAGCACGAAGAGATCCTTTTTCTGCGCGTAGCGCGTGATAGCGAAAGCGGTTTCGTCTGCGCCGCACAGCACCGGAACAATGGCCGTCTCGGTGAGCATGGTGTCGAAGCCGCGCGCTTTCAGGCCGCCGATGAACTGTTTTGTGTTTGCATTGAGTTTTTCGACTCGCCAGGGTTCATCCAGGATGACCTGGAAAGCCTCTTTTGCCGCCGCAGCCTGAGCAGGGGGCAATGCGGCTGAGAAGATGTACGCCCGGCTGGCATGGCGCAAGTACGAGATCAGGTCCTTCTTACCAGCAATATAGCCGCCCACCGAAGGGATGGTCTTGCTCAAGGTGCCCATCTTAATATCCACCGCGCCCCAGAGATCGAAGTGCTCCTCGATGCCTCGGCCGTTCTTCCCCAGCACGCCAACCGAATGGGCTTCGTCTATCATCAGCCAGGCGTCGTATTTCCGGCAAATCTCCACGATGCGCGGCAGGTCAATGATATCGCCATCCATGCTGAAGACCGCATCGGCAACCACCAGCTTGGCGGAATCGGCGGGGGCGTCAGCGACCATGCGCTCTAAACTCTCCATATCGTTGTGCTTGAACCGGCGGAACTTGGCCCCCGACATCATGCAACCGTCAACGATGCTCGCGTGGTTGAGCTTATCCGAGAAGACATAATCGCCGCGGCCGACCAGGGTGGAGACCGCAGTCAGGTTAGTGACATACCCTGAGGTATACGTCACCGCCGCCTCAGCCCGCTTGAACCCGGCGATGGTTTCTTCCAACTCATGGTGCAGGTCGAGAGTCCCGGCCAGGGTGCGCACGCCGTGGGTGCCTGTCCCGTATTTAGCGATGGCATCCTGGGCGGCCTTGTTGATGCGGGGGTGCCCCACCAGACCCAGGTAGCTGTAAGAGGCATACATGCCCATCTCGCGGCCGTCCACCATCACTTTGGCGCCGCCGCGCAGCTCAGTCACCGGCATATTGTAGTAATATTCGTCGCTGGCTTTCATCCCTTCGACCCGACTCACCATGGCGGCAACCCTGCGCGCCACCGCGTCGTTGCTTTTGTTCAAATCCATAATACACCTCGAAAATTGCTACTAAAAGAGATGAGGGAAGTTTAGTGCAGAGTCCAGGAACTGTCAATTAAGAACTTCGTGCTAATTCACGCAGCTCGGCCTCGCCGATCACCGTCACCCCCAATTGTTGGGCCTTCCCCAGCTTCGAACCCGCCTTCTCGCCCGCGACCAGGTAATCCGTGTTCTTGCTGACCGAGCCAGCGGCTTTGCCTCCATGGGATCGAATGAACTCCTCGGCTTCTTGACGTGTGAACCCGGAGAGGACGCCTGTGACGACGAAGGTAAGTCCGGCCAGAGGGCTGGACGACGGACGACCGACGACGGACGCCTGTTCTCGAGGCCAGATGCCAGCCGCGCACAATTTGTCTAAAACGCGCTGATTAGCTGGCTGCTCGAACCAGTCCACGATGGCCCGGGCGATGTTGGGGCCGATGCCCTCGATGGTTTGCAGCTCTTCGAGGGTGGTCTGCGCCAAAGTATCGAGGCTGCGGTAATGTCTGGCCAGGTCAGCAGCGACCACCTCCCCAACGCCATGAATCCCCAGGGCAGCCAGTAAACGACTCAAAGGTTGACCCCTGGAAGCAGCAATCGCTTCGAGCAGATTATCGGCTTTCTTCTCGGCAAACCCCTCCAAACCGAGCAAGTCGCTCCGCTCCAGGGTGTAGAGATCAGCCACATCGCCCACCAATCCCTCCTCGGCAAGCTGTTCCACAATCCTGATCCCAAGGCCGACGATATCCATGGCCCCACGCGAGACGAAGTGCTCGATGTTGCGCACAAGTTGGGCGGGGCAGGCGGCGTTGACGCAATACCAGGCCACTTCGCCCTGGATGCGCTCGACCGGCTGATCGCAGGCCGGGCAAGTTTCGGGAGGCGAGTAAGGCCATTGGTCGCCGGTGCGGGCAGCCTCCAGCGGGCCGATGACGTAAGGAATCACATCGCCGGCGCGCTTGATCCGCACGCAATCGCGGATGCGGATATCCTTCTCGAAAATGTAATCGAAGTTGTGCAACGTGGCCTGCCTGACCACCACACCGCCGACCTCGACGGGATCGAGAATGGCATAGGGTGTCAGTACGCCTGTGCGCCCCACATTGACGCCGATATCGAGCAGCCGGGTGATGACCTCCCGGGCAGGGAACTTGAAGGCGATTGTCCCGCGCGGGTCTTTGCCGACCACGCCGAGATTGCTGGCAAGCTGGAGGTCGTTGATCTTGATGACCATTCCGTCAATCTCGTAATCCAAATCGTCGCGCTTTTCGGCCCAAGCCCGGTACACGGCGATGACTTCATCGAGATTGGCGCAACAGGTACTCTCCGGGGTGGGAAAGCCGAGGGCGCGCAGGTAGGCGATAGTTTCGGATTGAGAGGTTAGAGGGTGGAGGTTGGAGGTTGGAGGTTGGAGGTTAGAGAGTGGACGTTGGAGGGTGGAGGTTGTTGGAAAGGAATCGTCCCAAGATACGATTTGGTAGACGAGCAGGGTGAGGGGACGTTGAGCGGTAAGGCTGGAGTCGAGTTGGCGCAGAGCGCCGGCGGCGGTGTTGCGCGGGTTGACATAGGTTTTTTCCCCGGATGCTTCCAGGCGGCGGTTGAGTTCTGTGAAGTCGGAGAGGCGCATGAAGGCTTCGCCGCGCACGACGAGGTAAGACGGGGGATAGCGGACGGGGGACGGGGCGCGGCCAGTCGTCAGTCGTCGGTCGTCGGTCACAGGTATACGAAGCGGCAAAGCTTTGATCGTCCGCAAATTATCCGTAATATCCTCGCCAACATCGCCATCGCCGCGAGTGGCCCCCTGCACGAAGACGCCCTGGCGATAGTGCAGCACCACACTCAAGCCATCCAGCTTCGGCTCGACGACGAAGTCGGCTTCCAGGGCGCGCTCGTCTACTTTGGCGATGCGCTCCAACCAGGCGTAGACGTCTTCGACAGTGAAGGCATTGCCCAGGCTGAGGATCGGCGCAGGATGCCGCACTTTCTCGAATTTTTCCGCCGGGGGCGCGCCAGTGCGTTGCGTGGGCGAATCGGTGGTGATCCATTCGGGGCGCTGCGCTTCGATCTGGCGCAATTCCAGAAATAGTTGATCGTACTCGTAATCACTGACCACTGGCTGGTCGAGCACGTGGTAACGGTAGTTGTGATAAGCGATTTGGCGGCGCAGTTCTTCTAAACGTTGGCGCAGTTCGATCTCGGACATACATATCTCCTTATCTCCCGGTGGGAGGCATGGATAGCTTCGAGAAATCAACCCCTGGAACGGCGGGCGCGGGCGACGATGTCAGGCAACAAACTCAGGAACGAATCGACCTCTGCGGGGGTGGTATCCTTGCCAATGGTCACGCGCAGAGAGCCAAGCCCCCATTCCCGAGACAAGCCCAGCTCAGTGAGAACATCGGATGGTTCGGGGTTGCCGGTCTTGCAAGCCGAGCCTGATGAGCAGGCAAAGCCCTCGATATCCAGGAACATCAACAGGCTGTTGCCGTCCACGCCTTCGAATACGAAGCTGGCGTGATTGGGTAAACGTTGGGACGGATGGCCGGTCAGTTTCGAATCGGGTATTTCTTCCAGCACAGTCCCAATAATGCGGTCGCGTAAAACCTGGGCATGGGTCAGGCGGATATCATGTTCTTCCTGGGCGAGACGAAAAGCCTCAGCCATTCCAACGAGATAAGGCACATTATGGGTGCCGGCGCGCAGCCCCATTTCTTGAGAGCCTCCGGTCTGGCTGGGAAAGATGGGGGTTCCTTCACGGATATACAGCGCGCCCACGCCCTTCGGCCCATAGAATTTGTGCGCCCCGATGGCTAGCAGATCCACGTTGAGTTCTTGCACATCAACCGGCAGGTGCGCCGCGCCCTGCACCGAGTCGGTGTGGAAGGGGATGCTTTTTTCGCGGCAGACTGCGCCTATCTCGGCGATGGGGTTGAGCGTACCGATCTCGTTATTGGCGTGGATAACCGACACAATCGCTGTGCTGGGGCAAAGTCGCATGGCGACAACTTCAGGGCTGACCATCCCAAATTCGTCAACCGGCAGATATTCCAACTCGAAGCCGAAGAGACTTGCGAGCTGCTGCGCGGTGCTCGACACGGCATGATGTTCCACCGGGCTGATCAAAATATGGTCGGCGCCACGCTGCTGACGAGCTGCCCAGGCCGCGCCGCGCAAGGCCAGGTTGTCGCTTTCGGTGCCGCAGGAAGTGAAAATCACTTCGTGAGGCTGGCAATGGAGACCCCGGGCGATGATCTCACGGGCGTTTTCGATAGCCGCTTCGGCTACCTGTCCGAAGATATGCGTCGAGGAGGGGTTGCCATAGAATTGATCGAAGTATGGCAGCATCGCCTTCGTCACTCGCGCATCCACCGGCGTGGAGGCGGCGTAGTCGAGATAGATCAAGTTTCTTTCGCTCATCGCAACAAAATTATAGCATGGCCTCCAAATCCCGATCTACCAAATGCATCTCCAATACCCAACATCCAACTTCCACTCTTCCAACCTCCAATATCCAACCTCCAATCCCTTTGATGAGTTCACTGAAAAAACCCTTGAACGTGGGGGCGGGGCGGCATATATGGGGGTGCGTGCTGCGCACGCACCCCCATATATGCCGCCCCGAATCCTCTACTCGTAGTTTTTGCAGTGGACTCCTTTGATATAATACCCAGGTTACGACTAATGAGAACATCGGAGGCGCCATGGCTCGAGATATCCAATTCGGCACAGACGGCTGGCGAGGCAAGATCGCCGAAGACTATACTTTCGCAAACGTGCGTCGTTGCGCCAAGGGATTTGCTACTTTCCTGTTGAAGCATGGTCACAAGAATAAATGGGTTGTCGTAGGCCATGACAAGCGTTTTCAAAGCGAACACTTCGCCGCGGCAGTCGCAGAGGTTCTGGCCGGCAATGGCTTGCGGGTTTATTTGACCGACGGGGCTTCGCCCACGCCAGTTATTGCATATTCGGTCGTGGCCAGAAAAGCCGTCGGAGCTGTCAATGTGACAGCTTCCCACAACCCCTATCACGATAATGGCTTCAAAGTGCGCGATGAGAACGGCGGCGCAATCAACCCCAAGGGACTGAAGGAAATCGAGAGCTTCATCCCCCTGACAGAAGATGAAGTCAAGCGATTAGACCTTGCTGATGCAAAGAGGCAGGGACTCATTCGCTATTTCGATCCTGATCCTGATTACATCGAACATATCCAGACGCTCGTTGACCTGCAACCCATCAAAGACGCCGGCCTGAGAGTCTTGGTTGATCCCATGTGGGGCAACGGCGCGGGCTGGTTCCCGAAATTGCTGGGAGGCGGGAAGACCGAAATCATCGAGATCCACAACACTCGCCATCCGCTGTTCCCTGAGATGAGCCGCCCCGAACCGATACCGCCCAACATAGACATCGGCCTGCGGGCCACCGTCGAGCGAAAAGCCGATGTCTTGCTGATCAACGACGGCGACGCCGACCGGGTCGGATTTGGCGACGAGAATGGCGAATTCATCAATCAACTGCGCGCCTACGGCTTGTTGGCCTATTATCTGCTCGAAGTTCGTGGGGAGCGAGGCCCAATCGTCAAAACCATTTCGACCACCAAGATGCTCAACAAGCTGGCTGAGATTTATGCTGTTCCAGTATTCGAGACCGGCGTTGGTTTCAAATATGTCGCCCCCAAGATGTTGGAAACCCAGGCGCTCATCGGCGGCGAGGAGTCCGGCGGCTATGCCTTCAAGGGCCACGTGCCTGAACGCGATGGAATCCTGGCCGGATTATATTTCCTCGATATGATGGTCAAACTGAAGCGCAAACCCTCCCAGTTGCTCGATCTCCTCTTCAGCAAAGTCGGCGCACATTACTATGACCGCATTGACACTCACTTCGAGGGCGAGAGTAAAGAAAAAATCGAACGCATCCTGGCCGCCGACCCTGAAACCATCGGCGGCTTGAGAGTCACCGGCTTGCTCACCATAGACGGATACCAGTTTCACCTCGAGGATGGCGGCTGGCTGCTCATCCGTTTCTCTGGCACCGAGCCGATTATACGCGTCTACTGCGAGACGACTCACGAAGATAAAGTGCAGGCGATCTTGCAGGATGGCTTGAAGATTGCTGGAATAAAATGACGTGCCGCGTTTCAAGTGTCACGTGTCAAGTGTCACGTCACATAGCACTGGAACACCTGACACCGGACTACTTGATACGGAAGCACTTGACACATGACACTCACAGACACCCACTGCCATCTATATTTTGAAGCCTATGATAAAGACCGGGAGGCTGTGCTTGACCGGGCGTGGGAGGCGGGCGTCGAGCGGATTCTGCTTCCGGGCATTGACCTGTCCTCCAGCCGCGAGGCGATCAAGTTGGCCGAGGCTTATCCCCAGGTTTATGCCGCCGTCGGCGTTCACCCCAACTCCGCGATGACCTGGGATACTTCCACCCTCCCCGGGCTAGAGCAATTAGCGAAACATCCCAAAGTCGTCGCCATCGGCGAGATCGGGTTGGATTATTACCGCGACAGTGCGCCGCACAGCCTGCAACAACGAATCTTTTGGGGACAGTTATCCCTGGCGAAGCGCGCAGGTCTTCCGGTGGTGATCCACACCCGAAACGCTAATCTGCACGACCGGACCTGTTTCGCAGATGTGATGGCGATCATTGGTGAACAGCGCGCCGAGCTATCCGAAGATCATCCAGGCGTTTTTCACTCTTTCCTGGGAAGCGAGCCTGAAGCCAGGCAAGCTTTGGAACAAGGTTTCTATCTTGGTATTACAGGATCCGTGACATTCGACAATGCCCATGAACTGCGACATGTGGTAGCCTCGACTCCAGTCGAGAAACTGCTCATCGAGACCGATGGCCCATTCCTTACCCCACATCCGCGCCGGGGAAAGCGCAATGAACCGGCATACGTGTACTACATTGTCGAGAAAATCGCCCGGCTTTTAGGCAAGCCGCCTCGGGCGGTGGCGGAGATAACTACGGCGAACGCAGAGCGATTATTTCGATGGAGAGATTCTGATTGAGCAATAATCTATTCGTTTTGGTCGAAGATAAAATCCAACAGGTAGAGGAACTTATGCGCACCCAGGTCGCTGAGCATCATCCTGATCTCCACGCCGTCATCGAACACCTGGTATTCTCGGGCGGCAAGCGCGTTCGCCCCGCTGTTACACTGCTCACAGGCAAGATGCTAGGAGCTGACCCTGACCGATTGGTCATCCTGGCGGCCGCCATCGAGATGCTGCACACCGCGACCCTGGTCCACGATGATCTGATTGACGGTTCCATGCTGCGGCGCGGGATCCCGACCGTGAACGCCCAATGGTCCCCTGCAGCGACAGTCCTGGCAGGCGACTATATCTTCGCCCGGGCTGCCGAAATGGCCGCTCGAACGAACTCGGTGGCTTTGATGCAGAGCTTCGCCGAAACCCTGGCGACGATCGTCAACGGCGAGATCACCCAGATGTTCTCCAGCCGTGGTGTGGCCAGCCGAGAGGATTATTATCGGCGAATCTACGCGAAAACGGCCTCGCTGTTCATGTTAGCAACCAAGGCCGCGGCGATGATCAGTCAATGCGACGAGCAGGTTGTCGAGACAATCCGAAAATTCGGCTACGAGATCGGCATGGCCTACCAGATCGTAGATGATATTCTGGATTTTACGGGGGATCAGGAGGAAGTAGGCAAACCGGTGGCGAGTGATTTGCTGTCGGGTTTGGTCACCTTACCAGCCATCTATTACATGGAAAGCCACCCTGACGATCAGGATATGGAGGCCGTCTTGCGGGGCGAGTATAACAATAATGGCCGAATGATGCGCCTGGTGAAAGCCATTCGCAGCAGCGGGGCAATCAAGCAGGCCCTCGACGAAGCCCGCCGATACGTCGAGCGCGGCTTGGAGCACCTCGAGCACATGCCCGCCGGCGTCGAACGGCAGGCGCTGGTCGAGTTAAGCAGCTATATCGTTGATCGCCAGGTATAATCCATGAAAAACATGGCACGGGCGATGCTATGCGTCTCTCGTACCCTGTTTTCACAACAGTGATGATTGTAGGAAAACTCAGGGTTGTTTGGCACATCTATACGAGCGAGACCATTCGGAGATATTGCTCAAGGTCCAGGCAGAGTTGCTTGGGTTGAGCCGGGGCAGTTTGTACTACGAGCCGGTCGGTCCTTCTGCCAGAGAAATCGCCATCAAGCATCTCATCGACGAGACCTATACGCGATATCCATTCTATGGGTCACGGCGAATGAAAGTGGTGGCCGCGCCATGGACAATTGCTTCACCAAGAGACTTTGGCGTTCACTCAAATATGAAGAAATCTACTTGAAAGAATATCTCTCCCCCGTCAAGGCATCGATCAGTACTTCACCTTTTACAACTATGAACGCCCTCACCAATTCCTCCACGATCATACTCCGGCTGATGTCCATTTTCAGACCAACTCCTTTCTCGATCAGCCAGATGAGATTTTCGCTTTTTCAACCGGTAACAGGGCATCCCTGTCCTGACGAATGGCATCGGATCCAAAAGAGCAAGGTCTCTGCCCTGTCACCAGGCTAGCGGCGGCGCTCCGGTTGCTCTCCAGCAGAGCTCTACCCTCCGCCCAGACCCGTCAAGTATATCATGCACTTTCCATCAGCGGGCTGCCAGGAAATCACCAATTCATCTTCACCGCGCCCCTTTTCGATTGTCAAACGCGCCCCTTTCCAATCATCAAGATTTTTGCCCTGCTACCGAATCGCGCCCCTTTTCGTCCAACATTCGCGCCCCTTTTCGATTGACAAATACACTGGCTCGAATTGAACCTGAACTTTGTGTTACACTTTTTCTTGCCATGGCTTGCCTCCTTCAGTTCTTGGGAGCCTCCGTGTTGGCTCACGGAGATCTGGTTTGGTTGGTAGCTCCTTTATAAACCAAAGCTGGCAAGTTGTGGTATCATTTTTTCTGGCTCCATATACTTCCGGTTCGCTCATATTTTGACTGGAATTGAAAAATGCGGTAATCTATCGGCATGGCCGAAGAGATTAGCGTAACAACCGAACGAGTGGACGATATACCGCTCTTGATTGCGTGGATGGACCGCATGGGAATGGCAGAATTGACCGACGAGTGCTTTACGCCACATGGCAACTGGCAAGGGATCAGCCCGGGTCAAACGCTGACAGGTTGGCTGGCGCATATTCTGTCCGAAGCCGATCACCGGCTGAACCGGGTACAGGATTGGGCAGGCAAGCGGACCGAGATGTTGAGTGGCTGCCTGGGCGTTGAGGTGCGGGATTTGGACTTCAGTGATGATCGTCTGGCAACGGTGTTGGATTTGTTGAGCGACGACGAGAGTTGGGCATCGCTTGAAGCGAGTCTGAACCGGCGCACGATTCGGGTCTATGATTTGACGCCGGATCGCGTCCGGATTGACAGCACAACCGCCAGCGGGTATTGGAAAGTGAGCGAGGATGGCTTGTTCCAGTTTGGGCATAGCAAAGATCATCGTCCCGATCTGCCGCAGTTGAAAGTCGTCTTGGCGACCCTCGACCCGCTGGGGATGCCGGTAGCGACGCAAGTGGTTTCTGGAGACAAAGCCGACGACCCGTTGTATATTCCGGCCATTGACCAGGTGCGGG
Organism: Chloroflexota bacterium; assembly: GCA_016865865.1. Taxonomy (GTDB): domain Bacteria; phylum Chloroflexota; class Anaerolineae; order Anaerolineales; family UBA11858; genus NIOZ-UU35. Next base: position 28,738 of record VGOC01000017.1, read on the forward strand.
AGGGCATAGACCGGCGGGGATTGCTGTATATTGGTGACTGCAAGATGATGGCTTTGGAAACGCGTGCTCATCTGCAGGCGGGCGGGGACTATTATCTGGGGCTATTCTCGTTGACCCAAGTGTCGCAAGAGACTCTGGAGAACTACTTGAAGCCCATTTGGGATGGCGAACAGCCTTTGACGAGTGTCGAACGGCGTGACGCCAATGGCGAATTGGAAAAGATCGCCGAGGGGTATGAATGCCAGGAGACGATGGCGGCTACGGTCAATGGTCAAGAAGTGACTTGGGTCGAGCGGCGATTGATTGTCCGCTCGTTGGCGCACGCCAAAGCTGCCGAAGCCGCCTTGCTGTTGCGCCTGGAGAAGGCGCAGCGAGGCATCGAAGCCTTGAATGAACGCAAGCAAGGGAAGAAACACATCACCGACGAGCAAACCTTGCGTCAGGCTGCCGCGGCGATTCTCAAACAGTATCAAGTCGAAGATTGGTTGGATGTGCAAGTCGCCGAACAGGTTCAAGAGCGTCAAGTCCGCAAATATGGCGACCGCCCGGCAGGGTCCCGTCTCGAACGACAGTTCTTTGTCTCCGTACGGCGCAATGACCTTGCCCTGTAACAAGCCATCCGCTGCTTGGGATGGCGTGTCTATGGCAGCAATGCTCCTCAAGCGCAATTGTCCCTGGAACAGGCTGTCTTGGCTTACCGCGAAGAATACCTGATCGAACGTAATTTCGGGCGACTGAAAGGCAAACCCTTGACCCTGACGCCGATGTATTTGGAGGATGACCGCCGCGCCACCGGCTTGACGCGCCTGCTTTCGCTTGGTTTGCGAACCCTGACGCTGCTCGAACATGTCGCTCGCAGTCAACTGGCGAAGACAGGCGAAAAGCTGGGCGGGCTGTACGCCGGTAACCCGGCGCGGACTACCGACCGCCCAACCACCGAAGCTATGCTCCAGGCGTTCAAGGAAATCTTTCTGAACGTTGTGAAGATTGGTGGGCAGACCTATCGTCATCTCTCGTCACTTTCCAAGCTCCAACTGAAAATCCTGGATTTGCTGAACATCCCAACAAGCACCTACACTGCCCTCGCAGCCTATTCTGAAAATCCACCATGAAAATGAGCGAACCAACAGATATAGGGCAGGCTTCAGAAGTACTCGCTTCCGCAGGGCTTCAAGCCACGCTGGGGGGCGGCCTCATCGCATTATACCGCTTGGGGCGTCTGGCGATATATGGTTTCACAATCCCGAATTGCTCAATCAGTTGTGAGAACCCTGCCCAATTGTAACTGCGCCGCTGGCTGCGTTGATGTAAGATATTTCATCAGCAACCTGGTGGCCCGGTAATAAAACTGCATAAGGCTTGGGTAGTTACCACAGAGGGACCATTCAAATTTCAGGAGAAAAAGATCGTTCACAAATTGGGCAAGCATACACATCCGTCAAACCCATTTCATTTATGGTCCCCAGCGCGGCTGCCAGTCAGGTCGTGTGTTTTGGGTAAGTTGCCTGACTTCGGAACCGTCTGTCCGAATGATGAAGATTTCATGATCGCCATCTTGTGTAGATGTATAGGCAATCCAATTTCCATCGCGAGAAAAGCTGGGGGCCAGGTTATCATTGGCAAACGTCAACTGCCGCATATAGCTACCGTCTACCGCGACCAGGTAAATGTTACGGCTGCCACGAGGACCCGCATAAAAAGCAATCCAATGCCCATCTGGGGACCAGTCAATCCGCCCTCCCATATCAGAAACTCCTATATATAAAAGATGTTGGTTTTCGCCATTCGCATCCATGATATATATGCCGGTTATCCCCGAACGGTCGGAGGAGAAGGCTATTTGACTACCATCCGGAGACCAGACGGGGTCAACATTGTTCCCGATGGTGTTCGTAAGCGATATTCCATCAGAAGCATCGGCATTCATGATCCAGATATTTTGAGCATCTTCTGCAGCGCGGGTGAAAACAATGCGGCTTCCATCGGGAGAATAAGCCGGAGAGAACAAACCTCCTGTCCCCAGGTCATAACTCAGTCTGGTCTCATGCTCTCCATCAGCGCTCATGGTATAGAGTTGGAAACTACCATCTCGGCGAGACGAAAATATGATCCCCCGGCCATCCGGCGACCAGGAGGCGTAAAAATCAGTGGCTCCAGCATGAGTTAGTCGCTGTTGATTGTTGCCATCTGCGTTCATGCTGCATATATGATCAATGCTATCGATATAACAGGTAAATACGATTCTCCCCACAGGCTCAAAATTTGGAGTAGGCGTTGCTGTGGCTGAAGAAGTCGGAAGAAGTGTAATTGTCGGAATATCTGAAGGAAAGGCTGTTGGCGAAGCTGGTGTATCCATCACACAGCGAAACCCTACACCTGATCCTATTTTTTCAGGTTCCCAACAGTCGCGATAAGCAGCACTAACGAACGGAACTCCCCATCCCCAAGAACCGCCTCGAACCACGCGGCGACCTTTTTCTCCTACACCCGGACCCTGGGGGTTATCGTAAACCATAAGTTGGAAATAGGTAGATAAGTACCAGTCCGCAATCCATTCATAAACATTTCCTGCCAAATCGAGGACACCATAGGGACTGGCACCCTCGGGATAGGTACCCACGGGCACTGTGTCACCCACATAGGTATAAGTGTTGAGCACTTTTGGGTTTGGGGCTTGATTACCCCAAGGAAAGAGCCGTCCATCCGTACCCCGAGCGGCTTTCTCCCATTCAGCCTCGGTAGGTAATCTACCCCCTGCCCATTGACAATATTGATTTGCCATCGACCAGTTAACAAACACCACTGGATATGTTGCATAAGTATGGTTGCCATAGTACGATGACCGAGTTTGCGAACTGGCTTGAACAGGTAAGCTACAGAAACCTGTGTTCACACATTTTTGGTACATTTCGTTGGTAACTTCGGTTTGGTAGATCCAAAAGTCATCCAGATATACGAGATGATACGGTACCGCATCTTGAAACTGCTGCTGTTCACACTCTGAACACAGTGAGAGGAATGTTTCAATCTGCTCCTGATTCAGACCTCTTATGAATTCACCAGCAGGGATATATACCATCGTCATGCCATCTTGTGGGGAGATTGTGGTTGAGCCTAATTCAGGCCAAGGTTGGGGTAATTGGGTGGGGAAGGGAGACACGAGAAACGCAGAGGGAGAGGATGTAGTTATGGTTGAGGTGACTAAGGGCTCCGTTACCAACGTTGAGTTGTCTGGGATAACAGCTCTGCTGGTATTCGCTGATGTCAAGTTTAGGTGAGGAGATTGAATGCCAGGAACAAATAGATATAGGGTAGCAAGAGAAATTAATATTATCAACCCCATCAAAAAAAGAAGGCCAACCTTTGGCACTAGGGTCTGTAAACGGGCTGGAGACAGTGGGGTGGGAGGGGATGGCGAATGCGAGAGGCTGGGTTCTTCAAGAGCGCGCCCACATTTCGGGCAAAAACGCGCGTTTTCAGAATGCGGGTTATTGCAATGCGGACAAATAGCGGGGGATCGCGGGGATGAAGGCAATGGCGTCTCCACGATTTCTTTGCATGGTTCCTTTGGCGGTTCCTCGGGAAGTTCATCAGGTGTTGATTTCCTCGGGGGAGTAAAAACTGCATTTTGGGGCTTCTGGTTCTCATCGAAAAGATATACCAAGTACGTCCCACAGTTCGGGCAGTTCTCCTCGCTTGCTGTCACTTGGTGTTCACAAGCCGGACAAACGCTGGCACCATCAACGCCATCATCCATTCCTTCTTTGCTATGGCCCATCCTGTGCGCAACGAAATCCAAGCGTGTTGAATGTGTCATGTTTAATACTGGCTCTTGCGACAGTACGCACGCCATCAGCCGTGTTATGCCACGAACCGCCGCGCATTATCCGACTGGAGCCGCTTGCAGGCCCGAGCGGGTTTTCATACGGCGATACATTGTAATACGCCGATTGGAACCAGTCGAAGGTCCATTCCCAAACATTGCCGGCCATATCAAGCGCACCATATGGCGAAACAGCATCAAGGTATGCCCCAATGGAGGCTGTGTCACGGTAACCGCTGTCCCGAAAGTTTGCCAGCTGGGAGGAAGGCGACGTATCTCCCCAGAGAAATAAACGCCCATCAGTGCCGCGGGCAGCTTTCTCCCATTCGGCTTCGGTAGGCATGCGCCCTCCAGCCCATCGACAATATGATGTAACGTGTACCCAAGAGACGTAAATGACCGGATAATCAGCATAAGTTGGATTACCGTAATACTCCGAGTGGGTATTGGAATGATTCCACGCCGGCCTGGGGCAAGCCTGAACTTCCACGCATTCTTGATACATGGCATTGGTAACTTCGGTACGATAGATCCAAAAAGCATCCAGGTACACATTGTGTTCTGGTTCTTCCGCACCTCAAAAATAGGGGTCGGTTCTATGATCGCTGCCCATGAGAAATTCTCCGGCCGGAACGAAGACCAACGCAGCGCCATCGGTTTCAATAACCCGGGTGACAAATGGTGTAGGCGTCACTGTTGGTTGTGATGTAGCAGTCAGTGTTGGCGTATTTGATGGAGTCGGAGTATATGTTGGCTGTTTGGTGGGGACAGGCATGTGTGTAGAGACAGGTTTGTCCACAACCACTTTGACGGCAGTAATAGGTGAAGAAGTCAGTGTGGAACTCTCAGCCAGAGGCAACGCATCCCTGACACTGACCAACCACCATATCAATCTTCCAATCACAACAAGCAAAGCAACTACCATTCCCCAAACCCACCAGCGCGTCCACCGGGGAACCAGAGATTTCCCAGTGAAGGGGCAAAATCTGGCCCCCAATGAATGAGTGCTTCCACAATGCGGGCAAATATGAAGTGAATTAGCACCATTCATGGAGAATACTATCTCGTCTTAACGGCGCGTTTTCCTGACGCATAATAAAAGAAAGTCGCCATGCTACCTGGATGCTTCCATTTTTTCTATAGGGTGAACACATCATAAGAAAGGGCGCGCCATGCAAAAGTTAGAGGAAACAATAGAGCAATACCAGCACCGATAAACAAGAACCACTTGTCTTGTTGTATCGTTGCTTTACCAAGCGCAAGTCGTATTTGAGCATCGTCTGGCATATCAGCGACTAATTCTCGATACACTGCAAGGAGGGAGACTTTTATCTTCCCATTTTTGACCTCATCCCATTGCTGAGAAAAATTGTCCCATCCAGCAGCCTCAAGCTCGCGAGCGGCGAATTGACGCCCTGTAAGATTGCTGAGATATTTCATTCGAACCAACATTGGAATCGATTCCTGTTGGAAAGTGCTCACCAAACGCTCAAGATCCTCTTCCGGATTGCCGGAAGGTCGCCAGCGCTCGATTTGAGGAAAGGGTGAAGGTTCTGAAACAAGAGACGCAAGTTCGATGCCCATCTCTAATCCATCCTCGTCAACGAGCACCTGATTTGCAAGTAGCCCCTCCACCAGATATTGCATAGCGACAGGATTGGTGTGGATGAGGGTTGCTTCGATCAGGCAGAGACGCTCTAGCGAGGAAGCATTTTCAAAGGCACCAATCACACTACTGGGGTTCACACTGGTCAATTCCACGACCTTCCCGACAATAACCCGCAAAGTCACAGGATGAAAATCTTGGGCCAGATTTAAGGCTACCTGAACATCTTTCGTGACCAACTCATACCGCCAGACCCGTACAACAAATGTCTCGTACGTTTCGATTTCTCGAACCGGTATACGGAACCAAAACTGCTTGCTTTCGAGTGAGTCCATTTGGTTCAAATTGATATCCCATGTTTTGGCAGGGTCTTCGGGCCCAGGCACGTATAGCCTAAGAACAACATTGCGAACGTCGACAGAAAGAGAATTTTCTACCTGACCAAATATGATCAACTGTTCAGCTTGTGGATCATAGTTCTGTTCAATTGTAGCGTGGTTTACAAAAATCCCCGAAAAATCCTCTTGCGTGTCGCCATCAGACCTTGGCATAAGTAGAGCCATCAGGCCAGCAACGATAAACAGAATAGACACAAAAGATGTTTTCATCTCTTCTTCCACTCCAGCCTTGTTACCACTTGCTCTTCCAACCACTCTTCTGGTCGAGACGGGATTTGATCATCTGGAGGCGTACCAAGCAACCCCGGCACACCCAGGAAAACACAAGCGGCTAACAGGGCAAACTCGGTCTCCGGATCTATAGCCTCAGCAATGATCGCCCGTCGTCCCAAATTGGGAACCTGAATGAGGCACAACCATTCTTCAAAAGAGTCCACACCACGACTTTGCAACATATCCAGCCGGTATTTCTGAAAAAACTCTCTGACTCGATCAGTATCTGTTTGGGATAACCCAGACACAATGCATGTACCAACGCGGCTCGTAGAGGTAATGAATTCCAACACAAGGTCATCTCCCTTGGGGCTTGAGACGGCTACGTTAATATCACCAAGGTTCTCTCGTGACCATGCTTCTGGAACTATATCCGTTATATTCAGAAGGCTACCCGCCGCTCCCAATGCAACCGAGAATGGCAACTGGCAAGCTTGCAAGTCTACCTGGGGTTTAGGACCAATTAGGATGGAAACCGCCTCCCGGTAGTGGGCAGTCAACCACTTTAACCTGGCCAACCGCAACCACCCACACCCATGTTCTTTATCTTGTAAAGCAGCACGCTGGTAAGAAACTTCTGCAATCAGAACCAGCTCTTGCAGCACCTGTCGTACGGAAAACATAGCAGAGTCCAAATTAGCGCGGCTGCCCTGCATATGATGTTTTTCCAAATCCTTGACTAACTTGTCTCGATGGGAGACCAGGTTTTCAAAATTAGATGGAATGTAAAAGCTGCTCACTTCTCCATATAGTTTTGCAAGCATCCCACTATCCAAAGCCTTGCCTCCTTCCCGAATCGTCCAGGCAAGCCCTAGTGCGCAATCGCCTTCTGCAATATCGTAGCAAACCCGATCCCAGCCAGTAAAACACCCTGGGGCGTACTGGTTTTCTCGCTGGGGAGAGAGCGAGGGCCGGCTATCTGTAGAAAAGCACTGTCCCAAAAAATCGGCATGTCTATCCTGTAGTAGTTGGTAGGCGTGAAAAAGCTCTGAAACTAAGTGTTCAGCCTCTATATATCTCAATATAGAACGAACGGTATCTGCACATTTTCCCGAACGAATCAACTCGTCAATGATTTGCCAGGGATTATATGCAGACATCTGCTGAAGACAATTAATTTGAAACCCATCAGGAAGACGTGGATCACCCAAGCCCAAATTACCACTCAGTGTCTGTGGCGGGTTTTCCCAAGGATCCCCCCAGGGATCATTCCAGGGATCCGATCCTTGAAAGGAAAAATCTACCCCTGAAAGTTGTTGTTCCCTGGCATGATCCAACATATTCTTGATAACGTTTCGAACAGCTTCACCAACTAAGTATAACTCCCACACCAGAAAATCCGGAATTGCCCCTCTCTTTGCACCCTCCTTTCCACAATCCCGAGCTAACGTCAATAAATCATTCAAGGTAGAACTCTGGTGAAATCTTGCCTGAAGGCCAAAGCGCGCCAGTGGATCCACTTTTTTCTCCGCAATATTTAGGATTCTCACAATGTCGCTGTCCAGATCATCTTTTAGAAAGGGAAGGCACAGGTATTCCAGGAGATTGTCCAGTGCTTCGCCCGAATCCTGAGAAAGCATGCTTTGTAAATCCTCAGACGATATAAAATGATCTAACAAGAGCCGGTTGACTATTTTCAGAGCCCGTTCTTGAGCTTTTTTAGCAGAAATCCACTCTCGCGTTCTGTTGCCAAAACTTGGGGCAAAAAGCGTTGTTCCCTTATTGGATTTAGGCAATGAATCATGGCTTGGGTCCCAAATATGGAGTAGCTCCAGAGTCAAATAGTGGTCATCTTCTTCAACCACTCGAAACACTGTGTTCTCGATGGCGATATCTGTCAGGGAAAGGCCGTAATCACGTAGTCCGGTGTCAAGAGCAATCAAGGCAAGAGGACGCCATTTTTTGACCCATGCGTCGCGCGCCACGTTCAACTTCACGTCTTCCGTAGGTAGGGGCCAATCACGCAGGAATGCATCCACCAAACAGGATTGTTCCCAATGGGGGCGGAAAGCCTCCATCTCCGGTAACGTTTCAACCTTGTAGTTGGCCCACGCCCAATAAGCCAGTTGGTTGGTGATCATGGAAGGTAATTTTGCCAAGTACTCTAATTCGCTCTGTGGTTGCGGAGGATCGAGACGAATTTCTGTAGCTGTTTCTGGATCAATCTCATAATCAATATAGATACGTCGTTTAAGCAAAGCAGCCTGCCCATAAACCGTCAAGTTTCTCCGAAGGCGCTGAAATGAAATAACAAAATTCCTCGCCCATCCCTCATATTTACGTTGGCGCCTTTCCCATTCCTGATGCATTTCCTCAGTCACGCTCCGCCGGTATTCTTTTACGATACGCTCATACTCGTCTACCCCCAAACAAAGGCGGGGGAGCTTGATCCTTAGCGGTTTTTCGTTAGCGCGGTGGGTAACAAGGATTGGAATAGTATCATTTTCAAGCGGCTCATTGCCCTTTTCTAGAGCGCACAGTGCGGCTTGGCGTTGTTTTTTGGTAACACACTTATTGACCACAAAGCCCATTTCCGCCGAGATCTGATTCAACGACTGACGGATTGTTTCCAAGGTAGGCCGTGCGACACGCCTCGCGAAAGTTGTCAAAAGCCTTTGATTATTTTGTTGTTGCATAAATTCACCGATACCCAAACCTACAGCCAGTTCGCTGACGCGCCGGATTAGCTCCCTCGGCCCCCATTTATCGGTCGAGCGGGCAATCGGGCTTTCCTCGGTCAGGTCAATAAATGAAACCCCAGCCAAAATAATGTCCGACGAGTGGTTTCTTTCGTTTGCCAGATCGTTAATGATCGCGCTAACTCGGGAACAAACCGGACCAGGCCCATGTCCTGTAACTGCAAAAGCCACTGGTCTTTCTTCTTGCAAATATGTCCACGTAGTGATCCGGCTGGCATAAATCGACGTCAATGGCGCTTCTCTCACTTCAAGCAATTGTGGACGTTGGTGTTTTGTGTAAAACCACAATTGCCGATTGACCGAGCTTTTCAATGCTGCAGCTCGCAACGTAGACAAGAGCTTTTGTTGAGCAATGAATTTTGGGAATATTGGGAGTTTCCCAACAATACTGAAAAGGGTTTCTTCTCGTATATTGCCATCATGCACTTCATTGCAGGCTAACAAGAAGTCAGCATTATCTTTATCCATGGTTATTGCCTCACAAGAACACTGATGATATCGGGAGCAAGTCCTCGTTCAATGGCAATTGCCGACAGAACTGCAAGTGCTAATTCGCTGTCTGGAGATTGGTTTTGCACCCGATCCCAAAGGGTGCGTTGAACTTTCTCGAGGTCTACTGTCTGAAGGTATTGATTCCATGTTTCAAACGCGAGGTTCGCCAGCCATTCAGTCTCAGGTACCACCTGGGCAAGACTCATAAAACCCTCGGCAGGTTGTTGGTGCACCATATTATCTTCGGCAAGGATAACCAGAGCTTCCGTGTCGTAACGAGCGTGTTTCTTGATCATGTCACGACCAGTAGCGGACAAGGGTCGAGGAAATTCGCGCAATTTATCCATCGCGGCTCGAACAGCCTTCGGTCTGTTTCTTTCATTTGCAAAGTCCCCAACAACTTCTACAATCTGTCCCAAAAAGAGTGTGGTTTCCAAATCTGAAGGGATTTCCGTGCCAAGCTTGACGACGTTTATCATTCCATATGCTATCCAGACGAGTTGCGGGTTCTCTAGCACTTTGTCAGCAGCGCTTTTAAGTTCGATTACAGCGGATGTAAAGTTTTTGCGCGAAAGGTCATCTTTGGCAAGAACAAGCAGGGCCTCTGGCTTATCGCCAGAAACCTCCATTAGTTTATCCCGGTAAGATCGGGGTAAGAGTTGATATGGCCCATCCAGAGTCCGAAGAGCGTTTGTTAATGCAGCTTTTCGGGCGTGTGCCGCTCTAGCTTCTAGTAGTTTCTCAAGAGGTTCTATTAACTGACCTTTGGGATCGATCCATCCATCTATCAAATCAAGAGCAGCTTGTATCTTCTGTCCATCGTCTAGCCCTAACACATTGGTGATAATTCCGCGCCCTAAATGCTCCTGGAGAGTCTCTACCGGGGTCAACTTCCTGTTAAATCTCCCCCAGACAATAAGCACTACAACAAAACACACAAGGGTTACTCCCTGAAGTAGCCACTCTTCAGCACCCGGCCAAAACGAGGCAAACATGCTTCGAGCAGGATAGATCAAAAGGATACCTGGCCCAGCCAGAGAAAATACTGATAAAGCTCGTGTCACAAACGGAGAAGTGGAAAAAACTGCCAATAGTTCAATTAAGAGAAAGGCGATGATAAAACGAAGAAAAATCTCTCCTCCTGATAGGCTTTGAAGATTCCCCAGCATTGTTATCATGTTCCCCCGTAGTTCTTGGTTAACACTATACAAGCCGACAAAAGCGCCACCGAGGATGATAAGTGTTGGAAGTGACACCGTTAGTGCGGGACGACGCAGAATTCTTGCGCTAAACAATCCAACAAGCATTGCCAACAACCCAGAGATTGCTACGCTCTGGAGAGGGTAAAAATGACTAGGTGATGCCATACAAACAAGAACAACTCCCAAAGCCGTTATCCAATGAAATCCAGTTAAAAACAGCATCCACACCATTTCAACCTCTCAATCACGCATAGAATCATTATAAAAAACACTTGCGACACCAGGCGCACTAGCTCTAATATTTCCTACTAGATAGTCGATCATCTTCCAAATTTCCCCTCCCTGGGGAAAAATCGTTCCTTTTCACCTTTTTCGGGACCACTTTCTATCTTCTCAGCATTCCCCATTTCTCCTATGGCCGGTTTGTGCTGGTACCCTTCTGGGGGTTCAGGCGATTTAGGAGCTTTTTCATCAATATTCGGTTTCTCGTCAGAGGATGGCCGCACATCCTGTTCAAGCTGCTCCTGACGGATGTGGGAAACGGTCTGATCTGCCTCTCCTGCCACCTTGAGCGCCCGATCTGCATCTTCTAATCGTCCGGCTTTCAGCGCTTCTCCTGCATCCCTGAGCGAGTCCTGTTTGACTTCTTCCACCTGCTGGATATCCGCTTCACACCCCTGGATTGCTACAATCCCCTGTGGGGAAACGCCGGGGGGTTCTTGGTGATCGGGTGTCTCCCGTGGCTCTTGCCCATCGAAATCAATGACTTTTGGCATTTGTACCTCCTATCCTTGCGTCTTTCCCTGAATTGCCCGCATGGCTTCATCGCTCAGCACCTCACCCGGTGACTCTTTTTCCGAGGCCGCGTCCAGGACCGTCCAGGCCTTGCGGACCAGCGTTTCTGCAGTTTTTACGACATGCCTGATAATGTCTGATTCAGATTTTGCAGCGGTTTTTTCGAGATCTATACTCATTCTCTTATCCAGTATCACATAAACGCTTCGTGAATCGCGTGGGCCGGCGACTCCGCCAGGAGCGCCAGTGGGAGCTTTTCGTTTTGCTTCTCAACGCGGCGCAGGCCGCACGGTCAGATAATTGCGGGTGGGCACATCTTCACCAAAATTACTCCCCCAGGACCTGCCAAACACATCCTTGCGATAGATGTGTTCCTGTCCTGTCCAGGGATCGTTAATTTTCACAAGACCATCATCAGTTATTCCAGTGACCACGACAGCATGATTTGGGCCACTCTCTTTCAACCCCAATTTGACCACCGCCAGCACCGGGCCATCCTCGACCGATTTATGCAAGTCTTCGAAGGTAGCATTCATGTGATCGGTTGCGACATACCCCATCTGAAAAAGCTCGTCATGGATGGCTGAGGCGCTCATGCCACGGCTCCTAAACTCACCCTGTGCGGCATTGATATCTAAAAAGCCTTGAGGAGTACTGGTGCGGAATTCCGGGTTTTTCTGATGCCAATAATCAGTAATCATGCTAATGGATGTAGGCACACACCCATACTGCGTCGGCTGCCCCTCATACACCAGATCATGTTGGCTTTTCTTAGGCACATTCGGTACGTTTGCAATATCAACATCCATTGTGGGCCGATTAGCCTGAGAAATGTCCTCGCTCTCTTCGGGCGATGGACTCCACTCATATTGGGCCGGTGGATCACTATTCTCAATGACCGGGGGCTCTCTTGGCCCCCGCATAATATCACCCTGTTCGATGGTCGTCTCTTGTTTATCCGGTGAATCTGATCGGGGAACTCCTTCCCAAAAATCTTGGCGATCTACGACGGATAAAACACTTGCCAGGATAACCGTCCCGGCCAAACCTGCGGCAGCAGCACACTTGAAAGAGGCGTGGGATTCATCCTTCTTCGAGGAATGTTTTTCTGCCGGGCGTGATGGAGATTCTCGACCCTGCAACGCGGAAATACCTTGCGCCGAGAGCGCAATGCCCGGTGGTGGTTCTTGATGATCTGACGACACATCCGTATCATCCGGCGATAAGGATTTGTACACTTCCTGGCCTTCACTACGGCCACGCCGAAAGCCATACCCCCGTCGGGCATACCACTCATGGGTCTTTTCATCATCCGGGGCCAGGCCATAAATTTCTTCAGCGCTATGTGTTTTGGCAATGTGTTCGGATTGAGCGAGAAGCCAAGAACCGATGCCGGCGCAGCGATAGGATGGAGAAGTCTCAATATCGTGCAAACGAACACAGTTCACATTGTTATTCTCATCTCGCTCCAACTTCACATTTGCCCGACCAGCATCTCCAAAATTTGGGCGGTCGGGCACTTGAGGTGTATTTTGGTCTTCAAAGACGCGCAAATAGTAAGAATCATTACCACCCTGGTAGGTGCGTATGGTCAGGGTGCGACCTTTTGTATCGCTATAATGCTGATCAGGGAATATTTCTAGATCTGTATCACTCGCCTTTTCGTCATCCCGCCATTCTCTCATCTAATAGCCTCCTCGGGGGTTCTCCCCAACGCACTCACAAATTCTTTTCGCATATGGGTGGTAAAAGGGAAATCGATTTCATGAGCCAAGTAGCAGTAGGATGCATCTATTTGGTTTGGGTAACCTGCCTGATCAGCAGCGTCAGCACATACATCGGCTATCTTTTTCCAGTGTTTAGGCCAGTGTTCTGCTTCAGGTTGTTGATCGAATTGTCTGAGCGCACTGATGAAATGTTCATGAAGTTCTTTGTCCAGGGTGTACGGTTCGATTGCTTCTCTGTAATCACAAGGACTGCCACAAAAACGACAGCCATCAAAAGGTAGTGATGCCACTAAATACTCTTGCTGAAAAGCAGCCATGCGTTCTTTGATAAACGCATCACCTGGAAGAGAATCGAATCCGGCAGAATCTTTGTACTCCGGGACCCGGACAAAGGTGGCCTTTTCGATACCGGTACGGAACAAAGCCGCTTCTCCGATGCGCAATTTCCCCATGTATTCCTGCTGGGTTTCGTCCATAATCATAGCGCGTGCGATAGCATCACGGTCGTGCCTGTCTCTCAACTGGTGCGCGATTTGCAGGTTCGTGTTGCGCATGGCATCTGGGGCTAACTTTTCAGGCGATTGGTCCGAAATCACCAAACCTTCCCCGTAGGCGCGCACTTCTGCCAGCATATCAGAGAAGGCAGCCACGGCTTTGGCTTTGGTATCGGCGGCGACCTCCGTATTGCTCACCGATTGCACATTACTGAATACATTGTGGGCTTCTTCCACCACAGTGATATGCTGTAATTGTTTTCCCGGATTCAGTTCACGGTATTCTCGCAGCCAGGTGAGTAAGAACATCATCGTCAGAGCTTTATCATCCTGGTTGAGGTCGTTGAGTTCCAGCACCACCGGGCGATTATAGATAACCTCCGCGGGAAAAGAACGCTGGCATCCAAACATGTGTCCCCGGCTGCCTCGCAACAAACTGCCGATCCGCCCAGCCGCGGCGGCGCGAATATTATGATAGGTTTCACCAGCATAACCACGGCTTTCTGCCACGCGAATCACCTGGTTGAACATATCGCGCATGGTAGGGAACAAGCGTTTATCATCAGGCGCCCCCAGATCGGTCAGTTTCCATCCTTTAGACCCGTATATTTCCTCCAGCGCTTCTGCGACGATGGAAGGCAGAATACCAAATTGAGGCAGTGCAGCATCGAAACAGGCCTGTAAACGCCCCAGGTGGGCCTCCACCCGCACACCGTGGAGCAACTCGAAAGGATTGAGGCGGAAAGGCGATGTGGTCTCATCTCCAAGCGTAAGCACCAGCAAATCCTCGAAACCCGCCACGCGGGTTAAGGCGCGATATTCTTTCTTTGCCGATTCGATAACCAGGAAAGGAATGCGGTGCGTTTTCCAAAGTTGATCGAGCAAATAAAGCACGGTGTTGGTTTTTCCGCTGCCGGTAAACCCGGTGATCAGGGTATGGCGGGTGAGCGCCGAGGGAGAAATCGTTGCCGCGCCGCCACGGTGAAAATTCCCCAAATGGATTTCTGCGGGGCTGTGCGTATTGGGTCGTGGACCGGGTTCGAAATCAGGCGGATTTTGACGAACCGCAATCCCCGGAATGCCCCCCTGCACACTCACCGGAAAACGAAAGGCCGCGCTGGCGCCGCGAGCGCCAGCTAAATATGGAAAGCGCTCTTTACCCGGGCTGGCCAGAGAATTCCCCCATGGCATCCACAGCAAAGTTTCGAAAGCGTGGCGGGCAGTCGCAGACTCGTGATAGTTGGAAGGAGCCACAATATCGGTCGCCGATGGCAAGTTCTGCCCCGTCGCGCTACTGACGGGCTGTGATGATAGCGCCGTTATGGCAGAAGCATACGAACGGGCTACCGTCCAGGCTGCGTTAGGGTCAGAACTGGCCACCTGCACAACGAGAATGAACGGCTCTACGAGTGAATTGAGATAAGCATCATAAATGCGCCCCACCAAGTCAGCCCCCGGATCCCGGCGACGGCGGATGGCCGTATCGCTGTAAGTCTTTATATCCAGGTCGGCTAGGGTCTGGGCAATGTGCGCTGCCTCGGCTAAATTCTCGTATTCAGCAGGTGTCACTTCATCAGGTTGCAGATAGACGCTGATGACCACTGGTGTAGACTGGCGCAACAGGGTTTCGAAAGGTTCCAGACAGGCACCGCTTGCCCCCCAGTAAGGATGGATTACATAGGCCTCTTTATCCATGGTCATCAGGGGCACAAGCCGCTCATGTTGCCGGATCTCCACGACAGAAAATGAGTCTCCAAAAGGATTGAGCATCTGCCCTAATGAAAGTTGTTTTCCTCCCAGCGGTTGATCTGTGATGGGTTTATTGGGCAAGCCGAAGCTGGTCATGTGTGTGCTCAAATCGAGCGCCAATTGCTGAGCACGACTGGCTGCCTGATCCCGATGCGATGTAATGCGTACTAACAGGTAGATGTCCGCTGCTCCATACTCGGGCTGAGAAATAAAACGCAGAGCATAAGCTGAATCACGATACTTGCGCAACCCGATTACAAAACGCTCGAAACGCGCCAAGACCTCACCAAGTTTCTCTACCGGGGTCTTTCCCAGAAGAGTGTGATCGGCGAGAAAATCCGGCAGGTGAGGCATATAGTATCCAAAGAGCGCGGTTTCCTGATGTGCATTTGGAAGAGGGATCAAATGGAGGTTTTTTTCTTCGATCAACATGAGTATCTTGCTCAGGCGGACGTAGAGACGCAAACTTTTTCGTCGAAGATGATTTTGCTGGGTTTCAGGTCACGATGGATAGCATCCAGGGCGTGGATGGGCAATGGCTATGGCGGTTCGAATCGATCCTGAACTGGCAGCCATTCGATCTCGATCAGGGCTGTCACTTTCTCGAACTCGGGATCACCAGTCACCAGGCAGGCGTTTCGCTTTTGCGCAAGCGCTACTCCAAAAGAATCCGCTAAAGACATGGGATAGCCAGCTTTGATATGGGAGGCGGTAATCGCAGTTTGCAGATCGATCTCCTCGATCTGGATGGGGAGTTGCTGGATCACACCCAATGCTTTACGAGCCTGTTCCAGACCCTGCTCGCGCTCGAAGATATACAGCACCTCGCTCAGGTTGATGACAGAGAGAAAGGTCGTCGGCTGGGGCTGTTCCAGGATGGCTTTGACGCGTTCCTTTCCTGGTTTACCTTGCAGATATGCCAGCAAGGCGAAACTATCTAGAACGTAGTTGTTCAGTTCTCTGGCTATCTCGTTGGCGTTCATTGGCCCGATCCCTCAATAATGCCTGGGTGAGTGAAGTCCCTTCGGCAAACATGCCCATGGCCTCAGAGATAGGATTTTCGAGGGCAGTGATGATGGTGAGCAAGCCGCCATAATCATAGATATGCACAGTACCGCCGGCCTGAATGCCAAACTTGCGCCGCAGCTCGATAGGAATCACAATCCAACCTTTGGAAGAAACCGTTGCAGTTACCATACTTTTTCATTTCTTGTTATACCAGTGAGATATTAGTATAACCTCCTGGCTGGCAGCCTGTCAATCGTGAACACAAATTCATCGCCCTCGAAGTTTCCGGGATACGGGATGCCGGCAGCGTAACTTCGTCAGGCTCCAGTCCGTTTCCCAGAAAACCGTGTCCCGACCCTGCCCTGAGCTTCGAACCCGCAGGCCTACCACACCGGACAGGGTCGTACATCTTTGGTCAGGCATTGCGGAAAATGCCTGACCGGGAACAGGCCCGGAAACTTCGCTCTGGGCGACAGCGCTGCTCCATAGAGACGGCGCACCTGGCCTTCGAGGAATACTCCTGGGGAGACAGAACACCGGAAACCGATGTAAGTGGCACGGTAATCGGGATCGTCGTGTTTCGGTTGGCGGAACGCATAAGTTTCCATTGTTGTACCAGGCGCCGCCCCGCAGCACGCTCCCGGGGGTCCCTGCATAAACGGGCATAACCCGTTGATGCCAAGGATAAAGTGCCAATTCCGATAATCGTTTCCGGCAAGGGGGGGGCACTGCCCCCCCCCTTGCATCCCCCCCGATTCAGAATCCCAGTACTCCAGAGGCCAGCATTTCAGAGTCAGGGTGAGAGGGCGCAGCGAAAACCGATGAAGTCGAACGAAGCGGAGGGAACGAACCCGTTACGAAAGGCAACCCGCAGGAAGTCACCATTGTAGTACCAGGAGCCGCCCCGCAGCGCACGGTATTCTCCCGATGATGGGCCTTGGGGGTTACTGGACGGCGAATGATCATAATATCCGCTGTCGTACCAATCCGCTACCCATTCCCACACATTCCCAGCCATGTCGTACAGGCCGTAGCCATTTGGCGCATAACTCCCTACCGGCGCGGTGTCGGCATAGCCATCGTTATATTCATCATTAGCCCAATCGAATTCACAGTTGTTGTCACAGAAGTTAGCCCGGCCCCCATCGAACGGATCTCCCCATGAGTACAACTTGCCCTCCAAACCGCCGCGGGCGGCTTTCTCCCACTCCGCTTCGGTCGGCAGCCGCGCCCCGCGCCACTGGCAATAAGTCTGGGCAGCATTCCAACCAACACAAATCACCGGGTAATTCGCGTATTGTGAGTCGCCGTAATATCTGTTCCGGAGGTAGGAGCCCGTCTCTGAAGGCGGATCGCATACTCCAGCATCCACACACTCCGCATAGTGGGCATTGGTGACTTCGTACTGGTCGATATAGTATTCATCCAACGTCACCGTGTGGATCGGTTCTTCATCGGTAAACCAATCCCGCAGGCAATCGCCGCCAATATACAATGCCTCACATTCTGCCAACGAAGTATCGGCATCGCCGCCCATCTCGAACCGCCCGGCGGGGATCAAGGCCATGGGCGCGCCGTAATCATCGGTGATTCGGGAAGGCAGGCTGGCTGGCGTGGGGCTGGGGGTTGGGGTAGGCGGCAGAGGTGTGGGGGTGAACGTTGGGGTTCGGGGTATGGCGGTGTTAGTTTGGGTGGGGCGGGTTATGGGACTGGGTGTGGGGATATAGGGCGAGTAGGCGCAACGGAAACCGAAGTTGTACCCGGTGAAGTCAGGATTGAACCAGTTGCGGTTGGCAGAGCGGGCATTCAAATCATTGTTGACCCAAGATCCTCCCCGCAGGACACGATAACTACCGGAGGCCGGCCCCATGGGATTCTCTGAGGGCGAGTCGGCGTAATAATCATCATCATACCGGTCCGCCACCCATTCCCATACGTTGCCGGCTATATCCAGGGCGCCGTAAGGGCTGGCTCCCACCGGGTAGCTGCCCACCGCAGCTGTGTCGTTCACACAGCCCCCAATATTCGCCTGGTCGCAGTCAATCCCCTCCCCCCAGGGATACGCGCGCCCATCCATTCCGCGCGCCGTTTTCTCCCATTCCGCTTCCGTCGGCAAGCGCCGCCCAGCCCAGTCACAGTAATCTTGTGCGCCATTCCAACTGACGTAGATCACCGGGTAATCGGCATAAACCGCATTCCCGTAATAGCTGGCGCGGGTATAAGATATTAAGCTACTGGGAAGGTCACAGTCCCCGGCAGCCACACACTGCGCGTACATGGCGTTGGTCACTTCAGTCTGATCCATCCAGAAAGCTTCCAGGTACACGGTGTGTACCGGACGTTCATCGCTATCCCCAAGATCGCTGCCCATCTCGAACTCCCCCGCCGGGATGTAAACCTGCGACATGCCGTCTATGGGGGAGATTTGGATGGATCCGATGCCCGGGGTGGGTGTTGGGGTAGGTGTTTGGGAAGGAGTAGGTGTTTGGGTGGGCGTAGGAGAGGATGTGACAAAGCCGCTGCTATTCAGGCGATATATTCCCAGCCAAAGCACGCCGATGGTGACGAGCTCGAGAAACAGGAGTATGCCGATCCGTGTAGGGGTGCCGAGGCGCAAATTACTCATCGTTCCAGCTCACTTTTGTTTCGGCGACAACCCAAACCCC
>VGOC01000018.1 GCA_016865865.1 Chloroflexota bacterium
GGGCTGAATTATACCTGCTCTTACAAATCCCTTCTTGATATTTTTTTTTCGAGAAAGTGGGGACGAACACGGTTCCTCCTCAGGAACCGTGTTCGTGATAACCTGTGCGAACTTGAACCGAAAGATTCGGAGAATCCACGAAGAACACGAAGATCACTAAGATTTTTTGGTCTCTTTCTCTATCCTTCGTGCTCTTCGTGGATTGTTTTTTTGTGGTATCCTCTTAACTTTATGATTGCCACCTATGCCGAATTCACCCTCCCCAAGAGACGCAGCAGCGATCGGCGCGGTCCGGTGCGATGGATCGCATCTCATAGCCTGCGTTATTGGTATTTGAATGTGATGATGGTCGTTGGCGCGGTGGGCAACGCAGCCCTGGCTTCCGTGGTGCCGATCTATATCGGCAAGGCTTTGGATCTGATCTCGCTGGAGGGGGCCGAGATAACCGCTCTGTTGCGGATTGCTCTGGTGATTGCGATGACCCAGGTGGTACGCGGCTTGTTGCAGTTGGGGCGCAACTTTGGGGCGGAGTTGATTGCCCAATACGTCGAGCGGGATATACGCGACGAGCTTTATGTCAGTCTGCTGGGCAAGAGCATGACCTTTCACAACTTGCAGCCTGTTGGCGATACGATGGCGCGCGCGACCAACGATGTGAGAGAGGTGAATTTTCTGTTCAGCCCTGGGATCAACCTGGTGATTGGCTCGGCGAATTTCATCGTGATGCCGTTGATCTTTTCGTCTCGCTATCACCCGGCCTTGATCCTCGCGCCGTTGTTTTTCACGATCACCTATTTTCTCTCCTTGTGGCAGTATCTCCACGAATTGTCGCCGGTCAGCGATGGCGTGCGTGCAGCTTTTGGCCGTTTGAATACGCGTCTGGCTGAAGCGCTGGATGGAATCGAAACCGTCAAAGGGATGTCTCAAGAGCGCCAGGAGATCGGCCTCTTCCGCGAGAACGCCTGGGGCTTCCGGAATTATTTCGTGCGCCAGGGAGATATCGAGGCGCGCTTTGTCCCCTTTTTATTGATGGGCTTGACTCAGGCTGGAGGACTCTTCCATGCCATCTGGCTGCATCAGCAAAGGGCGATCAGCGTTGGGGATATCGTGGCCTATTTCAGTTTATTGCTCTTGTTGGGCTTTCCGACTTTCGTCTCTCTGTTTGCCTATTCCCAGGTGTCGCTGGGGGTAGCTGGCGCAAGACGGATTTTGGAATTGATCAACCGCGAGAACGATTTGGACCAAAACGAGTGCGGATACGCGGAGCGAATGCGCGGCCAGGTGGAGTTCCGAGATGTCTCGTTTGCATACGAGACGGGAGAGACGGCCATCGAGGGGATCTCCATCCGCGTCGAGCCAGGCCAGACGATCGCTATCGTCGGGCAGACCGGCTCGGGGAAAACCACCCTGGTCAAGATGATCAACCGCACCTACGATGTGAGCGCGGGGCAGGTTCTCGTTGATGGAGTTGATGTGCGCGACTGGAATCTGGAACACCTGCGCCAGCAGATCTCGATCATCGAACAAGATATCTTTCTCTACTCGCGCAGCATCGCTGAAAACATCGCGTTTGGCAAGCCAGGCGCCACATTGGATGAGATCGAGGTTGCGGCGAAAGCCGCTCAAGCGCATGAATTCATCGAGGCTTTTCAGGATGGCTATGAGACCGTGATCGGCGAGCGCGGCGTCACCCTCTCCGGCGGGCAGCGGCAGCGTCTGGCTTTGGCGAGAGCTTTCCTGACTGACCCGCGCATTCTCATCCTGGATGATTCCACCAGCGCCATTGATAGCGCCACGGAAGATAGAATCCAGCGCGCCATCTATGCGGCGGCCAAAGGACGCACGACTTTCATCATCACCCATCGCCTCTCTCAAATCCGGTGGGCGGACTTGATCATCGTGCTGCGCAACGGTCGCATCGCTGCTATTGGGAATCACGAAGAATTATTAGCGACTACTGAGGCCTATCGCCTGATCTTCAAAGAAATATGAGTTTCTTCTCCGGCTTAGATACCGAAGCATACGACCGAAATTACACCGACCGCGATCTGGCGCGCCGGCTTTGGAAATATTTCGAACCTCATCAACGGCGCCTGACCTGGGTGATTGCGTTCTTGTTGATCATCGCGGCTGCTTCCGCGGCGGTTCCACTTTTAGTTTCGCGCGGCGTGGATCTGTTGGCCGATTCCTCGGAGAGCAGGTGGTTATCTGTTCTTGTCGCCCTGGTCTTGTTGGCTGGCATCTTCACATGGGTGGCCGGTTGGATACGCCGCCGCCTGCTGGTGCGCATCGTGGGGGATGTGATCTACACGATCCAAAGCGACGCCTTCGCGGCCGCGGCAGGCCATGATCTCTCGTTCTACGATGAATTCTCATCGGGGAAGATCGTCTCTCGGATCACGTCGGATACGCGCGAGTTCGGCCAGTTGGTCACGCTGATTACGGATCTGGTCTCCCAGTTCGGGCAAGCGATCATCTTAAGTGGAGTCCTGATAAGCATCTCCTGGCGGCTTTCCCTGTATTTGTTTGGTTTCTTGCCGATTCTGTATCTGGCCTCGAAGGGCTTTCGAGCTTTGGCGCGGACAGTCACCCGTCGCGGGATGCGCGCGATGGCCAATGTCAACGCCGCCATCAAGGAAACGGTCAGCGGGATTGCCGTCGCCAAGAACTATCGTCAGGAAAGCACCATCTTCGCCGAGTTCGATGAGGCCAACCAGACCTCGTTCCGGGTCAATGTACAGCGGGGATTCGTCCTCTCGCTGGTATTTCCATCGTTGAACGCCTTGGGCGGGATCGCCACGGCGATTTTAGTGTACGCCGGTGGGGTTACTGCCATTCAAGGGGCGGTGACATTAGGGGCCTGGTTCTTGTTCTTGATGAGTCTGGATAGTTTCTTCTTCCCGGTGCTCAACTTGTCGGCTTTTTGGGCGCAGGTGCAGTCGGGTCTCTCGGCGGCGGAACGCGCCTTTGCGCTCATTGACGCCGAGTCTGCCATCCTGCAGAGGGCGAACGATCCGCTGCCACGGTTGAAGGGCGATATTCGCTTCGAGAATGTCTGTTTCCGCTATACAGAACAGGAGCGGATTTTCGATGATTTCAGCTTGCATATCCAACCTGGTGAAAGCGTGGCGCTGGTCGGCCATACCGGGGCTGGCAAAACTTCCATAGCCAGGTTGATCGCCCGCTTCTATGAATTCCAGGAAGGCCGCATCCTCGTAGATGGCCAGGACATTCGCGCTTTCGATTTGCATCAATATCGCAGCCAGTTGGGCATCGTCTCCCAGGTTCCTTTTCTTTTTTCGGGCAGTATGGCGGAGAATATCTGTTACGCCAGCGCAACGACCAGCATGGCAGAGGTCGAGCAGGTAGCCCGGCAGATCGGGGATGGGGATTGGCTGGACACCCTGCCCAATGGTCTGGATACACAGGTTGGGGAGCGCGGCGGACGCCTATCCATGGGGCAGCGGCAGCTCGTCTCCTTGTTACGCGTGCTCCTGCGCCATCCAGCGATATTCATCCTCGATGAGGCCACTGCCAGCATTGATCCCTTCACCGAGTGGCAGATCCAACAAGCCCTGAGTCTGATTCTGGAGAAAAGCACCAGCATCTTGATAGCCCACCGCCTCTCCACCGTCAAAGCCGCCGACCGCATCCTGGTGTTGGAAGACGGGCGCATCATCGAGGAGGGCAATCACAACGCCCTGATGGAAGCCAGGGGTCACTACGCTCACCTGTACAACACCTACTTTCGCCATCAAAGCCTGGCATACGCGGAGCAATCGCGTCACGCCTTCACCCCCCTCGATCCCCCCGCTGCGGGGGGAAGCAGCTCCCTCCCCGATGTCGGGGAGGGTTGGGGTGGGGTCTGAGCAATGACTCCCCTCGCCCCCTCCGCTGCGGGGGGAAGCAGCTCCCTCCCCGATGTCGGGGAGGGTTGGGGTGGGGTCTGAGCAATGACTCCCCTCGCCCCCTCCGCTGCGGGGGGAAGCAGCTCCCTCCCCGATGTCGGGGAGGGTTGGGGTGGGGTCTGAGCAATGACTCCCCTCGCCCCCTCCGCTGCGGGGGGAAGCAGCTCCCTCCCCGATGTCGGGGAGGGTTGGGGTGGGGTCTGAGCTATTGACGCCCGGCCAACCCCCCCGTACAATTAGATGATGGCCTTGCTCTCCCCTCCAACGACTCCGACCGAAGCCACGATAAGAACGCGATTGATCCCCTATTCGATTGCCGTCTACCAGCTTGTGGCCTTGATCGCCCTGACGGCGATGGTTTTTCTCGGATTTCAATGGAGTCGAACGCCATTCATCGGCGCCTTCATCGAGCATACCTTGTTGGTCAACGGCGTCGTTCCTGTGAGCCAGGAGCTTTGGCAGGCAAGAGAGGCCGGTTTCGAGTTTGGGGATCAGTTGGTCTCTATCCAGGGGCAAGAGATCCATGGGGTCGAGGGCTTTCTTCGGGAGCTGAGAACTCATCGGGTGGGGGATCAGGTCGAGATAACTGCTATCACCCCCGAGGGGGCGCGCGTTTCATCTCTCGTCACACTTCAGAAATTCCCCACGCCAGATCTCATTGCCTTTATGATCGTCCCCTGGGTGATCAGCCTGATTTACCTGGGGAGCGGTTTATGGGTATTTAGTTTGCGATATAGGGATGCTTCGGGTCGTATTTTCGCCTTGTTTTCCGCTTCTGTTTCAATTGCCATCGCCGCCCTTTTCGATGTATATACCGCCAATTGGCTCACGTATCTGTGGACCTTCAACCTGGCTGTGGCTGCCGGATCGGTCTTTCATCTGGCCTTTTTATTCCCTCAAGCGACCACCCGCTTCAAGCGCTGGCGATTCTTATATTGGTTGGTGTACGTCGTGGCCTTTGGGCTTTTGGCTTTTTCGTTGCCGACATTATATGATGTAGATCATCCCACAGCCTATATCATTCTCTGGCGGTTGCAGTTTATATTATTGGGGGCGTGCGCAATTTCCTTCTTGGGAATGGTCGCCCTGAGACGATTTACCGCCAATTCCCCTCACGTGCGTCAACAGGGCAGGATTGTGTTGTTGGGGGCCACGGTGGCCTTCGCGCCCATTTCGATCTGGTTCTTCGTAACTGCAATTCGCCCAGAGGTCGTCTTTTCTCCGTATCTATTGTTACCCCTGGGGGCATTTCCCCTGCTCGTGGCGTATGCCATACTTCGCTATCGTCTTTTGAACACCGATTTTATGCTCAGCCGTATCATCATCTACGCCTTGTTGACGGCAATCGCTGTGGGCGGATATGCTTTGATCGTCAGCGGCTTGAGCCTGATATTTACAGAAACCCTGAAGCCCACGAACCCCCTGGTGATTGGTTCGGTGGTTTTTATCCTGGCGATTTTCCTGAACCCCTTGCGATTACAACTCCAATGGCTTGTGGATACCGTTTTCTTCCGCGGTCGAAGAGTGTACCAGGAACGCCTGCGCATGTTTGGGCAGGAGCTTACTCCAGCTCTGGAATTGGATGAGGTGGGCAGTTTCTTGCGCAAATGCGTTCAGGAGACTCTGGCCCCTGCGCGCCTGCACATCTTCTTGCTCGACGTTCTGGGCGAGTATTACGAAGCCCTAGAAGATGAATCTGGCGCGCCGACATCGGATCTCAGATTTACCACGAGCAGCGTGCTGGCAACGGTCCTGGGCGGCGCTAAAACATTCCTATTTATTGGCACCGAAATGGATCTGCCTGCCCCTTTGGACTCTGAGAAGGCGTACATCGCCTTGCTAGGAGCGCAGGTATTCATCCCTCTCACGGGACGGGAGAATCAATTGATCGGCTTCATGGCGCTTTCTCCCCGGCGATCTGGCGAGCCTTATACCGCCATGGATCTCGATTTCCTGACTTCCTTGAGTGATCAGGTCGCCATCACCATCGAACGCGCCCAGGTGGTATCCGACCTGGAACGCCGCGTCAATGAGATGAACGTGCTCATGCGCGTAGCTGAGGGGCTGAACATCACCCCGCTCTTCGATGATATCCTCGAGCTGATCTACGCTCAAACCAACCGTTTGATCCCAATACGAGATTTTTGGATTTTACTGCACGACCCGGAACGCGATATCTATCAATATGCTTTCTATTTGAAGGATGATATCCGTTTGTTGGAGCACGAGCATCGCTTTCAGGAATCGGGGGGCGGCCTGAGTCAGGAAGTAGTGCGCCTTCGCAGGCCGATTATCACCGATGATTACGAGCATGAGTGCCGGAAAAATGGTTTCTCCCCGCTTGTCGAGGGTCTGTATGCCTGGATGGGCGTGCCCCTCAACGCAGGCGCAGATACCATTGGGAGCATCAGCCTGGCCAGCCGCGATCCTGCAGTAGTCTATTCGGAAGATCAGGTTCGCATGCTTCAGGCCATCGCTGACCAGGCCGCAGGCGCCATCGTGAAAACGCGTTTGTTAGACGAAACACAACGCAGGGCGCGGCAATTGAGCCTGCTCAATGATATTGGCCGTAGCCTCACTTCGACCCTGGATTTGAACAGCCTGCTGAATCAGATACTGGATCACGCCATTGATATTATCGGCTGTGAAGCGGGGACGTTGTTCCTCCTCGATGAAGATACCGGCGAATTGATCTTCGAAGTGGTTGCTGGCCCGGTTGCAGATGAACTCGTTGGTCAGCGCCTGGCGCCGGGAACCGGGCATGTCGGCAAAGCGGTGACTACCAGGAGGCCTGCCATCGTCAACGATGTCCACCGCACAGATGAGTGGGCGAGCAAGCCTGACGAAAAAACTGGTTTCCAGACCCGAAACCTGTTGCTCGTCCCCATGGTTGCGCAAGATCGCGTCACCGGTGTGATCGAAGCGATCAATCGCCGCGATGGCGCGCCATTCAGTAAAGATGACCAGGACTTGCTGACCGCCTATGCCAGCCAGGCGGCCATAGCTCTCGAGAATGCCCGCCTGTATACGCTGACGGATCAGCAGTTAGCTGCCCGCGTGGACGAACTCTCCGCCATGCAGCGCATAGATCGCGAATTGAACGCTAGCCTCGATATTCAGCGCGCCATGCGCTTTACGCTCGATTGGGCTATGCGTCAATCGGGCGCCGACGCCGGACTGATCGGCTCGGTGGAAGGCGATGGCTTGCTGATCATGGCCGACTGCGGCTATGATGGCGAGTTAGAGGATTTCCGCGAGTCTGTTTTGCCGCTCGACAAAGTACCCGCCTTGCGCAACGCGGTAAGCGAGATGGATACTCAGGTCTTCGAGCGCTCACTCATATCGAACGCTGATCATCGCAGTGGTATCCTCACAGGGATGCGCTCACAGATGGTCTATCCCATTCGTCGTGAGGACCAGGTGATCGGCGTAATGTTGCTAGAAAGCCGTCAGGATGAGGCCTGGGCACCCCAGACGCAAGAGTTCCTCTCTCGGTTGAGCGATCACGCCGCTATAGCGATTGCCAACGCGCAACTGTTTGCCCAGGTACAGGCAGCCGACATCGCAAAGAGCGATTTCATCTCCTTCGTTGCCCATGAGTTGAAAACCCCCATGACCTCGATTCGCGGCTATGCGGATTTGCTGTTGAGCGGCGCGATGGGGGAGTTGAATGAAGGTCAGACCAATTTCTTGCAGACCGTGCTGAGCAATGTGAGCCGTATGAATACCCTGGTATCCGATCTGACCGACATCTCGCGCATCGAGGCCGGTCGTTTACGATTGGAATTCGAATCGGTGGACGTGGCTGGGATGATCAACGAAGTGGTTCGAGCGCAAGGTCACAGCATTGATGAAAAGAGTCAAACCCTGGAGCTGCAAGTTCCGGAGGACCTGGCCCCGGTTTGGGGCGACCGCCTCCGTTTGATCCAGGTGTTGGCCAACCTGGTCAGCAATGCCAATAAATACTCTCCCGAGGGCGGGGCGATCTTGATTTGGGCGGAGCAGGTCGAAAACCGCTGGGATCCGGACGGGGCCGCCGAGGTCGTTCGTATCGGCGTCAAAGATAACGGCATCGGATTGAGTGAAAAAGACCAGGCCCAAATCTTTTCGAAATTCTTCCGCTCAGACGATCCCAAGGCCCGCGAGGCCCCTGGCTCGGGCCTGGGTTTGAATATCACCAGGAACCTCATCGAAATGCAGGGGGGGAGGATCTGGTTCGAGAGCGAATACGGCAAAGGAACCACCTTCAATTTCACCATCCCTGTCGCTCAAATATAGAGAATGAAACTGCTCAGCCATCGAACGGATTAGCCCGAAAAAAGGGTGTGCGAAGGGGGCGTAGCCGCTTTGCGTTCGCACACCCTTTTTTCGGGAACTTCCCCGTATGGCTGAGTAGTTACTAGAGAATTATGCAAAGTTTTGGTGATAGACAGACACACTCCAATACAAAACGCGGTTATGCCATCGCTCTGGCCAGCGCGGCGATTCTATCCACCACCGGCATCCTGATCCGTTACCTGACCCAAACTTATCAGATCCCTCCCATGGTGCTGGCTTTCTGGCGAGATACTTTCGTGGTCCTGACTCTCTTGCCCATCCTGGCCGTATCGAAGCCCGGTCTCCTTTCCCTGAGCCGTCATCACATCGTCTATTTTATCGGCTATGGCCTCGTGCTGGCGATCTTCAATTCCCTCTGGACGTTATCCGTCGCGTTGAATGGCGCGGCGGTTGCGACGGTTTTAGCGTATTGCTCGGCTGCCTTTACCGCCTTACTGGGCTGGTGGTTGCTGGACGAACACCTGGGGTGGGGGAAGATCGTGGCCGTCATATTTAGCCTGGGGGGCTGCTTGCTGGTCTCGGAGGCGTTGAAACCTGGAGCCTGGAACCTCAACATGGTTGGAATCCTGACCGGCATTCTCTCCGGGCTGGGATTCGCCGTCTACACCTTGATGGGGAGATCAGCTTCGCAGCGCGGCGTCAATTCCTGGACGACGTTGCTGTACACTTTTTCTTTTGCAGCGACATTTCTGTTGATCTTCAACCTGCTGCCCGGGAGCGATGTTCTCGGAAACGCCTCTCGCCCCGCCGATCTGTTCTGGTTGGGGGAGGCCCTGGGGGGGTGGCTGATCCTGTTCATCCTGGCGGCTGGGCCGACCCTGGCCGGGTTCGGGTTGTATAACATCAGTTTAGGTTATCTGCCCTCCAGCGTCGTCAACCTGATCGTCACCATGGAGCCGGTCTTCACAGCCCTGATTGCCTACCTCCTGCTGAACGAACGTCTCAACGGAACCCAGGTATTTGGCGGCATGACCATCCTGACGGGGGTGGTGTTGTTGAGAATTACCGAAAGGTGAGGTGAGTTGATGAATAAACCGCGCGGTCTTAAACATAGAGAAATCCAACTCGATTTGAATTTATATCGCGAGGCAGTGCCTATCCGCGGTCTCTCGGATGTGGCCTTGAGCGTGATAGATGTCTGGCCGGATGGGGCCGAACGGGCGATCGTTTTCGTGCATGGGTATGCAGGCTGCGCCGAGACCTGGGAATACCAGATCAATCATTTTGGCCACCAATACCGCGTGGTTGTGCCGGATCTGCGCGGCCACGGTCAGAGCGATGCGCCCTTCACCGAATACACCATGCCCGAGCTGGTCGAGGACATCAATGCCATCGCTGACGCCCTGGATTTGCCCGAAAAATTCGTCCTGGTGGGGCACTCCTTTGGAGGCTCGATCTGCGTCGAGTATGCCGCCTCCCACCCCGAACGGTTGGAAAAGCTCATCCTGATCGCCGCCGCGGGAGAGTATCCCTTGCCGCGCAGTGCGTCCTTTCTCTCGCGCGTCCCTGTCGCCATATTCCAACCTTTTTGGCGTTTTCGACCGCGCTGGAACGCCGAAATCCACGTCATGAAGCGTATGATGCTCGACAACCTGCGCAAGTGGCGGGGTTGGAATTTGATGGGGCAGATCGAAACGCCCACGCTGATTATCACTGGCGAACGTGATCGTTACTTCCCGCGCTGGGTCTTCGAGCGGGTGAGCGAATCGGTCCCTGGGGCGGAGGTGATCAACATCGGCGCGTCGAAACACAAAGTCCAGCTCGAGCGCCACCAGGCGGTCAACCGCGCCATCGAGCGTTTCATCCAGGACGGGGTAGAGGGGAGGCGGATTTCATGGCGGGAGCAGGATTTGGCGACGCAACTCATGAGCGTTCGCCCCTGGCTGAAGAGTTACGGCAAATATACCCCCTATACCTGCCCCATCCCGCGCCAGCCTTTGTACAGTTTTTTGGAGGCCGCAGCTGACCGGACGCCCAATCAGGTCGCCACAGTGTTCTATGGCTCGAAGCTGACCTACCGCCAGCTCGACCGGCGCGTCAATCAGTTGGCGCATGCCCTCCACGGGCTGGGTGTTCGGCCGGGCGACCGCGTGATGGTCGTGCTGCCCAATATGCCGCAGATGATTATGGCGTATTACGCCATCCTCAAAATCGGCGGCGTGGTGGTTCTATCGAACCCAGAGGCAGATGCCAGGCAGATCTTGGGGCAAATCCAGCAGACCCAGGTGAAAGTCCTGATCACCCTCAAAGAATTCGGAGAACTGGCCAAAGAAGTACAGCAGAGGATTCCCCTCAAGGTGATCCTGGCGGACATCCGTAGTGTGCTTGCGCCCCGGGTCTACAAACAACTGCTGGCTCGCTGGCAGGCGGCGGGTTTTCGCCCTCGCGAAGACGCCCCTGAGGGCGATGCGATCTATCTGATGGAAGAGTTGATGATGGACGCTTCTCGGGATGCGCCGGACTACCGGGCGGAAAGCGGGGATACGGCGGCTATTCTATTCACCAGCGGCACCACCGATGAACCTAAAGGCGTGCGTTTGACCCATGCCAACCTGGTGGCTAATTCGCTCCAGACTCGCCACTGGATCCCCGACATTCAATATGGGGAAGAGACCTTCCTGGCCGTGATCCCGCTGACTCACAGCTATGGTATGACCACGGCCATGAATATCCCCATCGCCATCGCGGCTACAATCGTGATGCTGCCGGTGTTCGAGTTGCAACAGGTGCTCGACCACATCAAAGAATACAAACCGACCATCTTCCCCGGCGTGCCTTCGATCTATGCGTTGATCAATCAGGCGCCCGGCGTGCGCGCTTATGGGCTGTCTTCGATCAAGGCCTGCATCAGCGGCGCGGCTCCCTTGCCGGTCGAAGTTCAGGAGGCTTTCGAAAAGCTGACCCGTGGCTGCCTCGTAGAAGGATACGGCCTGACGGAGGCCTCGCCGGTGACCCACGCTAATCCCCTGATGGGCGCACGGCGGTCTGGCTCGATTGGCATCCCCATTCCCAACACCGATGCAAAAGTCGTTGACCTCGTCACCGGAGAAGATCTGCTCTCTGGCAGGATCGGGGAGTTGTTGGTCAAAGGGCCGCAGGTCATGGCGGGGTATTGGCAGCCCGATCGAACTGAGGATCCGGAGAGCGCGCTTCAGGATGGCTGGCTGCACACTGGCGACGTCGCCGTGATGGATGCCGATGGTTTCTTCAAGATCATCAGCCGCAAGCGCGATACGATCATGGCCGGCGATTTCAGCGTCTATCCACGCGATGTCGAGGAAGTCCTCTACGAAAACAGCAAGGTTTTGGAGGCCGCAGTCGTGGGCGTCTCTGGCGGAGAGGGTGGTCAAAAGGTCAAGGCTTTCGTCGTGCCGCGCCCCGGAACCAACCTGTCGAAAGAGGAATTGCTGGAGCTTTGCCGCAAACGCCTGGATGAATACGCTGTTCCCTGGGAGATCGAGTTCCGAGAGGAGCTGCCTAAATCGTTCGTCGGCAAGGTTCTCCGACGGATGCTGATCGAGAAATAATATGTTCTTGCGTGTCATGCTGTCCCTCCTGTCGCTCGTCGCCACCACGTTTGTGCTGTTCGGCGGCCTGGTACTCCTGCAGCCGGAGTGGATTTTCTCCCGCCTGCGTCAGCGCTCCCCTGAAGTGCTCTATACTGTGGATACGCAAAAGTTGCTTGTAGCCCTGACCATAGATGACGGCCCCGATGCGAATACCACGCCCATCCTCTTGGATAT
This sequence comes from Chloroflexota bacterium, assembly GCA_016865865.1. GTDB lineage: Bacteria > Chloroflexota > Anaerolineae > Anaerolineales > UBA11858 > NIOZ-UU35. The sequence goes on from VGOC01000018.1 coordinate 11,990, forward strand.
CCTCGAGGAACATCGTGCACATGCCACCTTCTTTTTGATCTCGGAGCGTGTGGCCGGGAACGAGGCCCTCGTCCGGCGCATGATTGACGAAGGGCATGAAATCGGTAATCACATGACCGAAGATGAACCTAGCATCCGGTTGTCCATTGATGAGTTCGAAGAAAAGTTGGTCCAGGCCGACGAAGTGCTCTCTGCCTTTGGGGATGTTCACTGGCTGCGTCCAGGCTCCGGCTGGCACAACGATGAAATGTTGGCCGTGATGGAGAAGCATGGCTATCACTGCGCCCTGGGATCGGTCTACCCTTACGACCCCCATGTTGGTTCTGCATGGTTTGCTTCTCGCTACATCCTGTGGAAAATCAAGCCCGGCGATATCATCGTGCTGCACGATCATCAAGCGCGCGGTAGACGCACCGCCAAAGCCCTGGAGACGATCCTGCCCGAGCTGGCGCGGCGCGGCTACCAGGTGGTCACCCTGTCGAGCCTGGTCGCCGGCGCGGGGAAATGAACCCCAAACTTTCGAGCTGCAGAGTGCGCGGAGAGCGCAAAGTTTTTGCTTTATTTTTCACTACGCAGAACATACCGAAAAGTTCAGCGCGTTCAAATGTGTCTTGCGTAAGGCCTACCAAACTAAAATTATGGTATAAGAAAAAGTGTAACTGCTCAGCCATCGAACGGATTTACCCGAAAAAAGGGTGTGCGAAGGGGGCGTAGCCCCCTTCGCACACCCTTTTTTCGGGTACTTCCCCGTATGGCTGAGTAGTTACGTGGTTGTTTGGTAATTGGATCTGTGCTGGCTAGTGTTGAACACGCTTCCCCCATGGGAGTGAAGAAATTTTGAATACCACACTGCGTGTACTGATCGTTGAAGATTCAGAGAACGATACGGGATTGATCGTTCATCATCTGGAGCGTGGGGGATATTCGCCCATTCACGAACGGGTGGAAACAGCTATGGAGATGAGAGTGGCCCTGGAACGTGAGCGCTGGGATATCATCCTTTCCGACCACACCATGACTCGCTTCGACGCCCCTTCGGCGCTGAAACTCTTACAGGAGAGCGGTCGGGACATCCCCTTCATTGTTGTATCAGGCAGTATCAGAGAAGACTCCCTCGTGGCCTTACTGAAAGCCGGCGCCAACGACTACGTGATCAAGGACGATCTGCCCCGCCTGGCTGCTGTTGTGTGGAGAGAGATGGACGATGCCAGGATGCGGCGAGAGCACAAACAGGTGGAGCGAGATGCGCAACGACGAGCAACCCAGGCTATGCTGATCTATGAAGTAGGCCGGCGCGTGAGCAGCAAATTAGAACTGGATGAGCTGTTGTCTACCGTCGTGACGAGCATCCATGAGGCCTTCGATTACTACGGCGTGATGTTGTTGTTGCTTGACGAGTCAGCCGAACACCTGACCCTGCAATCCATCGCTGGCGGTTATCGCGATATTTTTCCCAGGGATCTGCAGATTGCTCTCGGGGAAGGGATGATTGGAGTGGCGGCTGCGCGGGGAGAAGTTCAGATCAGCGGTGATGTCAGCCAGAATCCTCATTACGTGCGCAAAGCGAATGAAATAACCAATTCGGAGCTTGCTATCCCCATCAAGATCAAGGAAGGGGTCATTGGTGTGCTCGATCTACAAAGCACCGAATACGACGCTTTCGATGAGGCTGATGTGATCGTCATGGAGACATTGGCGGACCAGATTGCTGTGGCGATCGAAAATGCCCAGCTGTACAAGGAGACCCATCGGCTGGCCGCTTTCAACAGGGATATCATCGAGAATATGGCTGAGGGCATCGTCGTGGAGGATGCTGAGGGAATCTTCACCTTCGTGAATCCGGCTGGGGCGTCCCTGCTGGGCTATGCTCCCGAGGAACTGTTGGGCCAGCACTGGACGGCCATCATTCCCCCCGATCAGCATTCCATTGTCTGGGCGGCTGATGAGCGGCGTATGCGCGGTGAAACTGATCGTTATGAGCTTCAATTCATCTGCAAGGATGGTACGCGGCGCACCGCCCTGGTCAGCAGCAGCCCCCATATCGTAGAAGGCCGCATCGCTGGCACCCTGGCTGTTTTCGCTGACATCACCGAGCGGGCGCAGTCAGAAGAGGAGACGCGCCAACGCCTGAACGAATTGGGATTACTGTATGAGAGTGGTTTATTTCTCAGCCAGTTGCTGCCGCCCAAGGAGATCGGGCAGAATATTATCGAACTGATGTCGCGCGTATTAGGGTGGCATCATTTAACCATCCGACAGTATCATCCAGAAGATGAGACCCTCGAATTGCTGGCTTTTAGCCAACCAGGTTTGAAGGACGAGGAAGAACACCTGGCCATCGAAAAACGCTTCAAGACCATGATCGCCCGATCAGGGGACGGGTTGAGCGGCTGGGTTGTCAAGCATGGCCAGACGGCACGCTGCGGAGATGTGACCGCCGACCCTCGTTACATGGAAACTGTGGCTGGCATTCGTTCCGGCATGTATGTTCCGATGAAAATCAGCCAGCGCGTCATCGGGGTGATTAGCGTGGAAAGCGAGCAGGCTGACGCTTTCAAGGAGGCGGATGAACAACTGATAGCTACGGTGGCTGCCCAGGCCGCCATCGCGCTCGAGAATGCCCGTCTATATCTGGATGCTCGACGGCGACTACAGCAGGTGCAAGCGCTGCACGAAATAGACCGGGCTATTGCCGGCAGTGTGAGCTTACCAATCACGCTAGATGTGTTGCTCGGTCATGCAACCACTCAATTAGGTGTGGACGCAGCCTGTGTGTTGCTGTCCAATCCTCATACTTATTCGCTGGAGTACAGTTCTGGACGCGGTTTCCATACTTCTGCGCTCCAACACACCCATCTGCGCGTGGGAGAAGGCCATGCTGGAAGAGTTGCCCTGGAACAACGGATAATCCATGTCCCCAACCTGAGCAAGATCGAAACCGGTTTCTTGCGCTCGCCCTTGTTGAAGAGCGAGGGCTTCGTTACCTATGTTGGTATTCCGTTGATCGCCAAGGGGAAGATCAAAGGTGTGCTGGAAATATTCCACCGCCAATCCTTCGAACCTGATCGCGAGTGGTGGGATTTGTTGGAAACGTTAGCCGGGCAAGCTGCTGTTGCCATTGATAACGCTACTCTGTTTAGTGATCTACAGCAATCCAACGTCGAACTAGTTTTGGCTTACGATAACACGCTGGAGGGTTGGGCTAAAGCCCTTGAATTGCGAGACCGGGAGACCGAAGGCCATACCCGCCGCGTGGTGGAGAGGACTCTGCGTCTGTCCAGAGCTTTGGGAATTGGCAGAGAAGAAATCGTCCACATCCGGCGCGGGGCATTGCTCCATGATATCGGCAAGATGGGTGTCCCCGATTCTATCTTGCTGAAGCCCGGACCGCTCAACGACGAGGAGTGGGAGATCATGCGCCAGCATCCGGTATATGCGTATGAGATGCTCTCGGCTATCTCCTTCCTGCGCCCGGCATTGGATATCCCTTACTGCCATCATGAAAGATGGGATGGGACCGGTTACCCGCGTGGTCTAAAGGGCGAACACATCCCGTTATCGGCGCGCATATTTGCTGTGGTTGATGTTTGCGATGCTCTAATGAGCGATAGGCCTTATCGAAAGGCCTGGTCAAAGGTGGATACAGCGAAATACATTCGAGAACAGAGCGGTTCATATTTCGACCCGCGGGTTGTGCATGAATTCTTGAAACTGGAGGAGTGAGAATGGCATTTTATACTGACACCTTACACTGGTTGTTGGAGCCGGACTCCCCGGGAGTTCGTTATTTGGCTTTGCGAGACCTGACCGGTTTGCCGCCAGGCGATCCCGAACTGATCGCTGCTCGAAGAGCTGCCCACTCACGCGGCCCCATCTCATCCATTCTAGCCGAGATGGCCCCCGAAGGTTTCTGGGTGGAGCCAGGACCCGGCTATAACCCCAAATATCGGTCATTGGTCTGGTCGTTGATCATGCTGGCGCAATTGGGCGCATCGGCAGCCATGGATGAGCGCATCGGGCGCGCCTGCGCCTATCTGCTCGATCACAGCATCACCGAGAATGGACAGTTCACGGTCGGTGGTGCGCCATCTACCACTGCAGATTGTCTGCAAGGAAATATGTGTGATGCGCTGACCGACCTGGGCTTCGATGATCCGCGCCTCGATAAAGCTTTCGACTGGATGGCGCGCAGCGTCACTGGCGAGGGCGTAGCGCCGAATACGGATCGGCAGGCGAGTCTTCGTTACTATGCCGGGAAATGCGGTCCGACTTTTGCCTGCGGCGCTAACAATAAACTACCCTGCGCATGGGGCGGCGTGAAGGTGATGCTGGCTTTCGCAAAACTTCCCTCCCAACGGCGAACTCCTCTCATCCAAAGGGCTATCGCTCATGGGGTGGATTTCTTGTTCAGTTGCGACCCAGCTGATGCGGAATATCCCACCGGCTGGAGCAATAAGCCCAGCGGGAATTGGTGGAAGTTCGGTTTCCCGGTTTTCTATGTCACGGATTTGTTGCAAAATGTCGAGGCGTTGGTGGAATTAGGATATGGGGATGATCCACGCCTGGCGCGCTCGTTGGATCTGATTCGGGGCAAGCAGGATGATCGAGGTCGCTGGCCATTAGAATATGATTACGCAGGAAAGACCTGGGTGGATTTTGGCAAGAAGAAACAGCCCAATAAATGGGTCACACTGAGGGCGTTGCGAGCGTTGAGTAGAGCTGAAAAGGGTTCAACTCGACCATTCTCCGCCCAGCGATGAATCGCCGGGCTATAAAAACGAAGCCGATCGAACGGATTTACCCGAAAAAAGGGTGTGCGCAGGGGCGTAGCCCCTGCGCACACCCTTTTTTCGGGAATTTCTCCGTTTGGCTGAGTAGTTACCAGAAAACGGGGTTCTCTCGAAGGTGTACCTGGAGGGGGTGATTAGAAACGCGAGCCGTTATGATTGCGGTCGCGAGATCCGCCAAACGATACGGGATGGTATGTAGGCTCCTGTGGATCATACTCCTGATCGGTATGGGTAGGTTTCGGCGCAGGATTGTAGGAGCGTGTGTTGATGCCTCGCTGTAGAGGGGCAGCGCGGCGACCAGCAGCGGCGTTTACTGCCCGTGAACGCCTCGATGCGGAGTGGTTGCCGATCCGGATTCCGCCTCTGGCGCTGGACTGGCTGAACAGTCTGTCGCCGGCCACGGAGATGGTGCCGATGATCAACACGCGGATCAGCCATACCATGATCGCCACGAAAACCGGCGCCACCCTGAGCAGAGTCTGGCGGGCGACCACGGCGTTGCCCAGGGGCTCGTGGTTGAGGATGGCGATAGAAACGCCCCACCAGGTCAGCATGGCGTTCATCAGAGCGGCCAGCATCCAGGCTCCGAACAGATACCAGACCTCAGCGGGTTCGTCGCGCCCCTGTTCGGGGGTGAACAGACGGGCGATGCCGGCGAAATCAATGCCGCAGAAGGCAATCGAGAGGATCGTCGCCCAGCGGACGCCAAGGAACCTGAGATTGCCGAGCAGATCCGAGAGGGCGAAGTCCGTTGTGGAGTAGTTGAAGATTTCGAAGGCCAGCAGAGCCAAAATGATCAAGGCTCCGAAGAGCAAGCCGCGTTGCAGGCGCAGCCGCTTGTTGAAGAGAGAAAAAGTGGATAACATACGCAACCTCCTTAAGAACAGGTAAATGGAAAATGGCAGCTCGTTGTTTTCCAGGTCAGTAGACGAGAATAATATAGAACACTTGTTCTGTTTTGTCAAGGGTATTGGCCTGACAAAAAAGAACCGGTTTCCTTCGAGGAAACCGGTTCTGGTAGATGATTTCGATGACAATTGCCTCCGATTCCAGCGCCATGGTTGGGAGTGAGGCCGCGGGCTGTATCAGCACCGATATTTGCCCCAATAACGCTGGATGCCCGCCGCAGACATCCAGGCCGGACTGGCTTTTTCGTAGGAGGGGAGCGCCTGGACGTCCACGCCGCTGGCTAGGGCGCGTTCTTTCTCCCAGGCGGTGATTTCGCGCTCCAGGGTCTCTATCGTTGGGTTTCCCGGCATGAACTTTTCCATCCAGGCTTCGATCTCGTCGAGGCCGGCTTGCACTGCGGCCAGGTGTCGCCCCGGATCGTCGAAGATGCCAAAATGGGTGGGAGCGATGTAGGTGAACTCTTCTTCAGCCAGGCGCTGGATGCTCTCGCGCCACTTCTCGAGGTGGAACTCCGGCGGCGGGGTGGGAATGCGCAGATGCGCTATGCTGGGGGTGTGTCTGCGCATGCGCACACCGCCCACATCACCCGTGAAGCAGATTCCCTCGTGGAGATAGACCACGTGGTGATCGGCGTGTCCGGGCGTATCCAGGGCGCGGAAAACCAGGCCTTCGATTTCGATCTCGTCGTTGCCGTGCAGGACCGCGATCTGCTCCTCAGGCACGGGCAGGAATTCCCCCCAGAGCGCGTTCATCAATTCCCCGTAGATGCGGGAGGCGCTTCGTAGTAATTTTTCGGGATGGATCAGGTGAGGAGCGCCGATATGGTGAACGTGGATACGCGCCCCCTGGCGGGCTAACCATCCTGCCGCCCCGGCGTGATCCAGGTGAATATGGCTGACCAGCACATCGGTGATATCCCTGGCGGTGAGGCCATGCGCCCCCAGGCCTGTTTCGAGCGCCCTGAGGGTTGACCCTGGCCCGCACTCGACTAGCACGCCCCCATACTTGTGCGGGATCAAGTAGCCAGCGATAGCGTTTGGGATGCCCAAAAAATCCATGTCGAGGGCGTGGACGGTGGGTTTGGATGTCATTGGGTCTCCAGCCTATCTTCAAGATGATGCTATCTGGCTACGTAAACATGATACTCGAAGACGTGCGCGCCGGCGGGGAAATCTTCTGACGCTATTCCGTCGTTGAGCGGCTCGGTAAAGGTGACTGTGGTGGTGAGGATATGTTCGCCGACAGCCCAGTCGTTGAGCAGCGCATAGTAAGCCCGGCAGTGATTCCCGCCGAAGACGCCTTCCAGTTCGGCGAAGTCCTCGATGGGAATGACCGCGCCGTTCAGAGTGAATATCAATTCGATTTTGGCCCAATTATCTGTAAAGTGTTCTTCGTCGGCGGTGCACCAGGCGTAGACCCACATCAGATCGCGCGAGGTGTTCAATGGGATGGTAAAGATATAGGTGCGACCGGCCTGGGCCAATTCGGATTCTTCGTATGTTTCCCTAGCGAGCATATCGAGCCAATCTGTCTCGGCCTGGAAGGCAGTTTCCGACTTGGATTTCGAGCCAATCCTGGGCGAGTGCTCGGGGGTCACGCCTGCCCCCAGGGGGTGAGATAAAACCTCGAGAGCAAAATCCAACACTACATCCCGTCCGTCCACATATTCGGCGTGCACGGTCTCTTCGTTCAACGGCACGCGCACATCCGGCGCCACGCCTGTCCCCTCGATGACGATATTCCCACCCATATCAAGGGTCATGCCTGTGGGGACCTGAAAGCTGTATCCACCGGGGAGCAGATATTGGCCGCGGGCGACTTCGCCAAAGATGCCATCAGTGGGATAGAAGCCGAAGACGCGCGTTTGCGGCAGTTCGCCCAGAACATAGGCCACGTTTTCACAGGCGCTGGCGCAGGCCGGGCTGACCAGCACCGCGAGCTGGCCGTCGTAATACAGCTTATCGTCTGGTTCGGTGTAATCGGGCGGGCCGAAGGTTTCGAACTCGCCGCTCTTTTCACTGTAGTAGTAGGAGCGGCTGATGTCGAGACGTTCCTGGACGAAGAAGCTGGCGAAGTATGTGCCGAGCGGGGAGCCGCCGCTGTTCTGGCGCAGGTCTACGATGATCGCGGGCGCCTCGTTGGCAATCATGCGTTGTATCGCCCACTCCCACAGGCGGATGATCAGGCTGATGTCGTCGGACAGGGAGGAAATCTTGATATAGCCGAATCCGTTTGGCAGGATCGCATATTCCACCGGCAGGTAGTTGCTATCGAACCCCGCGAAGATGCTGGTGGCAGTGAAGGTCTCGCGTTCGGCGATGGATTTGAGGACGACCGTCGTGGGGGCGTCGGCCCCGGGGTTTTGGAAGGTCACTTCGACTTCGGCGCCTACAGGTGTGCGCAGCAGATAGCGGTATTGTTGGACGCGAAGGGATGTTTCCGACGAGAAAGGCAGGGACCAGGGCAGCACCTCCGCAATCGCGTCGAGGATGGGGACGCCGTTCCATTGCAGGATTTCTGCGCCCCAGAGCATCCCGGCTTCTGCGGCAGGCCCCTCTTCCGAGACGATATGAGCGATGACGCGCCTGTCGTCCAGGCCGATGATGGCGAACCCGAAGCCGCCGGCGGTCTCCTGATCGAATATCTCGGAGGCGATGGGGCTGTCGCTCAGACCGACATGGCCGTCAGGGATTGACCAGCTATAATCGCGCAGGGCCAGGTAGTAGGCGGTCTCGTCGTTATCGGCCTCGGCGTCCGCCACGCGCGGGGCAAATTCATCGTGGATCGCATCCCAGTCGATGCCCTTCATCTCGGTGAAGGGATATTCGATGGAAATTTGGTTGTGCAGGGCCTCGAAGCCTTCGCTCCAGCCCATGGCGCTGAGGTCGTTGACGGTCAGTTCACCCTCGTAGAGAGTGAGGTCGGCTTGTTCCTCTTTGTAGAATTCGAAAGGTTGCTGATCGAGGTTCACCAGCGTATAGCCGGCTGGGATCGAGCCGGTGGGGTCGTCTTCTGTGAAGAGTAAGCCATCTTCGCCAAAGCTGGTGGGGAATCCTTGCTGGTCATCGGGCGACCACACCAGAATGACCCCGCCGAAGATTTCGTCCTTGTTTTCGGAGTCGATGCGGGCTGAGGTGTACTCGGGGTTCCAACCGCTGGTCTCATCTTTGCCCAGGAAGGGGTCGTCAATGTAATTCGCGTTCATGACGATCTGCATGATTTGAACGCCCCGATCGTCTTCGTTATCGTGATCTACATCGTTGAAGGGATAGATTGGCTGGGCGGGAAGATTGAGGCTGAAATTGAATTCTCCCTCCTCGGATATCATCACCGGCCCAAGGATTTGCGCCTCGAGCGGCTGCTCGTACTCGTAATCGCGTTTCACGAAACCGGTCAGGTCTTCGAGCATGACAAAGCGTTGGTAGAAATAAATTTCCGCGATCATTGCATTGGAAATCTCGATTGCGCCGGTGATTCGAACCGGCTGCTCCGCTTCGGTTTCTTCCGGCGCAGCTTCCAGGATTTCCCCGGTTGGGGCTGCTGCAACTTCGACTGGGATTTGTGCGGTGGTCTCGGCAACTGTTTCGGTTTTTGGGCTGCAGGCGACCAGTATGGCCGTTAGTGATACGAGTATGGCGATGAGTTTGATTTTTGACATTGTTTTCTCCATGGCGGGATCGTTAGTTGGTTGATCGATTGTTGTGAGGGGGTATTCTATCACGAATGGGTAGGAATATCCCGAATGACACGAATAATGGTTGCATTGATGTTCTTGCGATACAATGATATAGGTTAGCCGGCCCTTTGTGCTACTGATGTAATCGAGTAGAATTGAAACATAATGGATATCCAGAATATCATTGATGCTATCAGCCAGAATCGTGTCCACGTTACCGATCACGCTGATGAAGAAGCGCAAACCAATTATCTATCCTTAGATGAAATCTTCTTCACTGTCTTGCAAGGCGAGATTATCGAAGAGTATCCTATTGATAAGCCTTATCCGAGTTGCTTGATTTACGGCGACAATTCCATCGGCGAGCCAATACACAGCGTGTGGGCTTATAACCCAAAGACAAAATGGGCGGTGTTAATCACCGTGTATCGTCCTGACCCTGAACGTTGGATTGATTGGCGGACAAGGAGAAGAAAATGAAACCCTTTGATAAGTGTCCGATTTGTGGCGGCGAATTGATGGAGAAGGAAGTGGAAAAGTTGTTGAGGGGGGGGGTACATGCGGCTGTTTTCCAAGTACGCGCAGAAGTATGCCTGAGGTGTGGTGAGCGCTTGTATCCGGCCGAGACCATCAAGCGTTTTGAGCAAATTCGACAGAAGTTAGAAAGACAGGAAGTAAAAGGCTTCCAGCCGTTGGGTCAGACTTTTCAGGTGGTGTAGTATATGGTAACCCCCTTCATTCAATTCGCCCCCGAAACATGCGCCTGGTGCGAGGGGTCGGGCAAGTTCGGCCAATATCACACGGTTTGCCACATGTGTAAAGGCGAGGGCAGCGTGCTCGTTGCGCAGCCGGCCAGAAGATGTCCCTGGTGTCGCGGCAGTGGACAAAACGAAGAAGGCGACCGCTGCAAGAACTGCGACGGGGCCGGCTGGGCGCATGTCTACCGGCCGGGGTTGTCGCGCTGACTCGTAGGGAGTAAAAGGGGATACCGTTGTCATTCGATAAACCCATCGCCGACATCATCAGGCAGAGGTCATCTTGCCGGACTTACCTCAGGAAACCGGTTGATTCGGATACGCTAGCTCGTTTGACCGATTCCCTTACTTCGACCCGGGTAGGCCCGCTGGGCAACCGGACGAGGTTCGAGTTGGTCTTTGCCACAGAGGGGGATTCCAAGGCCCTGCGGGGGTTGGGCGCCTATGGCTTCATCAAAGGGGCGACTGCCTTCATCGTTGGGGCGATCCGCCAGGACGAGAAAGCCCTCGAGGATTTCGGCTACCTGATGGAATGGATGGTCCTCAAGGCCACTGATTTGGGCCTGGGCACCTGCTGGCTGGGCGGCGCATTTACCAAAAGCCGCTTCGCTCGGAAGATTTCTCTCTTGGAAGGCGAGTTCGTCCCGGCGGTCGCCTCGCTGGGATATCGGGCCTCGAATCCCCGTTGGGTGGACGGAAAAATCCGTGATGCAGCCCGCTCCGACCAGCGCCTGCCCTGGGAGAAGCTGTTCTTCGATGGCAGGTTCGATACTCCCCTCTCCGAAGATGTCGCCGGGGAGTATGCCCGCGCCCTCGAAATGGTGCGCCTGGGGCCTTCGGCGTCCAACCGCCAGCCCTGGCGGATCGTCAGAGAGGGGGCTGTCTGGCATTTCTATTTGCGGCGCACGCCTGGATACCGCACCAGCAACTACGCTAGAATGCTCAAGATGGCTGACTTGCAGCGCATTGATATGGGCATTGCTATGTGCCATTTCGAGTTGATGGCGCGGGAGTCTGGTTCGATGGGCGGCTGGCGAGTGAGCGATCCTGGGATACCTTTGCCTGATGAGCTGGCCGAATATTCTGTGAGTTGGGTGGGGTAGAATGAATGTGTGAATGTCACAGGGTCAGGCGTTGCATCTCTCGGGTTTCCGTCACGGGATGAGTCGCGCCCAAGGCTGCGAGCAGGGGAAATAGAAGGCTCAAGATCACGTAGGGTATCCACGAGACGAAGCCCAATAATGTCTCCATCAACCAGAACAGCAGAAATCCCAAAACGAAGGGGAGGTAACGCGCATATGGCCGAATTGAGTTCTCGAATTCTGTCCAGAATTTCCCCAGCCCCTGTCGCGCTTCCGCAAGAGCAGAGGCCTTTTCTTCCAGGCCGAGTCCGGGCTGACTCTCGATCTGAGCCTTCAAGGCGGGAAGCATCATCTGCGCCACGACCTGTTTATAGGCTGGCGGCAGGATGAAATTGCGCTCTTTGGCATCCCGCCAGTAGCCCGAGGCAAAGCTAACACAAATCAGCAAGACGAGGGCGAACAACAACGTTTTTTGCTCTTGGGCAACCGGGCGAAGAGAGAAATGCAGGCGATCGTTCAATTCCCGAATAACGGAATGGGTGTAGATTGCCGCAAGCGCGCAATAGAACAGCCCGGCAATCACGGTGATCCAATTGATCCCCCAGAGCAGGATGGTCGCCAGCGCAGACAGCCCAAAGCCCAACATAGCGACCCAGAAGGGGCGTACCAGCGCGACGAGTAGCCCGGCCCCGAAGGCTACTGAGAGGATGGCGCCGAACACTCGAAGCGCCAACCCCAAGAGTTGCGAGTCTGGAGAGAATAACGCGGCGTATTGATGGGAAACCTGGTTGCAGGTTACGCCGAAAAACGCTCCACCAGCGACGAGAATGGCGATGATGATTGCCGACTTGAGTATTACTGTAGGTTTCATCGTTGCCTTCCTGGCAATACTGGGAGAAGGTTGGTATTGCTATTTACATGATACACCTGACTTTATGCAAACGCAATAACTCGACAAGAATTAGCTCTCTCATGGGGTACAGTCGTAGCCTTTCTCTCGATAGGGTGCTCAAGAAACTGAAACCTGTCCGCATCCTCTTACCAGAAATGGTGTTTTAGAAAGTGAAACTATTCATTTCATTCTTGTAAAGGAGAAAAGTTATGGATAAATTTGCGAAGTGGTTCTATATTGTGGGTATCGTGGTAGCGATGCTGGCAAGTGTGCTGGAGTTCTCTGCCGGCTGGTTGACCTGGGTTTTGATGATCTTGGGTGTATTGGCGGGACTGTTCTACGCGGATCCTGCTGACGTGGTCAATCGCGGCATTCGATACCTGGCCCTGGTGGCTGTAGCGGGTGTGTTCACCGAGTTCATCTTCGTTGGCCCCTATGTTACAGCCCTGGCAACTGGTGCAGCGACTTTCCTTGGGTATGTTCTCTTCACGTCGCTGGCATATCATCTGTTCAAGAAATTCTTCTAATTACAAGGCTTTACCCTATTAGAAGACTGCTTCCGCACTTTCGGAAGCAGTCTTCTTTCTTTTCGGACACTTTGTTTTGGGTACTGCCGGGTGGCTCGAAAAACTTCCTAAGCAAGGCTCTCGATTTGCGCTTTCAACTTGGCTGCCGTTTCTTCGAAGCTGGTTAGTTTATCGCGTTCGTTCTGAACTACGTCCTGGGGGGCTTTCTCCGCGAAGGGGCTGGAGAGCAGCTTTTCCAGGCGCACGATCTGGCTTTGGGCTTCGGCGTATTCTTTCTCGAGGCGGGCGCGTTCCTCGGCCACATCTACCAGGCCTGTCAGGGGCAGGTAAATCTCCACCGGGCCGACCACCAGAGCAATATGATCTGCGGGCCTTGCTGGAAGGGATTTCTGAATGGAAAATCGTTTCGTATCCAGCCGCGCTAGCGCGGTGATGATGGAAGCCTGGGATTCGATGATGGCAGCGGCTTCTCCGCAGGCAAAAACTGCCGGGATGCGCGCGCCGGGTTTGACCTCCTTCTCGGCGCGCAGGTTGCGGATGGCGCGCACGATCTCCTGCACCAGGCTGAAGTCGGCGATGGCCTGGTCTTCCCAGCCTTCGATTTCCTCAGATTCGGGCCAGGGGGCGATCATCAACACTTCGGGCCAGTCTTTGGCGAGCGCAGCGAGGGGCGAGTCGAGAACAGCCTGTTTCAGGCGTCCCCAGAGTTCTTCGGTGACGAAGGGGGTGAAGGGGTGCAACATGCGCAGACAGGTATCCAGGACACGGATCAAGGCTTCGGCTGTCCTCAGGGCGCTCGCTGCGCCATTGGCCATCTGCAATTTTGCAATCTCCACATACCAGTCGGCGAACTCGTTCCAGAAGAAATCGTAAATCTGGCGGCCAGCCTCGCCATACTGGTAATTCTCGAAGAGGCGATTCACGGTCTCTCTCAGGGAGCGGAGACGAGCCCAAATCCAGGAGTCAGCTAGAGTGTAGGTTGGTAGATTAGTAAATTGGTAATTGGTAGATTGGTAGGTGGTGGATTGTTCTTCCCAATCTACTAATTTACCAAGTTCCGTCACCACAAACCGCGTCGCATTCCAGATCTTATTGGCAAAATTCCGGTTCGCTTTCACCTTTTTCAGGCTCAGGTTCATGTCATTGCCAGGCGCTGATCCAACAAGCAGGGTAAAACGCAGGGCGTCGGTGCCCATTTCGTCTATGACTTCGAGGGGATCAATCACATTGCCATAGGACTTGGACATCTTGCGGCCATGCTCGTCTCGGATCAGTCCATGAAGATAGACCTCGCTGAAGGGGACATCGCCGGTGAACTCCAGGCCCATCATGATCATGCGCGCCACCCAGAAGAAGAGGATATCGTAGCCGGTCTCCATCATGGTGGTGGGGTAGAAGTATTTCAGGTCGGGCGTCTCATCCGGCCAGCCCAGGGTGGAGAAAGGCCACAAACCAGACGAGAACCAGGTATCGAGCACATCGGGGTCTTGTTGGATGTTCATGCTCCCGCAGTGGGCGCATTCCGTGGGGTCTTCGCGGGCCACTGTTGGCTCGCCGCAATCATCGCAATACCACACCGGGATGCGATGTCCCCACCAGAGCTGGCGGCTGATGCACCAGTCTCGGATACGTTCCGGTTCCATCCAATTATAGTAAACCTTGGCGAAATGTTCAGGGATGATCTTGATGCGCCCATCACGCACTGCGGCGATGGCTTTCTCGGCCAGTGGTTTGATATCCACGAACCATTGGGTAGAAACCATTGGCTCGACGATCTCGCCGCCGCGCTGGGAGCGAGGCAGTTGAAGGGTATATTCTTCTTCTTTGATGGTCAATCCAGCGGCTTTCATATCCGCCCACAGGTTTTCTCTGGCTTCGAAGCGATCCTGCCCCTGATAGGGACCTCCGCGCGCCGTTACACGTGCTGACTCGTCTAACACCGAGATGATCTCCAGTCCATGGCGCTCCCCGATCTCGAAGTCATTGGGATCATGCCCTGGGGTGATCTTTAGCGCGCCGGTGCCGAATTCCAAGTTGACGTAATCGTCGGCGATCACAGGGATCTCGCGCCCCAAAATTGGCACGATCACCTTTTTGCCGATGAATTGCTGGTAACGCTCATCCTCCGGATGCACAGCCACAGCCGTATCGCCCAGGATGGTCTCCGGGCGCGTGGTCGCCACGGGGATAAAGACCTCGGAGGTCTCGGGCGCGAGCATATATTTGAAATAATACAGCCTGCCTTGTTCCTCGCTGTATTCCACCTCCAGGTCTGAGACAGCCGTCTTCAAACCCGGCGACCAGTTGATCAGGCGCGGGCCGCGGTAGATCAGGCCCTTCTCGTACAGGCGCACGAAGGCTTCTCGCACGGCGCGCGAGAGTCCCTCATCCAGGGTGAAGCGCTCGCGGCTCCAGTCGCAGGAGGCGCCCAGGCGGCGGATCTGGTTGGTGATGATGCCGCCATATTTCTTCTTCCAGTTCCAGGTATGTTCCAGGAATTTCTCGCGGCCAATCTCTTCGCGAGTCATCTCTTCTGTGCGCAGCAAGAATTTCTCCACCTGGAGTTGGGTGGCGATGCCGGCGTGATCCGAGCCAGGCACCCAGAGGGTGGGGATGCCTTTCATGCGCTGGTAGCGGATCATCAAATCTTCCATGCTGACGACCATGGCATGCCCCAGGTGTAGTTCGCCGGTCACGTTGGGCGGCGGGATCGAGATCACATAGGGCTTCCTGGTGGGATCGTGCCCAGGCTCGTTGGGATCATTGGTCGGCCGGAAATAGCCGCCTTCCTCCCACAGCTCGTAGATGCGTTCTTCGGTGTTTTCGAAATCGTAGGTTTTTGGTAGATTGTGTTGGTTCATAGTTTTCTCTGCAATAGGTCTCATGGATGAGCATTAGGATTATCGGTTGTCAACCCCTCGGCGCAGGCAGCCTGATTGAGATTCTCATCCGCAGAGACGAAAGCAATGGGGGCGAGCTGCTGTGATATATAGCTTTGGTTGAGTTCCAGCGCGGCTGCCAGGTGAACGGCATCGTAACCACGCAGGGGATGGTGTTGGGTAAGCTCCGCGGCTCGATGAATCAGCGTCTCTGTGATTGCCAGGGTTTGGAATTTAATGCGGCTGTCGCGCAAAATGAGCCGGAACAGCTTTTTTCGATGTTGAGTTGTGAGCGACCCCATCCGTTCATGCCGGGAAAGGGCGGCTCCTGCTTCTACGATGGCAAGGTGGACGAAATGGATCATGTGGAGCGGATTACCGTCTTGTTCTTGGGCGGTGATGATCTCCTTCACCCATTGGCTGCCCGTTTCGGGTAAATAGAGTTTAACGAGCGCGCTCGTGTCACAGTAGTATAGACTCATCTCGGTCCTCGCTCTGCAATGATTACTTCTGAGAGAGGTGGGACACCTTCCATCTCCCGCCAAAGTTCATCGTAGGTGATGTCTGGAGCTTTGGCGATCTCTTCATCCCAAATTGACCCCAGCGGCTCTAAAAGCCCGCTTTCACGAAGGACACGCAGTACCTTTTCGCGCTCTGTCTCCTGATAAGTGGTTTCCTTCCTCAGCCCTTGGCGAAGCGATTCCAGGATGATCGCATTCAACGAGTGCTTGGTCGCCTCGGCGCGCTCTCTGAGCTGCTTGTGCAGCCCAATCGGTAACCTCAGGGTTAGTTTTACCATTTCTGCCATTTTACGCCTCCGAAAGTGCCACTATGGTGGCATCGAGTGTACATCTCAATCGTCTGATCGTCAAGAGTCAGGTCGTCAAATCTTCGTTCGTTATCGAGTGGTCGGTTCGATGATCTGCCAGGTGGCTCCTCCGTCTATCGTGTTGACCAGGGCAATCTCATCCGCATTGCGGGCGACAGCCCAGCCGTTGATCGGATCAATGAAACTGAATTGCCCATCCCAATTGACGGATTTCACTGGGACCCAACTGAAGCCGCCATCGGTAGTTCGATAGTATTCACGGCCGAAGGCCCAACCCTCCATATCATCGAGGAAGAACATATTCTCTACAGGGGAAGAGAGCAGGGTGTGTTGCCAGGTGTTGCCCAGGTCTTGGGTGGTATAGATATAGGTAAATGACCATTCTTCATCGTCGCTCGTGTCTTCTCCAGACAGCCGGCATTTGACGATCAAGGAGGCTCTCTGCGCACCCGTGAACACCAGCCCTGAAGTGAGGCACTGGCTGGCCTCACTGAACCAATCGAGTTCGGCAGGCGCGGGCAAAAAGACATCTTCCCAGGTGACGCCGCCATCGGCGGTCTGTTCGAAGAAGGCGCCGGCCATCACACCCAGGTTATCCTTGGTCACCCAACCGAATTCGGCGTTCAGGAAGGCCAGGCCGGTATTGTGCAGGCTTTGCAGCCCGTCGCTGTAGGGGTCGGTGATGCGCTGCCAGGAAGCGCCGCCATCCGTGGTAGCGAAAAGGTAGCTGTAATCGTGGCTCATGCCAGCGTCAACATGCGCCAACAACCAGCCATGCTGGGGATCCACGAAGGCGAAACCCTCGGGGATGAAAAAGGCCTCCAGACCGATCAAGGGCAGGCTGCTGCTGGCCTGCCAGTTCTGCCCTCCATCCCGGGTGTACCAGACATACTGGTCGCCGATGGGAGGCGGTCCTCCTGTGGGGGTATATATCGTCCAGGCCAGATGATCGTCCGCGAAGTACACCCTGGCGGTTTTGGTCTGCGCTGGGTCCGTAGACGCTGGTTCGGGCGGCGTGCGCTCATCCCAGGTCAGCCCACCGTCGGTAGTGAAGAGGATATGATCACTGCCGCCCTGGTTGCCAACCCCCCAGCCTGCCTGTTCATCCAGCATGTGGATCGTGGTGATGGTGATCCGCTCACTGGAAGTCACTCCCTGGATTGTGGGGCCGGAGGGGATCGCAGCTGTGGGGAGGGTGGAGGGGATTGGCGGCGCGGCCTGGGTGGCTGATGGCAGGATAGTCGGCGCCGATGCAGGCGCGGGGAGCCCCTGGGGAGCAGATTCTCTGGTTGGGGTGGGGGAATCAACCCTGGGGGTGGCGAGGTCGCTGCTCTTTGGGAGGTTGCAACTCCCTAAGAATAGGCCAATCAAGAGTATGATCCGAATCGTTGGACGCATGGCTCATCTCTCCTCGTGGATATGGATAAAAAAAATCCTTTCATCCCAGAGGACGAAAGGATTCAACTTCCGCGGTACCACCTCACTTCGCCAAAGAAATTCTGGCGCTCTCATTGCGCCGACTTGTCCAAAGGACCCAGCAGCGCTTCGCTGTAACGGGCTTACCCGTGCTGGTCTACTATCCAAAAAAACTGGGGGTTCTTCAGCAGGCGCATCCGGGCGACATTCGGCGGTTGGTATCTGAGGGCGACTTTCAGCCTGTGGCCATCCCTTCTCTGGCAGCTCCGAGACCGCTTACTCCTCCCGGGCGAGGGGCTATTGACTTGTTGGGGGGATTATACATGCAATGGGATGACAAGTCAAGTCCTAATTGTGAAATATATCACATTGCTTGACGAAATGCCTGGATTTGTGCTATCCTCCATTGATCCCTATCGCCTCGAGGTCGGGTATGATCCAAAGAGAAAGAGTCTCCGATAATGTGTTCGTTTTTCAGAGCGAATTATATGCCCAGGTGACGGCTGGGGTGATCGTTGGCTCGGATTGGGCTGTCGCCGTTGATACCTTATCCCATCCCGAAGAGACTTTAGAGATCAGAGATTTTATCGAGCATGAATTACATGTTCCGATCCGTTACGTGATCAACACTCATTACCACGCGGATCACAGTTGGGGGAGTTGCTTTTTCCCTGGCGCAATCGTTATTTCTCACACGCTTTGTCGAAAATTCTTGGAGGAGCGAGGGATGCCTTCGTTGGAGGAGGCTCAGCAGCAGAATTCCAGCTTCGAGAAGACCAAGCTCGTTCTTCCGCAAATGACATTCAGCGAAGGTGAAATTAGTCTGAAGGTTGATAAAAAGACGATCACGTTGATCCCCTTACCAGGCCATAGCCCAGATGGAATTGGCGTCCTGAGTGTAGAGGATCGCATTCTGTTTGCCAGTGATGTCTTTATGCCCTTACCCTATCTTGTGGATGGCGATATCGAAGATATGATCAATTCTTATAAGATCATCCGTAAAATGGGTTTGGAGAATATCGTGCAAGGACATGGCGATGTGATTCTGAGGGGAGAAGTAGAAGAGACGATAGACAGCCACCTGGGCTACCTGTCGAATATCCGCAAGGTCGTCAGGCAGGCGGCTCGCCGGAAATATGCGGGGGATCTGTTGGGGACGGTTGATGTCGAGTCGTGTGGCAAGAGCCGGGTGCTGCTTGGAGGCCTGGCAGAGTCGTTGCATCGGCGGAATCTGATAGCATTATATGAGCAGTTAATCGGCGAGCCCCCGTCGTTTATACCCTCAGAGTGGTAAGTGATTATTTATTCTGGCCCGCGTTCACTCGCCTGGCGCGCCAACCGACAACGCGTTCGGTGCCGTTTATCAGGCGCTTCAGGTTAGGTCGTAGGGACCAAAGCACCAGGATTTCAGCCAGCAGGCAATAGATGATGTATTGCCAGGGCGAGAGTCCCTGCCAGGCTCTTATGGCAAAGATGATCGCGGCGATGATCGGCAGGCTGAATGACGCTACAGATGCATAACCGATGCCGAAGATGACCAAGGCCCCCAGCGGGACGAGGATCAAGATAATCGGAGGCCAGTACCCGATAGCGCCGCCGACGGCTGGCGCGCCGCCAGCGCCGCCCTGCCAACGGATGCGGCCATTCTCATCTCGCTTGACCAGGTAGATCGAGTAATTGTGTCCGATGATGTTGATGGTGGGGGCGAGAATTTCGATCCAAATATTCCCAGGCGCTAGAGTGCGAGCAATCCAGACCGCGATGACGCCTTTTGCAATGTCCAGGAGAGTCGTCAGTAAGCCGACCCAGAGACCGGCGGCGCGCATGGCATTGGTTCCGCCTGTACGCCCGCTTTCGATGTGACGTACGTCTTTCCCGGTTGCCAGTTTTACCGTGAATAATCCTATCGGGATGGAGCCGATCGAATACGAGAGCAGTAATACCACTAATGCAAACCAGATTTGCATTTCGTGTTCCTCCAATTTCATTTCTATTTGGTAACTACTCAGCCAAACGGGGAAGTTCCCGAAAAAAGGGTGTGCGAAGGGGGCTGCGCCCCCTTCGCACACCCTTTTTTCGGGCTAATCCGTTCGATGGCTGAGCAGTTACTCTATTTGCCAATTCTGAGAGAACTCATACATGAATTAACACAAATCAAGGGGTCGCGTTACTATCCAATCGAGATGCACCCCACCTGAAGAGGGATGAATGCCTGATTACAGGAGGAGCAAGGCAATGCCCCATGTTGTGACGAGCATGAGAACCGGTTCGAAGATGAGCTGCTGCCAGGTTTTTTCGTCCAGAATACCAGCAGCCAAACTGGTCAGGGCGTACGCCAGACCCACCAAGGAGAGGGCAAAAGCAGAGGGCGTGATGGGGAGATAGAATATTGCGGCTGTGACCTGACCGGTAATCAACATGATTACCGCCGTGGGGATGAACGCCCAATAACCTCCCAGTCGCAAGTGCATGGCACGCAAGCATACTAATCCGGTGGCAACGGTGATCGTGGGAACGATCAGGAATAACCGCATACCGCGCGCACGTACGATGATGACCAGGATGAAGTAGAGCGCGAAGGCAACGGCAGTCAAGGCCATCGCAGCGGTGAGGCGGCGGGTATCGTAAGGGTCTACCGTGATGTATTCTGCAATAACCACCAGGATCAAGATGCTGGAGCCTAGTGCAAAACCAATCCACCACAAAGCACCAAGGGGCTGCTGAATGAGCGCCACACCGATGGCCCAGGCGGTCAGGGTGGGTAATAGCCAATGTTGGATGGTGTTTTTCCCTCCCAGAGTGGGATGTTCTCTGAGCAGCCAATCAACTCCCGAACTGGTGAGGCCGATGACGAAGATTGCTACCACGGTGTTGATATTGATGGAGAAGCTCAGATATGCGCCAGGAAAGGGAATAAAATACTC
Source organism: Chloroflexota bacterium (assembly GCA_016865865.1). Classification (GTDB taxonomy): domain Bacteria; phylum Chloroflexota; class Anaerolineae; order Anaerolineales; family UBA11858; genus NIOZ-UU35. Next base: position 32,669 of record VGOC01000018.1, read on the forward strand.
CTGGGTTGGAAAATCGATGAAGCGCGCCAGGATGTAAACCAGTAAGATGGTTGCCGCCAGGATGGAGATGCGATCTAATTTGGGGAGGTGCTTCGCTTGGGCCACGTTGGGGATTTTACCTTGATTGGATGGTGGCGGCAATCGAAGAATGTGCTAGACTTATGGTAGTTGATGGTAATTCTCTTCACGGACGGATCTTACCAGGATATGAGGGAAACGATTATGCGCATTGGCATGATGGTGGATGTCTTTAAACCGCATATCAGCGGAGTGACCAACCATGTTGCTATCAACAAACAATATCTCGAAGACGCCGGACACGAGGTGTATGTTTTTGCCTTTGGGGACGAAGAGCACCGGGATGATGAGAGCAATGTGATTCGATCTCCAGGGATGCCATTGATGGGCACAGGTTTCTACCTGAACGTACGTTATTCAACACAGGCGAGGAAAATCCTAACGACGATGGATGTCGTCCACGTTCACCACCCATTCTTGAGTGGGAGTCTATCTCGGCTTTACTGTACTCGCAGAGGCATACCGATTGTGTTCACGAACCATACTCGCTATGATCTCTATGCGCGCGCCTATCTTCCCATGCTGCCGCAAGCGATCAGTGATACCCTCTTGAAGACTTATTTACCCGAGTTCTGCCAGAATGTGGATTGTGTCATTGCGCCCTCGCCTGGGATGAAGCAGGTGCTCGAACAATTCGGGGTGGATGTTCCTATCGAGGTGGTCCCAAATGGGGTGGATATCAGACCTTACCAGCAGGTTTCTGACCCCATCCAACGCTCCGAATTTGGCTTCAGCCAGGATGACGTTCTCCTGGTTTATTCTGGTCGGCTTGGCCCGGAAAAGAATCTGCCCTTTTTGTTGCGCGCAATCAATGGAGCAGTCCAGGCATTCGATCATATCAAACTTCTAATCGTTGGCGACGGCGCCGAGAGAGATAATCTGGAAGATCGTATTCGTTATATGGGGATTGGGAAGTACATTCATTTTACGGGGTTCGTTCCTTACGATCAGGTACCGCGCTATCTGGCTGCGGCGGATATTTTCGTAACCGCCTCGATCACCGAAGTTCATCCCCTTTCTGTCATCGAGGCCATAGCGACCGGATTGCCGGTGTTGGGGATACAGTCTCCTGGCATCGGCGATACCATTCAAGATGGAGAAAATGGCTTCCTGGTGAAAGGCGAAGACCTGGCTGCATTCACCGCCATGCTGATCCGCCTGGCCACCGACCAGGAATTGCGCCGCAGCATGAGTGATCAGGCTCGTAATACTTCCCAAATATTTGCTATCGAAAGAACTAACCAGTCTCTGTTGGAAATTTATAAGCGTTTGGTGGCCGATTCGAGAAAGCGGAAACGCGGCCTGGCTACTCGTCTATACAGATTCTTCGATAACTGGCGCCAATGAGTAAACACCGCCAAAACCTGGGACGCTGGGGCGAAACCATCGCCGCGGAGTTCCTCTCCCGGAGGGGATATACAATCGTCGCGAGTAACGCCCGCACGCAATATGGCGAACTCGATCTGGTCGCCCGCCAGGGGGATGTGACGGTCTTCGTCGAGGTCAAGACGCGCTCGAGCGCCAGTTTTGGCTTTCCAGAAGAATCCATCACAACCCGTAAGGGCGAGCACCTGGTCGAAGCCTCCCAGGCGTATTTGCAGGAACACCCCGAGTTCGACGGTGATTGGCGCATCGATGTGATTGCTATCCAACGCCTGGATGCTGAACAAGAACCATTGATCAAACATATCGAGAATGCTGTTTTCTGAGAAACCTCCTCTCATCATCCTCCTCGGGCCGACTGCGGTGGGCAAGACCGAAATTTCGCTGCAACTGGCCGAACGTTTGAATGGGGAGATCATTTCGGCGGATTCGCGCTTGCTGTACCGCGGGATGGATATTGGTACGGCAAAGCCCTCCCTCGAAGAACGGCAGCGCGTGCCGCACCATTTGATTGATGTGGCCGATCCAGACGATGCCTGGAGTCTGGCGATGTTCCTGCGAGCCGTGAGCGAAACGGTGGCCGATATTCACGCTCGAGGGCAGCTGCCCCTGATGGTGGGGGGCACTGGTCAGTATGTGCGGGCGGTGGTGGAGGGGTGGGAAATTCCAGCGGTGGAGCCTGACCCGAGGCTCCGCGGGGTTTTGGAAGATTGGGCGGAGGAGATCGGCCCCGAGGCGTTGTACGAGCGATTGGCGAGACTCGACCCTGCAGCGGCCTCACGGATCGACTCCCGAAATTTGCGGCGGATCGTACGGGCCCTGGAGGTGATTCTAACCACCGGGGAGCTGTTTTCCACCCAGAGGGAGTCCGGCTCATCCCCCTACGAGGTGTTGATGCTGGGGTTGAAGCGTCCGCGCCGGGAGTTGTACGAGCGCATCGACGCACGCATCCAAAACATGTTCCACAAAGGCCTGGTCGAAGAGACGCAGAAGCTGTTAGCTCAGGGATATGCGCCTGACTTGCCGCCTCTCTCTGCGATAGGCTACCGGCAAGTGATCCAGTATTTGAATGGGGAAATCTCCATGGATGAAGCCCACACGCAGATGAAACGCCTCACGCGTCGTTTTGTCCGCCATCAGGCAAATTGGTTCAAGGAGGACGATCCCGAAATCCAATGGTTTTCCGTTGGCCCTGGCGTAATTGACGAAATGGCGGCTGCGATTGGTGGGTTTTTACGAAAATACCCCGATCAATAATTTGACATTCTCCCCAGAAGTAATCTATACTATAAGAAATTGTAACTGCTCAGCCATCGAACGGATTAGCCCGAAAAAAGGGTGTGCGAAGGAGGCGCAGCCGCTTTGCGTTCGCACACCCTTTTTTCGGGAACTTCCCCGTTTGGCTGAGTAGTTACAAGAAATTTATCACTATTGAGAAGATACCTAAATAAGGAGAGAAGCATGAGCGACCGACCCTGGCTTGAGCGGTATGATGAGGGGGTGCCGCAGACGATTGATTACCCCGAAGTTCCCCTATTCTATTTCCTCGAAGAAACAGCAAAGAAATACCCCGATGCTCCGTGTACGATCTTCAAAGGCGCCAAGATCTCTTTCAAAGAGATGGTTGATCAAACGGATCGCTTTGCCGCCGCGCTGGCAGGCTGGGGGGTCAAAAAGGGAGACCGGGTGGGAATTTTCATCCCCAATACGCCGCAATTCGTGATCGCGTATTTCGGCGCGCTGAAGGCGGGCGCGGTGGTTGTGGCGACGAACCCGTTGTATACGGCGCGCGAAATCGAGCATCAAGTCAATGACGCCGGCCTGGAAGTGATGGTGGTGATGAGCAACTTCTACAAAACGGTCAAAGAGGTGCAGCCCAAGACCAAGATCAAGACACTCATCGTCACGAATATCAAGGAGACCCTGCCTCCGGTGACGGCTTTCCTGTTCACGCTAGTGAAGGAGAAGAAGGCTGGCTTCCGGGTGGAGTTGGGCGAAGGCGATATCTGGTGGGAGGATTTCGTTGCCCCGTACAAACCAGAAGACCGCCCGAAGATCGCCATCGGCCCTGACGATGTGGCTATCTTCCAGTATAGCGGCGGAACGACCGGCACGTCGAAGGGTGCCATTGCCCTTCATCGCAATCTGGTGGCGAACTCGCTGCAAATCCGGCGTTGGATGCCAGATGCCATAGATGGCGGAGAAGTGGTGCTCATGGCCATACCGCTGTATCATGTGTATGGCATGGTGGCGGGGATGCTTTTTGGGATGGCGACAGGGGCTGCTCTGGTGATGGTACCCAATGCTCGCGACATCAAAGACGATTTGGATAACCTGCAGAAATATAAATGCTCGATCTTCCCTGGCGTGCCGACGCTCTATAACGCCATCAATAACTGGCCGGATGTAAAGGCGGGGAAATACGATCTCAGTTCGATCAAGGCCTGTATTTCAGGTTCCGCGCCCCTGATGCGCGAGACGAAAGAGGCTTTCGAAGCCCTGACAGGCGGCGTGGTCTTCGAGGGGTTTGGGCTTTCCGAGGCGCCCACGGCGACGCACTGCAATCCCTTGAAGGGTGAAAATCGCGCTAGCTCGATTGGCCTGCCGCTGCCGGATGTGGATGCCCGCATTGTCAGCCTGGATGATGAGGTCACGGTGTTGCCCGTTGGCGAGGTCGGCGAGCTGGTCATCAAGGGACCGCAGGTCTTCAAGGGGTATCATAATATGCCGACAGAGACGAAAAACGCCTTGCGGGAAGGGTGGCTCTACACCGGCGACATTGCCCGCATGGATGAAGATGGTTATTTCTACATCGTAGATCGCAAGAAGGAAGTCATCAAGCCGGGCGGGTTCCAGGTGTGGCCGCGCGAGGTCGAAGAGGTGATCTCCAGCCATCCGAAAGTCTTGGAGGTGGGCGTGGCGGGCATCCCCGATCCCAAGCGCGGCGAGACGGTCAAGGCCTGGGTCGTGGTCAAGCCCGGCGAGACGCTGGCCGAAGAGGAAGTGCGCGAGTTTTGCAAGGATAAGATGGCAGCCTTCAAAGTGCCCACCCACGTAGAATTCCGCACCGAACTGCCCAAGACGTATGTAGGAAAGATTTTACGCAGGGAGTTGGTAAGGCAGCATAAAGAAGGGAACTGAGCAAGTTTTCTGTTAACCAAACAACAAAGCCCGGCCAATGAACTGGCCGGGCTTTTTGAGGCGATACCTTAAACCTTTTCATCTTCTTCACCAGAAAGCCGTCCCGTTGTTATCGTGGCGCGTGTGTTTGCGGACGCACGTGTCTAGCGAACTTGACTATTGGTTTACCTGCAATCGTTCTGCTACCCAAAGATTCACGAGTGTTTCCAAGGACACGCCCTCCTGACGGGCACGCTCGGATGCCAGTTGTGTTAACTTAGTTGATAAAGGTATCCATTGTCTACGAGGGGCGCGTATTTCAATTTCTACCTCGCGAGTTTGATCCCAGTAATCTGCCAGGCTGTGCGAGTCCCAAAACTCAGCTGCTTCTTCGATGCTGGAAAAATTCTCCGGAATTGATTTCTTTTTATTTCTTTGTTCGTCCATAGTATTTTCGTTCAGACCTGTCCATATCTCTTGCACTGATTATCAAAGCCTGATTGTAAGCTTTCAGGATAAAGAAGACAATTAGATATCGTCCTGTGTCAGTTCTCCCAAGAGCGGTGTACATATCTTCACCGCGTACGTGACCTTATTCATGAAAACGATGGTGAGGAAAGTTGAAGAATAGGCTCTCAACTTCTTCGGGTGAAACTTTGTGTTTGACCACCAATTTTTCTACTACGTCAGGTAGCCAAATGAACTCGTCAACAGTCATCGCTGAAGCCATTTTACCATGATCTCAGAGTAGCTGCTTTGATCTCGATCCGTTGTCTGTCACTCTACGTCGAAGAAACGCAGGATCGCTGGCATGATATCGGTCAGGTTGCCCAATCTTTCGGAGAAGGAATGCCGAAGATCAGGCGCGCCGATGACCAGGGCGGGCACGGGGTTGTCCGTATGTCTGCGCGTGCCGAGATCTTCCAGGTTGCCATGATCCGAAGCGATCAGGATCAGCCCCTCATCATCGTTCCAGGCGTCGAGCAGGCCGCCAAGCACCTGGTCGAAGCGTTTCAGCCACAGGCAGGCCTCGTGCATGTCTTTACGGTGACCGAGCACATCGCTGACCCAGAACTCGAAGAGAGCGAAATCGTAGTTTCGTGTAAGTTCAGCTAAACGCGCCCCGGCTTGGTTAAAGGATAGAAGCGGGGTATCGTGGTAGCCCAATCGCTCACGCCAGCCTTTGCCGGTGAAGTCGGCGGAGAGGGCGCGCCCGGCGAACAGGTCATCTGCGTTCATCAGAGGGAGGCCGGATTCGAGCGCAGCCATAGCAACCGCGCCGGGCAGACGCTGGCCGGAGTTGATCTCTGTGAAATAGGCCTGGGGGTAAGCGTTGAGCAGCGCAACCCGGCGACCTTTCTCTTTCAGGGTTTCGAAGAGATTGCCATTGGCGAGGATTTCGGCGATGGCCGGGTTGGGTTTGGGGCCAAAGTGCTCGCCGAGAATGGCGGGGGCGTTGACTCCGGTCAGCAAGGCAGCCTGTCCGCTGGCGGATTGGGGCAGGCCAGCGACGCCGAGACAGGCATCCAGGGGGAGCAGGGTCGCGCGTTCGGATTCCAGGACCACGCCCGGGGGGAGTCCGATCAGCCGCTCTCCACCGAGCAGAGCGCTCAGGTTGGGCATCTCCGCCTGGGCGAAAGGATTCCTGCGGCGGTCGTCCTGTCCCAGGCCGATGCCATCCATAAAGAAGAAGAGAAATTTCATCAGTTGGGCTTTTGGTAGAGCAGCCAGGCGGAGGGGCGTACGCCGCGTTCGCTGCCATCTTGCCGCCAGAGGAGTTCCAGGCGAGAGGAGAATTCCTCTAGATCTTCTGCGACGATGCCGCTCCCTGACGAAGCGGGATCGGCGCGGCAAAACGCGTACAACAGGAAAAAGCCGCCCGGTTCGAGAAGGCGATCCAGGTTTCCCCGGTAATCCCTTCGCTCGCGTGGTTTCAGGTTGTGGAAGCAGCCGATGTCGAGGATCAGGTCGAAGGGCTGCCGCAAATTAGCCAGTTGGGTGATGTCTTGAATCAGGAAATGGGCGTTGACTGCCGCACGTCTGGCTTTGCGGCGGGCAACCCGGATGGCCTGGGAGGCGAAATCAATGCCGGTGACCTCCCAGCCGTGTTGGGCCAGGGTGATGGCGTTGGTGCCTGTGCCACAGCCAAGATCCAGCGCCCGGCCTGGGGGATGCTTGCTGATGAATTCGATCAACTCAGGGGGGGTGATGTTGGTATCCCAGGGGGGATCGAATACATACCAAATGTCGAAGAACAAACGGCGCAAGGAATTCATGGGAGAAGTGTACCATGTTGTTGGATGTTGGATGTTGGATAGTGGGTAGTTGGGTAATCTGATATGGCAAATCGAATTGCTACCCGTTTTTGGGGTTTTACCATATAATTAGAGGGTATTTCACATCAGTTGGAGGGAGGTCGGAAAAAGGGGTGTGCTGGGGTGTACACCTCCGTACACCCCTTTTTCCGAGCCTCTGATCGTCAGGTTTTACAACAATAATATTAAATCGAGGAAGGTCGCAATCAATGAAAGAATATCCCACCAATAAAATCCGCAACATCGCTCTCGTCTCACATAGCAGCGCCGGAAAAACCATGCTGGCAGAGGCCTTTCTGCACACCACGGGGGTGACCACTCGATTAGGACGCATCGAAGATGGCACAACCACTTCGGATTTCGAAAGCGAAGAGATTCGCCGCGGCATCTCTCTCTCGACTTCGGTGATTCCCATCGAATATAAGGATTACAAGATCAACTTCTTAGATACCCCAGGCTATACCGATTTCGTCGGCGAGGTGATTTCTGCCTTGAGCGTCGCTGATGGCGTAATTGTCGTGGTCGATTCGGTGGCCGGCGCCGAGGTGGGTACAGAGATCGCCTGGTCGTACGCCGATGAGTTCAACCTGCCGCGTTTCGTGGTGATCAACAAGATGGATCGTGATAACGCCGATTTTCAGAAGGCGCTTTCTACCGTGGCGGAAAACTTCGAGGCTCGCTTGATCCCTGTGCAGCTTCCATGGGGCGAGAAATCCGAGTTCAAGGGTGTCTTGGATTTGCTCTCCATGAAGGCCTACGCTGGCGTTGGCAAAGACGCCGAGGAAATCCCGACCGGGTTCAGCGACGCCGTCGAAGAAGCCCGCATGGAACTGGTCGAGGCGGCGGCTGAAGGCAACGATGAACTGTTGATGAAGTACCTGGATGGCGAATCACTCACCACCGATGAGATCATCGCCGGCCTGCGGAGCGGCGTCCTTTCTGGAGAATTCGTGCCCGTGTTCGTGACGGCTGCAACGGCGGAAATTGGTATGTTCCCATTACTGGAAGCTATTCTCTCGTTGACGCTTTCGCCGGCGGATAGGCCTGCGGTCGAGGCCGAAGGCGTCTCTGGTCCCGAGGAGTTGCCTGCCTCCGATGCTGGGCCGCTGGCCGCCTACGTATGGAAGACCACCGCCGACCCCTTCGTGGGGAAGATCACGTACTTCAAGGTGTATTCTGGCGTCATCAACGCCGATACGCGCGTATGGAATCAAAACGCCAAAGAAGATGAGCGTCTGGGAGGAATTTCTGTCATCCGTGGTGAAACTCAAATCCCTGTGAAAATACTCCACTCAGGGGATATTGGCGTGGTAGCCAAACTGGGCCATACTTCGACATCCCATACTTTCAGCGAAAAGACCCATGCGTTGACTTTACCAGTTCCCGTTTATCCCAATGCCCTCTATCGTGTAGCGGTCAGCCCTGAAACTCAGGCTGATTCCGCTAAAGTCAGCCCAACCCTGACGCGCCTGTGCGAAGAGGATATGACCCTCTCCTGGCGTCAGGAACCAAGCACCAAACAGACTATCCTGCAGGGGATGGGAGATCAACATATTGATGTGGCCATTCGAAAAGCAAGCAGCAAATTCCAAACCACGCTGCTGATCGAAGAGCCTAAAGTGCCTTACCAGGAAACGATTACGAAAGCAGGTTCGGCCCAATATCGGCACAAGAAACAAACTGGCGGCGCAGGACAGTTCGGTGAAGTCCACTTGCGAGTCGAGCCGCTGCCAGACGGAGATTTCGAATTCGCCAACGAGGTCTTCGGCGGCGCAGTCTCCCAAAACTATATGCCTGCTATCGAAAAAGGTATCAAGAATGTGATGGCGGATGGAGTCCTCGCTGGCTATCCGGTGCATAATGTCAAAGTAGCCGTATTCGATGGCAAGGAACATCCTGTGGACTCCAAACCGGTGGCCTTCGAAATCGCCGCACGGGAATGTTTCAAGTTAGCCATGAAGCAGGCTTCACCGGTCATGCTGGAGCCTATCATGAGCGTGCAGGTGGTGGTACCAGAGGCCAGCATGGGTGACATCCTTGGCGATCTCAACACTCGCCGGGCCAGAGTTCAGGGCATGGGCACAGAACGCGGCAAATCCACGATCAAAGCTCAAGTTCCCCTGGCTGAGATGCAGCGCTATACCACCGATCTGCGCTCGATGACCGGAGGCAGGGGGGTGTTTGCGATGGAATTCGATCACTACGATACGGTTCCCGCCTATCTGGCAGAGGAAATCATCCAGGCCGCTATAAAGGAAGAAAAGTAATCTGATCAGAACTCGACAGTTGCCCCTGGAATGAATATTCTGCAGCCCTGCTCTCTTGAGAGGCAGGGCTGTTTCGAACCCCCCTGGCCTACGGCCTTCCCCCATTTTCGTCATCGAATGCCTGAATAAATGATATGTTGGTGGCGAAAATGGGGGGATCGAGGGGGGTGAAATGGCTTCGATATTTTCTGACTTTTCATGGTCATAATAACCAAACGTAATTGCTCAGCCATCGAACGGATTTACCCGAAAAAAGGGTGTGCGAAGGGGGCGCAGCCCCCTTCGCACACCCTTTTTTCGGGAACTTCCCCGTTTGGTTGAGTAGTTACAACCAAACTTTGTCTATTCAAGGGAGGCTCCTATGTTTCGTCTATTCAAAAAGAAAGATGATGTCTTTCACCACTTGATCGAGGAGCAGGCTAATCTGACTTATGAAGGCCTGAAGTTGTTGGTGAAGTATATGGAATCGCAAGATGATTCCATTCTGGAAAATCTATCTTTGCGGGAAAAAGAGGCCGATGAAGTGCGCCGTATCCTCATTGACGAGTTGAACCGCACTTTTGTCACTCCTTATGATCGTGAAGATATCTTCTCGTTATCCCGCACAATAGATGACGTGCTCGATTATGCCTACAGCACAGTAGATGAAATGGAAATTTTACAGGTCACCCCTACTTCCTTCATGATGAGGATTGCTTCTTTGTTGCAAGATGCCGCCTACGAGATCTGGCTGGCCGTGCAGAGATTGGAGAAGCATCCCGCGGTCGCCATAGATCACGCCCAACGCGCCAAAGCCCTGGAGAATCGCATCGAGAGCGTCTACCGCGAGGCCGTGGCGGACCTGTTCAGTGGGCCTGAGGATGTTCATCATATCGTAGAAATGCTGAAGATGCGGGAAGTGTACCGGCATTTGAGTAACGCGGCGGATCGAGGCGACGAAGCGGCGAATGTGATTTCTGACATCGTAGTGAAAATCGCCTGATCGGGAGGCCTGAACATGACACCTGCAATCCTTACTCTGATCGGTCTGGCTTTGATCTTCGATTTCCTCAATGGTCTGCATGATTCGAGCAATATCGTCGCCACGATGATCTCATCGCGGGCCTTCAGACCGCAAACAGCCTTAGGGGTCACTGCCATAGCCCATTTCCTTGGGCCTTTCCTGTTCGGCGTGGCGGTTGCCAAAACCATAGGAGATGAAGTCGTGCAGGCTCATACGATCACCATCGGGGTGCTCTTCGCAGCCCTGATCGGGGCGATTATATGGAATCTGGTGACCTGGTTTTTCGGCATTCCCAGCAGCTCATCTCATGCCTTGATCGGTGGAGTCATCGGCGCAGTATCCATTGGGGCTGGTTTCGATGTGATCGAACTCGAAGGGCTGGAAAAAGTGTTGATCGCCTTGTTTATTTCACCGCTGATTGGTTTCGTTTTGGGCTTTCTGGTGACGCGGATCATTTTTTTCCTGGCTAGAGCAGCAACTCCTAGAATCAATACATTCTTCAGGAGATCGCAGATCATCACCGCGCTGGCACTGGCTTTCAGCCATGGCACCAATGACGCTCAAAAAACCATGGGCGTGATCACGTTAGGATTGGTCATCAGCGGGGTGATCCCTGGTTTCAAGGTTCCAATATGGGTTATTGCTTTGAGCGCCGGGGCGATTGCCCTGGGGACTGCTTTTGGGGGTTGGCGTCTCATCAAAACCCTGGGAGGCAAGTTCTATAAAATCCGCCCGCTACATGGATTTGCGTCCCAATTGACCTCGGCGATGGTGATCTTGGGCGCTTCATTGATCGGTGGCCCGGTGAGCACGACCCAGGTTGTCAGTTCTGCGATCATCGGCGTTGGGTCATCGGAACGCATCAGCAAAGTCCGTTGGGGCGTGGCGGAGGAAATCATTACGGCCTGGATCATCACGATCCCGTCAACTGGATTGATGTCGGGGGGAATTTATTGGATTATGACCAATATCCCTGCGCTACAGGCTTACCTGTGATACGTCCGTAAAATGAGGCTGGTTATCAACATCCCCTGCTACAATGAGGAAGACACCCTGCCTTTGGTTCTACAGGAACTCCCCGCGCAACTTCCTGGGATTTCAGATATCAGCGTCCAAATCGTTGACGATGGCTCGACCGATGATACCGTCAGGGTGGGGAAGAGCTTCGGTTGCAGGGTGATCGAACATGATCGCAACCTGGGATTGGGCTATGCCTTTCAAACAGGGGTCAACGCTGCCATAGCAAGCGGTTGCGATATCTTCGTCAACACCGACGCCGATAACCAGTACCCCTCCCGATCAATCGTGGACCTCGTCCAACCAGTTCTAGAAAATAAGGCGGATATGGTGATTGGGGATCGCCAACCCTGGAAGGTACGCCATTTCTCCCTGTCGAAGCGATTCCTGCAATGGGTTGGGAACAGGTTGGTCGGATTGCTGTTGAATATCCATTCTCCCGACGCGGTTTCTGGCTTTCGGGCTTATTCCAGGCTGGCCTTGGAAAAGCTGCATGTTACCGCGAGTTATTCCTATACGCTGGATACCCTGGCGCAGGCTGCCTATCACGACCTCAGAATCACCTCCGTGATGATCCAACCTAATCCTCCCACCAGGGAATCCAGGCTGGCGACGAATATCTTTCAATATATCGCGCTGACGATGTTGAATTTTATCCAGGTTTTGCTCATCTATGAGCCGGGGAAGATATTCCTGTGGGGGATTTTCCCGGTTTTGTTATGTGTTCTGTTTGCTCTTTTGACGGGGCTGCTCTCCTAAAACAGGTTATCCCATCGCATTCTCGACCCCGTTGAGGTACTTCGAATTTGGCGTACAGCGGAGAGGGAATTCGGCGATACAATTCGCGAGTCTTTGGTGAGAGCTTTTCGGGGACTTCATTTCGATAATCACATGGTTGCGGAGAGGTTTCGTGAAACGGGTATTGGGGGAAAATCCAAAAGATTGATCGAAAGCCCGCATATCGTAATCCAGCGTCAGCCTGATGATCCCGTCCATACTCACATAATATTCCCTTCGATATTGGTTGATGATAGTTGGATACAGGCTTTCCAATAGAGAGGCATATTCTCTCGAGAGATCGGTTTTCAGCGAATTCACGATTTCGCGCCAGGAGAGCCGCGTGATATCCATCGAAATCGAAATCGGCTGAATGGTTTTGTGACCCAATTGACCAATTTTCTTTTTGACCTCGATTTGCCCCCCATTCGTCTGCCAGCTTTCCCCATACCAGCGAAACCTGAATTTCGAGCGGTTTGCAGTTCCGTTGATGTGATCCAGCATGATTTGGCGGTCGAGCGTATCGAAATAGATATTGTTCACCTGGCGAGGCGGATTAGCCACCCTGAATGAATCTGGATGTGCATATACCCAACTGCGCGCTTCGCCCAGGCGCAGGGCGTCGAAAACCATTTTTTGTTCGTAGCGAAGATCGTCGTTCATCACTATCTCTCAATGCCCCATTTGATCCTGCATATACAAGGCTTCCACGTCAATATCCTCGGTATGAACGATCTCCCCATTTAATATCAACTGACTATCAGTCTGGCAGAGAGTTGGTGTTTCGGTGTTCAGAATTTCGACCTCGACTGCCTCGAGAGAGGCGGGCCCATATTGTGGTTTCTTGATGTAGGCGGCCAGACCTGCGACGATAGCGCCATCTATCTTGGCGGAATCGACGAATACGGACGATAGGTCTTTACTGGCGATGCCGATGTTTACATTGCGGATGTCAATATCGTTGATAACGACGTCGCTTTTTTCTCCTGCTGAGATCGCTTTGTCGCCAATGTTTACGAAATAAGATTTAATGACTGTGACATCGGATCCGCTGACGTCTAAGGCATCCCCGGTGATGTCATGAAAACCGCATTGCGTTACTGAGCCAGTGGTGAAGTCGCCGTCGAACGCATCCGAGGCTGTATCCCGGAATTCGACATAGGCAAACGAAAAAGGTGAACGAACGACGTTCAAGGCGTCTTCGGTGGAATTTTTGCCAATCGTCGAGAAGGATATATCCACTGCGCTCTCATAGAAGGTGACGCCGCCTGTGAGAACCCAGCCAGGATCTGTGATCCCAGACATTTTCTCTACGTTTACATATTGCCAGTTCGATGGTTCTGGAGCATTCAAGACGACCAAGCCGCCCCAGTGATCCCTCTGGGCGGTCAGAAGCACCGGAGCATCTTCGCTGCCAAGAATATCGATGCTTCCGTGAGTCAAGAATACGCTCTCCTCTTCGAAACGCAAGGACGTGTTTCCAGGGATTGTCAAGTTGTATCCTTCTGGGATGATGAGATCGCCAATGACGGTCCAATCACCTGGAGTTATGGCTAGTCGAGTATCGCTGACATATTCCAAGAATTCATGGGCATCTAACGCTTCTTCCAGAGTTGAGATTGGTTTGACGCCGATCTCGATACCCTGAGGCACATAATTCGAATAGATGGGGATTTCGAAAAGTTTGGAACCTCCAAAAATCCTGGCGCGAAGGGTAATGACTTCCTCGCTGGTTTCTTCTAGAGTAAACGAATCCCCAGGAATCAGGAAGGGCGTGGGGATGAAGTCGTCATCGTTCCTTTCCAGCAGGGTCTGCCCGTTCCCATCTTCGATGATGTCAGCCAGACAGCGCTCAACGAAGCACCAATCTTTCTCGAAAGGTAAGTTATTATTACCGATGGTTACCTCCTCGATTTGCATGGGCAGGATCATCATATTGACCAGATCCAATTGAAGGTAGGTTTTCCCATCCCTTTCTACCAGGTGGTAGTTGCCCCGAATGGGTTGAGTGGGGTTGATATTCTTGTTCAATATATCTGCTCGAAAGGCCAGGTTCTCCCAGGGGAGTTCGAGAGGCGGCCCTTCGAATTCGATTTGTTCATAGCGATGATCTTTGTACTCTTCGACCAGCAGATCGTAATACTTTCCAATCTCTTCCCCGAATTTATCTTCGAGCATTTGGACATATTTAGGGGAGGTGATTCTTTCCAGCGTTTCGATGTATGCTTTTTGAACCCCAGGCGTCGCGAAAAATGGCTCGTTGGAAAACGGATAGGCGAGTTGGCTTCTAGCAAAACTGCCGTGAAATACATAGCCATCGAAGGCGATCGGTTCGAGGAGTCCGCTGATAGGATTGTAATAGAACCGGATGTTAATCCATCCCGTGCCATGACCTCCCCCCCATAAATCGGTGATTGCGTAATATCGGCCCCATAACTCTTCGTCCAGCGCCTGATCGGCGGGGAGCAACCCCCGGTAAAAAGAATACAATAATTCTTGCGCGGCAATTAATTCATCAGACAGTTCTTCGTTATCCGCGATTCGAGCGCCTCTGAATGGCGAGATTTCATTGCTAAGTGGATCTCTTACCAGCCAAAAACTTCCAATGTTGAAACTTTACTTTCCGCTAAAAATTGATAGTTTTATACGCCGTGAACTGTTTCCGGCGGGGTAGCACCTTACAAAACGTCTATAATATGTGTCCAACAGCCTAAATTGTCGCTGTTTCAACCACTTTTGG